>NZ_OEZH01000039.1 GCF_900243075.1 Clostridioides difficile
TTTAAAGAAACTAAAAAAAATATCAAAAGAATCAAATATAATATTTGTTCATGGAAAAGGAAAGAAAAAATCTATCGTTCAAAAATCTATAGAGCAATTAAATAATTATATTGATAGATTGAAAAAATATACTAAAGACCTTCATATAATGGGTGAACGAAATAGTTATTCTAAAACGGATAATGACGCAACTTTTATGAGAATGAAAGAAGACCATATGAAAAATGGACAACTTAAACCAGCATATAATATACAATTTGGTGTAGATTCAGAATATATAGTTTGGGTAAGTTCAGGACATCAACCTACTGATACTACAACATTAATACCGTTTTTAAAATCTATTGAGGACTATACAAAATTTAAATATCCTAA
>NZ_OEZH01000072.1 GCF_900243075.1 Clostridioides difficile
AGCTTTATACAATGTGCAAAAGGTAACTTGCTATTAGAAAATGGTAGAAATACTTATAAGTTTTATGATGGTGAGATTTGTTCTGTAGGCGGAGTTCAAGTTTCTGATGTAAATCAAGGTGATTTACTTAAGATAATTGACAATACACTTTATGTAGATGATGGTGGAAAAGATTTAGTGGTTCCTAGATTACAAAAGAATTCTGTTATATCTTCAATATTAGATTCAGAAGAAGAGATAAGTAAATTGCATAGTGGGACATGGGAACAAATTGGTGTAAAAACAGTTAATGGAGAAACTATGTACTATTATAAAAAAATAAATGATTAGTTTCAAAATGAGGAGGTAGTGAATTATGGGAGAACCTATAATAATTAAAGAAACAGATGGATGGATTAATGTTTTAGATTATGGAGTTTGTAGAGATGAAACAGAAGATGTAAGTTCTAGGGTGCAAGAAATTATAAATGTTGCACCAGAAGACTCTATTATATATTTTCCAAGAGGGAAATATTTATTTACAAGTGGTATAGAGATTAACAAACGATTAACACTATGTGGAGACACATATTTTAGGTCAAATAATCCAAATAATCCATATTTTCATTCAGGAGCAACACAATTTTCTGGTAAATTTGATGAAAAAAAAGTAGAGAATGGGGCAATGGAAAGTTTTACAATGATAACAGTAAAGGGAGTAAAGCATTGTATTAAAAGTATTTCTTTTCAATCAGATAACTGTAATACTGCTAGTTATAGTGAGCCTCCTGCAAATGGTGAACCAGGATTTCATCATGAAATAATATTCAAAAGTGAACACAAAGGGAAATGTATATCAGCAATTGTATGTGAAAATGTATCAGAAGGACCTGGACATTATGAAAATGTAGACTTTGGTGGTTTCGGTGAAATTGCACTTAAGATGCCTAATAATTCTACAGTAAATGATATTACTGTTTTTTCATGTAATAGTGGTATTAGTACAGGAGAAAATTCAATAATTACTAATGGAAAGACTTGGGGATGTGATTATGGAATGGAAATTTCAACTGGAACATTTCTAAGTAATATGCGAGTGGAAGAAGTAGGGAAGACTGGTATTAAAAGTATTGGTAAGGGTTCAAATTTTATTACAAATACTACAATTGACCAATGTGGATATTGTGGGTTCCAGTTTGATTCAATATCACAATGTCGAATAGTTGCAAAGATTACAAGATGTGGACAGTATTATTTTAATCTTAGCTATGAGGATTATTTAAAGTTAGACGACAAAGATAGAATTGAAGAAGCATATTCACTATTTTATGGAAATTCAATGGAGTCATGTTATGTTATGTTGCAAAATGATAATGGAGATAATTGGGAAGATTTCAAGGAAGATAAGCATAAGGTATATTTTATGAAAGCATGTGAAACCAAGAATGTCTCATTAACAGGTAATATAGATGCTACTGATATGGTTCTTAAGTCAGAAAAAGGAAACTTAATATACAATAATAAAGGTCAAACTGTCACATTTTATAACGGAAAGCTAAGTAGTATCAATGGAATTGGTACATCTGAAGAAGATTATGGTGACAAAATTAATATAAAAAAAGGGAATATGTATATAAATAGTAATGATAATGTTCTTAAAATGCACAGACAAGAGATTGGCGACATTATGTCAACAACTATTCCTAATAAAAATACACTTTCTAGTCATTATGGTGGAATATGGGAGAAAATTAATGAAGAGGTAGAGGTTGGAATAACTGTACACTATTTCAAGTTAATAGATAGATGATATTTGGACAAAAGTGTTTTGCTAATGGATTAGTTACTATAGCTTTAATGTAATGCTAGAGTGGTAATGGGCAACTATAAAAATCTAACTTGATGCTAAGAAGTTTGTAAAATTTTGGTGTTAGGTAAATAAGAAAGGAATAGATAATATTATGGAAGAAATTAAAAATAAAAAATGGATTAATGTATTAGAAAGAGGTATTATAAATGATGGTACAGAAGATGTAGGGGCTAAGTTACAGGATATTATTAGTAAAAAAGAAACAGAGTTTTCTGTTTTATATTTCCCAAAAGGTAAATACTTATTTAAAACTGGTATTACGATTAATACAGAAATAACCTTACTAGGAGATTCTGATTCATCAACATCTGCTACAGAATTTATAACACATGGAGTTCCTAATATGAGTATTATTACATTGACAGGAAGAAAACAATGTATTAAAAATATAAGTTTTTATTCTGATAGCTGTGAGGTACTCACTAATGATGAGCCACCAACAAAAGGGAATCCACATTATCATTATGAAATGATTATTAATAAAAATAATAAAAATGAAGAAATGAAGAATGTATCAGCTATTACATATGTTGATAGCGATCTAATAGAAGGTTTAGGTCATTATGAGAACCTTTATATAACTGGTTTTTCGGGCACAGGAATTCAAATACCCTATTATTCAATTGTAAACGATATTACAGTTTCCTCTTGTGGGATAGGTATGGATGTAGGAGTTGATACAATTATTTCTAACAGTAGAGTATCTAAGTGTCAAAATGGTATGGAAATTACGATAGGAACTAGTATAAATAATGTTAAAATCGAGAAAATACAAAAAGTAGGTCTTAAATGCAAGGGTGGTGGTAGTTATAAGATTAATAATATTACTATTGATCAATGTGGACATTGTGGTTTTTCATTTAATTTAATAATTGATTCTTATATATCTGGAATTATAAGAAGATGTGGACAGTATTATTATAATACAGATTATGACACTTACTTAGGTATGGAAGATAGAAAAGAGGATGCATATTCCTTGTTCTATGGGAATTTTTTTGGAAATATTCCTAATGATAAGCCTGGTAGTAATCCTAATAAGCCTGGTAGTAATCCTAATAAGGCACATATTAATTATGTTAATTTAATTAGTGATAATAAAGATAATTGGGATGATGGATTAGAATATAAACATAAAGTTTATGTATTTAAAACCACTAATATGCCACATGCAATATTAAAATGTAACATAGATGCCTATGATTATATAATAGAAACAAAAAATGGTGGTGGCAATTTAAGATTACAAAATAACTTTAATGATTATATATTTGTTAACACATCTACTCCATATAAAATTAATGGAGTTAACTTAACATGGGAAATGGATGAAAATATGTTAAGGTTATATAGAGGTAAACTATACTTCAAAAGTGAAGGCAAAGAATCAAATCTTTTTATCCCTAACTATGGTCTTATTGTTAAATCAACAGATTCAGATATTTCTCAAATAAAATCTACCTATGGTAGTGACTGGGTAAAGCTTGGCTCTAAAATTATAGGAAAAGATACTGTATATTACTATAAACACTCTTCTTAAAAATAAGTTATAAATAGTATAAAGAAATGAATTCTTATAACAGGGTTCATTTCTTTATACGAGGTATTTCATAACAAATAAAATACATATAAATATAATAAGAATAAAAATACTAAAAACTCCAGAACTGGATATAGAAATAAAGTAGTAGATATTTTTTATATTATTGTTTTCTAAAGTGTGCAAGAATTGAATTTATATATACTACATTTAAATAACAAAAAATAAAAGTTAATTTTGTTTAGGTGGAGCTTTTTTTGCTCTTATATACTGAATAATGTCAAGTAAGTCTGCATCTTCTAAAATACGATACTTAATCCAACCTCCATTATTGCCACAAGGATAACCATTCACCCAAAGCTCTTTAGCTTTTGGTGTTAAAGCAACTAGTATTTTTTCTACTGATGGAACTTGCCTATCGCCTATTTGAATCATAACAGTAAATGCACCTTTTTCAAAAAAAGCATAAAATAAATGAAAAGATTTATGGCTATATTTGTAACCCCAACCATAATTATTTCCAAAAGGAAATCGAAGTTCTCTTGATAAATTATATTGAGTTTCCAGGTAAGTTTCCAACTTACACAAGCGTGCATATCCATCTCTACCTATGTATTCTATTATTTGAGACAAGCAAGGTTTATTGCTTTTATCAAGCATACGTTCATACATTAAAATTTACCTCCGTTTTTACTTTTGAGTATAGCAAAGTAATTATGACAATAGTATGTCAAGTTTTTATGTTTTATTAGACTAATATGTAAGTATAAAGTAGCTAGTTTTGGATTATAGAAAAATATGATATTTATATATATTGGAAAAAAATGTAAAATAATGATAAAATATAGTTTATAATACAAAAGTATAATTATATTATAATTATACGTGTTTAGTTGGATTTGTGTATTTAAATAATGTATAATTTATGCTGATTACTGCTAAAAAAGCATAATAATATTGCATTGTAAGGTTTTATAAACTTCTAGTTGAAAGGGGAGAATTCAAATGGATAAGAGATATTTAGAATCCGATGTATTTGAAGCTTTTCAAGAAAGACTTTCTTATCTTTTCAATGAATTTGATTATATCTATGTATCTTTTAGCGGAGGAAAAGATAGTGGTTTACTGCTAAATTTAGTTTTGGATTATAAGAGAAAGAATAATATAAGTTCCAAAATAGGAGTATTTCATCAAGATTTTGAGGCTCAATATAGTATGACTACTGAATATGTTGAAAAAGTATTTGAGGAGAATATTGAAGATATTGAACCATATTGGGTGTGTTTACCAATGGCTACAAGAACTGCTGTAGGAAATTATGAAATGTTTTGGTATCCATGGGATGATGAGAAAGAAGATTTATGGGTAAGAGAAATGCCAGTCAAAGAATACATAATAAATCAAAAAAATAATCCTTTTACTTACTATAAATATAAAATGAGACAAGAAAGTTTGGCAAAACAATTTGGTAGGTGGATTAGAGATATACACGAAGGTGCAAAAGTTGTTTGCTTATTAGGAACTAGAGCATCAGAATCTCTACAACGTTATTGTTCTATTGTAAATAAACAGCATGGATATAAAGGAAAGTGCTGGATAACGAAGGAATTTAAAAATGTCTGGACAGCATCACCTATATATGATTGGGAGATAGAAGATGTCTGGCTAGCCAATTATAAATTTAACTATGATTACAATAAAATTTATGATTTATTCTATAAAGCTGGAGTAGCTCCAAGAAAAATGAGAGTAGCATCACCTTTTAATGATTCAGCTAAAGAGAGTTTAAATTTATATAGGGTATTAGACCCAGAGGTATGGATGAAATTGGTTGCTAGAGTACAAGGAGTTAATTTTACTTCTATTTATGGAAAAACAAAAGCTATGGGATATCGTAGTGTTAAGTTGCCATATGGGCATACCTGGAAAAGTTTTACCTATTTTTTGCTTGATACCTTACCTGAAAATATAAGAAATAGCTATATTAAAAAATTTTCAACATCTATTGATTTTTGGCATAATACAGGAGGTGGTTTGCCAGAAATCGTTATACATGAATTGATGAGAAAAGGTTATAAAATAGAGTTAAATGGAGTTTCAAATCATACAAAAGATAAAAAAAGTAGGGTCATATTTTTGGATGATATACCTGATGATACAGATGATATTAAATTTACCAAAGATATACCAAGTTGGAAAAGAATGTGTTATTGTATTTTAAAAAATGACCATATGTGTAAGTTTATGGGATTTGGTCCTACAAAAGAACAAAAAATTAGAACAGAATATATTAAGAAAAAATATGAAAAAATCCATTAGATAGGAGTTAAGATACTATGGAATATAAAAGTCCTGTATATGGAATCATCGCAGTACCAATTGAAAAAATAGAATCTAACGACTATAATCCAAATGCAGTAGCCCCACCAGAAATGCAGTTGTTGTACAAAAGTATAAAAGAAGATGGTTATACAATGCCAATTGTTTGTTATTATAATCAGGAAAAAGACAAGTATGTTATTGTAGATGGTTTTCATCGTTATAGAATAATGCTTGAAAATGAGGATATATATGATAGAGAAAATGGACTTCTTCCTGTTTCAGTAATTGATAAATCTATTGAGGAGAGAATGGCAAGTACTATTCGACACAATCGTGCAAGGGGTTCTCATAATGTAGATTTAATGAGCAAAATTATAACTGAACTTTGTGAAATTGGAAAATCTGATGAATGGATATCAAAGCATCTCGGTATGGAAATTGATGAAATTCTTAGATTGAAGCAAATAACTGGATTAGCTTATTTATTTAAAGATAAAGAGTTTGGTAATGCATGGATTCCTTTTGGTTCTGATATAGAAGAAGAAAATTAAAGAGATTTATTAAAATAAAAATATATATTAAAATAAAAAGAAAATCAAAAATATATATTAAAAATGAATGCTTTTAATATTATGTATAAATATAGAGAAAAGAGTAGGAAAAATATCCTATTCTTTTTTTATTTTTGTATAGCTATTAAGAGAATTTATAAATGTACAAGTATTAAGAAGCTATATGAATATAGAGGTGTTAAGGCTATATTCTCAAATTAAATTAAATAATATAACTTAAAATATTTTAATATCAATTTCTTAATAAGCAAAAATAGTATTAAATTGTATATTTATATTGCTTTAGATAAAATACAATCACATTTTATCTGAAAATGAATAATATATAGTAAATAGTAATTAAGTCATAAAAAATTGTATAAACTCTATATTAATTATTTCAAATAGATATTTATAAAAGATTAGTTTAATTACACCAATTTTTAAGAATAACATAAGAACAAAAAAGATACTCATTTAATTTTATTAGAGGTCTATTAAAACTACTGCTTATAATATAGAATCAGTATACAATTTTTAAAACAATACTATTTTAAAATTCTAAAAATTAAGGAGGATAATTAATGGGATATTTAAAAGATGATAGACAAGATTATTGTTGTGAATTTGCTAGACCATACATTAATCGTCAAATTTACAATGACACATACAATTCAAAAACAGCATTAAAAAGAGGTACTTTATTTCCTGAACTCGATTTAATAGAGTCAAATAACTATAATGATTGGCTATATGCAAATCCTAAAAACAGAGTTAGAGCTAAAAAAGGGGGTAACATGTACTAATGTCATTAAATAGAAGAGAGCTTTTAGAGAGAATTTCAGAATATCAATTTGCTTGTATAGAATTAAATTTATATTTAGACAATAATCCAAAGGATAAGAAGGCACTTGATTCATACAACAGATACTGCGATAAATTTACACAAGCTGTATGTGATTATGAGTCTAGATATGGAGCATTAACTAATTTTGGGTATGAATCAAGTGAATATCCTTGGTCATGGATATCTGAACCTTGGCCATGGGATAAATCATTTTATAAATAAAATTATACAATATTAAAATTAAATTTATTATTAATATATATTAAGGAGGAGTAAGATAATATGTGGATTTATCAAAAAACACTGGAACATCCAGTTAACATAAGACAAGCAGACCCTAGAATGGCAAAATATATCATGACTCAGTTGGGAGGACCTAATGGTGAGCTGGCAGCTGCAACTAGATATCTTCAACAAAGATATACTATGCCAACTGGAAAATCTCGCGCACTTTTAACTGATATAGGTACAGAAGAAATGGCTCATGTTGAGATAATTTCTTCAATGTTATATCAATTAATAGGTAATTGTACTCCAGAAGAACTTAAAGCTGCTGGGCTTGGAAGTAATTATGCTACTTTTGGACATGGTCTTCAGCCAGTAGATTCTAATGGAGTAAACTTTACTACAAGTTATATTAATGTCTTTGGCGATTCGGTAACGGATTTACATGAGGATATGGCTGCTGAACAAAAAGCATTGGCTACGTACTATCAATTAATAAATTTAACTGATGACCCTGATTTAAAAGATATATTGAAATTCTTAGGTCAAAGGGAAGTAGTACACTATCAAAGATTTGGTGAAGCACTAATGGATGTTTACGAATTTACAGAGTGTAAGCATCAGTTCTAATAAAACAGTAAAAATAAGAGGTAAAGGCTTAAATAGATTGCCTTTATCTCTTATTTTTTGTTATTCAAATGGATTATTTTGTTACTTAAATTTGTCAGTAAAAACAAGTAACTATATGAATAATAATTATATAAATTGTGGAGTATTAGTATAAATTAAGTGTCTACTGCTAGCGAAACACTTTTGTAAGTAATAGGGCAATACATAGAAAGTATCAATAGTAGAGACCTTACAGGAGAATCAGTTTGTAAGGATATTTTGATTGCATGTAATGAGGGTGGAGTTAAATCAAGTGAGATTGATTATATTAATCTTTTCTTTATTTTTCTGAAAATGTATTGTATTATTGATTCAGTAGTAAATACAATAAAATTATATATCAATAATTACTTAGTATTTGCATTACATCATCATTTAGATGTATTTATTAAATATAAATAGTAAGTAATAAATTCTTCTATATTTAGTAAATTAAAAGTTATCTTTGTTGATGGTGTACAGAATTATTGGGTGAAGGAGGAAAATCATGAAAAAGGATACATCTCATGTTATCAAACGGGCAGAGCATTTTCAGGTAATTTTAATTGGAGAAGGACTCATGGTAGGTGCTGTAGCTGGTTTGGTTGTACTTTTATATAGGATACTTCTGGGGAAAGCTGGTGTCTGGCTTAATCAGATTCTAAAGTTTGTAGAAGGTTCTACTATAAAAATAATAGCTTGGTTTGCAGTGCTTGCAGTACTTGCGTGGCTTGTATCAAAGTTAGTAGATTGGGAACCAATGATTTCTGGAAGTGGTATCCCTCAACTTGAGGGAGAAATGACAGGAAAAATTAAGCAGGTATGGTGGCGTGTATTGCCAACAAAATTTGTCGGAGGATTTTTGTCACTTATGGGTGGTCTTGCCTTAGGAAGAGAAGGACCTTCCATTCAACTTGGTGCTATGGCAGGGAAAGGTATTTCTAGAGCTCTTGACCGAGGGAAGACAGAGGAAAAATTCCTATTAACCTGTGGAGCAAGTGCTGGGTTATCAGCAGCCTTTCATGCACCACTAGCAGGTGTTATGTTTTCACTTGAAGAAGTCCATAAAAATTTTTCAGTATCTGTTTTGATTTCTGTGATGACAGCATCTTTGACAGCAGACTATATTTCAGCCAATTTCCTAGGAATAGAGTCTGTGTTCCAGTTTGATATTGGCAATGTATTGCCACAGGATTATTATGGGTTAATAGTGATTTTAGGTGTTATTCTTGGAGTTATGGGTGCATTTTATAATTGGTTTACTCTATATGTGCAGTCTTTATATAAGAAGATTCCTAAAATCGGTACATTTGGAAAACTGTTGATTCCATTTATAATGGCTGGTATTCTTGGGTTTGTAATGCCCGAAGTGTTGGGAAGTGGACACAATTTAGTTGAAGCACTTACAAGTCATGAATATATTTTTGGAATGGTTGTTTTGATTTTTGTTATACGTTTTATATTTTCGGCTGTCAGTTTTGGGTCAGGTGCACCAGGGGGAATCTTTTTTCCACTGCTTGTTTTAGGAGCATTTATAGGTGGAATATTTGGAATGGTAGGTGTTAAAGTTTTTGGAATGAATCCAGATTATGTCAATAATTTTGTACTTTTGGCTATGGCAGGATATTTTACAGCTATTGTGCGTGCCCCTTTGACTGGAATTATATTGATTTTTGAAATGACAGGTTCTGTTAGTCAAATGCTTTCACTATCAGTAATTTCGATTGTGGCATATATTGTGGCTACACTTATGAAATCTAAACCTATTTATGAAAGTCTTCTTGAGAGGTTACTTGAGAAAAATGGAGAACCTGCACCTAAAGATAGGGGAGAGAAGATACTAGACCAGTTCTCTGTTATGTTTGGTTCTCCTGTTGCAAATAAGGCAATTCAGGATGTACAGTGGCCGGAAAATTGTCTTTTGGTAGCGATTCAAAGGGGTGGGGAAGAAATTATTCCTAGAGGTAAAACAGTTCTAAAGCCAAGTGATGTAATTGTTACTATGACAGACGAGAGAGATAGTGGTGTTGTGTATGATAAGATGGAAAATCTATGTAAAGAGCATACATCCCATATTTTATAGAGATGATGTAAGGTTTAATAAAGACTTGATAATTACAAAATTGATAATTTGAAATAGAATTAAAGAGTTGATAGGATAAAATGAAAATATAAATATCTTAGATGTAAAAGAGTTTGAAGAAAAGAATTGGATATATGTATTAATGAGTTTATGTGGACTAATGATATATTTATATTGTACTAAAAGTTACGTCATTGTATGAGCAATGGTGACAAGATGCTTGAAAAAAATAGGTAAAAGATTTTTCAGATATTCTTATTGGGATATTTTAATTAATATATTTTAATTGCGATATTTTGGGAAGAATAGAATTTAATTATAAATGCAAATGGGATTTTGATAGCAGTTATTTAAAGAGATACAAAAGTGTAAGAAAAGTGAAAATCTGCTATGACACATTAAAAACTAAATTTAGAAAAATTTATATAATTATAAAAATGGTCTTATAAAAAATAAAGTTAAATGTTAACTAAGTAAAATTTAAAAAGAAAGAATATAAAGTGAAAACTTAAAAGAGGGTAACTAATGAAAAAGAAACTGGAAGATATGACTTTAGAGGAATTATGGGAGTTGTTTCCTATATTTTTGACTGCTCATAAAGAATGTTGGAAAAATTGGTTTAAAGAAGAACAATATAGACTAACTGAAATATTGCCAATGCAAAAAATTGTTAGAATAAGTCATATTGGAAGTACTTCTGTGAGTACGATTTATGCCAAACCGATTGTTGATATACTGATTGAAATAATCCCTGATTATAATATGAAAGATATTAAAGAGCTGATTGAATCGAGTGGATATATTTGCATGTCTGAGAGTAATAGTAGGCTTTCATTCAATAAAGGGTATACAGTGGATGGATTTGAAGAACGAGTTTTTCATTTGCATATAAGGTATATAGGTGATAATGATGAGTTGTTTTTTAGAGATTACTTAATTGACCACCCAAGTGTTGCGAAGGAGTATGAAAAACTTAAGTTAGACCTTTGGAAGAAGCATGAGCATAATCGTGATGCTTATACAGATAGTAAGTTAGATTTTGTTATGGAGTTTACTGAAAAGGCAAAGGTATTGTATTCTAATAGGTATAATTAGAAATAGGTATAGTTAGACATTTATCTTATATGTTGTATTATATTTTTTAAGAGAGTAATTAATAGAAAAAGAGGTTGTCTCAAAATAGAGAGATAAGTCTCTTTTTCATTGTTGAAATGATAAAAATACATTTGATTTCATACAAAAAAGTGTGCCTCATGAACTAAAAAGTTTATTTTGAGACACACCCCTTTTTACTAAGGTAAAGAAAAATATCGCATTTGATTAGACTTTAAGTTAATGAATATATGTGCAAATATTTAATTATAAGTTAATACAACTTTAAATTAATATGAAATAACTTTAAATCAATATAAAACAATCTTAATTTTAGACTAAAATAATCTAATATAAAGAAATAAAGAAAATTCACTCTCAGTATAAGAGATATCCAATTCTCCATTGTACTTATCGACAATTTCTCTAATATTTTCAATACCATACCCATGAGAATTACTATCTTTTTTATCTGAAATAAATAATTCTTGTTTTTTATTGATAGGATTTACCTTGTTGTTTGTCAACAAATAGCTAAAATACTCCTTCTCACAACGTGCCTTTAATACCACTTTTCTATTTGACAAATCAGGAATTTTCAAAGATGCTTCTATAGCATTATCCAAAGAATTTGAAAAAATAGTACATAAATCCATAGGTTCTATACCCAAGTAATTGTCTATATCTATATTAAAGTGTACATCAACACCATTTTCTTCTAAACTTGTATGACGAAGGTTTAAAATTGAGTTAAGAGCTTGATTTTTGCAAAATTGCTTTCCACTAAGAGTACCAACACCTATTTTCAACTGATTAAAATACTTTTTAGCTCCATCAATATCTTCAACTTCTAAATACGATTCAATCATTTGAAAGTGGTTATTCATATCATGTCGTATTTTACGTATTTGAATTTGTTGATTTTCTAGTAAGTCATAGTACTTTTCTTTTATGTGATTTGCTTGCTTTTCTATCTTCATCTTTACATTTTCAATCAGTGGCTGTAAAAGAAGTATAACACCAATATTTGCAACAATTGCTGACAAGATGATTAGATAAGTACCATAAGGCAAATTACCTAAGATAATATTGTTATTACTACCCATCGGAATTAAATTAGTAGGTGGCAGAATAATAGCAATTAATATTGATAAAAATGAAGATATACATACCATGTCAATAAAAATCCATATTTTATTTGATAAGTATTGTTTTATATTGACTAATCTATTCTTTAGGAAAATATGTACTAAAAACCAAAACAATAATTTAATCAGAGCAGAAACTATCTGAACTATTGAAAGCATTAAAAAATATTCTTTTGAGCATATAAGCTCCCTGTATAGAGGGTTGTTTATAAAAAGAAAATTAAGCCCAACTATAATAGGATAAAGTATCATTATAACTGATATTATAGGAATTAACCTACTTTTGCTACATATTATAAGCAGTATAAAATATCCAAATAGTGTAAATAAAATATTTACAGGGTCGGAAAGCCATATTATCATCTGACTAATAATAGAGTAGCCCAAAATCAATGTGATTTTAAAAATCCAATGATTCCTAAAGTCTATAAAATAGGAAGTCAACTTATAAAGAAAAAAGGCTATGAAAGTATTGATTGATATTAGAATAAAAATTGTACCTGTAGAGATTAAAGAATAAGTGTCCATTTAATATACCTTTCTACTAATTAAGATTCAAAAAATTAAGTCTCTAACATATACCTTGTAAATTTTCCTACAACTTCCTGATATTTTTGACGACTTATAGGAATTTTTTCATTCTGAACTTTAGCATAAGTTTGAGTTAAGCTATCAACATGGTTTAAATTGACAATATATCTTTGATGCGTACGTATAAAATTAGAGGGAAGAATAGTTTCCATATCGTTTAATTTTCCGTAATATTCTAATGTCTTATCAAAGGTAACTACAGTCAATTTTCTTAGTTCACTTTTAAAGTAGAGAATATCTTTTGTATTGATTTTACAAAGGTTAGTTCCAATTTGAATCGTAATAAAGTTTTCTTTCCATTGTTCTAATTTTTTTAATGCTTCCTTTAATACGTGACATATCTTTTCAGTTTTGTAAGGTTTTAGGATGTAGTTCAAAGCCCCTACATCATATCCATGAAATACATAGTCAGAAAAACCTGTGACAAAGATAATTATAGTGTCTTTTGAATGTTTTCGTATCGTTTTTGCTATGTCGACACCATTGCTTTTTCCAAGTTCAATATCTAAAAAAATAATGTCTATGTAATAGTTTTCGTGTTCTAGATTGTATATTAGGCTTTCCCCATTTGAATATTCTTTTATTTGGCAGGGATAGCCCCACAAATCCATTTCTCTTGTAATGATTCTATTTAGCATGTTTCTTTGTTGTTTTTCATCATCACAAATGCAAATCGAAGTCAATTTTCAATCTCCTTTCAAGTTTTATATTTATATAGTTAAGTATATAATATATTTTGCTACCTAGATATATAAAATGAAATAACAAATATATCCAGATAGCAAAACAAGATTTTTTATATTAGTAGATTTACACCTAAAACTATTCTATTAAACTTATTTTGAAATTCCAGTGATTTTCCTTATTTTAAAATCCAAATAATTTTCTTATTCTGAAATTCTAATAACTTTTCTTATTTTAAAATTTTAATGACTTTTCCTATTCTGAAATCCCAATAATTTTTTTGAATTTCTTATAAGTTAATCGATATATAAGGTACATATAAACTCCACAAAGTCCTATAAAACCTAAATTTATCAAAAGAGCATTGACCTCACTATTGACGATTCTGCCATCATTATTTAACATAATCATAAAATTAAACAGATAGATTAAAAAACTTCCTGCAATAAGAGGGTAGGAAAAGACTTTCTTTAATTGGTTTCTAATACAGAATTTTATATAATCGTTGTTTGCTCCTAATCGATTTAAATCCATAAAAACCTGTTTGTGATTTATAGCTATAGTAACCCCTCTTGTATATGCAATAATTCCTACTGCTGTAAAACAGATGATTGCTACATATATGAATAACATTAAGAAGACTGCCATATTTTTTATCATATCCTGGCTCTGTAAAATTTTAAAGTTAGGATAGTACTTCCAATTAAGGTACAACTGATTGTTGTTTGGGTCTAGTTTTAAACTACCTTCACCACTTGGATATTCTTCATCCATAAAATATTTTCTTCCAGTTGATTCATAACGTTTTTTTACATATTCATCATAACCACTGAACATACCCATTTCTTTAGAGGTCCTTTTTATAATTTCTTTCTTCAAATCATTAGCAAAAGCATAAGTATCTTTATCCACATTAAATAGTATAGAATTATTGTAATTTTTTATAGATAAATCTTTAGTAAATGCTTTATAATCATCATCATTAAGGACATAAGCGTTCATACTTCTATTTTGAAAAAAAGAACCATTAAATATTAGTTTTCCAGCACATCTAAAAGGCATTTCTTTTTCTGTGACTAGGCTTGATATAAACTTGGTATAGTCATAATCTTGATTTTCATTTCCTTTATTTACAACAGCAAGATATTCGCCATTTTTTATAGTTATTGGTTTGCCAATTAGCTTGGAAAAATCTTTAGAATTAAAGAACATACCATATGAGCTTTTTTTCATATATATCTTTTCGATAGTTCCATCTTTATGATATATTGATTCCACACCATCAACAATTAATTCTATAGAAGGAATTTCCATATAGTTGTGAATCTCTATATTGTGTTTATCTGCTAATTGTTCAATATCTTTTTTTGACACCTGCTTATCTCTTTGATTGTAAGTAAAAGTATAATCTATAGGGTTATTTTTAAGAGTATCATAAATACCTGTAACCATATTAGGAACATAGAATACAGCAAATAATGCTCCTGCAATCAAAAATGAAATAACACACATGTTTTTTACTGTTTGTCTACCCATAAATCTCATCATGCTAGTTGATATAATGTTTTTATAATACTTTTCTGGATGTTTTCCCCTTTTAGCATGTACAACTATGTATGTCATAATCATATAGATTCCAATAAGAGAGAATAGATAAGTAACACTCCATATAGATGGTAATCTATAATTTAATTTATCTATAACTATTGAAGGTACAAGATATCCTAGAAAAAGACCTAGTATAATAAAAATTGTACCTAATATACCATACCAGTTCTTTACATCATGTACAGGTTCAGATATTCTTTGCTCATTTAGTATATCAATTATATTTGTGCGATTTATAAATTTTACTGAAAGCATAAATATACATAATGTCACAAATATACAGAATATAAGTCCATAGATGAATCCTTGAGTTCCAAAATGATATGTCATTTCTCTTGTATCAATAATCACTAATTGGAATATTTTCCATATCCCAAAAGATACAGGGATACTTAATATAAG
The DNA here is from genome assembly GCF_900243075.1 of Clostridioides difficile. Lineage (GTDB taxonomy): Bacteria > Bacillota > Clostridia > Peptostreptococcales > Peptostreptococcaceae > Clostridioides > Clostridioides difficile_D. The sequence continues at coordinate 15,591 of NZ_OEZH01000072.1, forward strand.
ACCTAAAAAACAGCATATGATAGAAATTAATAATATTTCTGAAAATAGAAGCTTTTTTAATTTCTTTTTATCTGTTCCTAGAGCCATGAAAATACCAATCTCTTTACTTTTAAATTTTAAAAATAGAGAAGAAGCATAAGTAGTAAAGACAGCACATCCTAATATAGCAACTGAAAATATCATTGTGGCTTGTTTTCTACTATCTCCACCAGTTGGGAGGATGTTTTGTACTGTTGGGCTAAAATAAATTAGAGCATATGAAGTTACTAGTACTACAGAAAGTATTATACAAAAGAATAAAGTTGTATAGTTCTTCCAATTGTAGGCTCGGAGTTTTCCATATAATTTATTAATTGTCATCTTGACCGCCTCCCATTTCTTTTAAAAGTTCTAGCAATTCATCTAGGAATTCACGTCTTGAACTTGATTTTACAGCTTCTTTATAAATTATTCCATCTTTAAGTACAATAACTCGGTCACAAAAGCTTGCTGCAAAGCTATCGTGTGTAACCATGAGTATAGTAGCATCTAATTCTTGCTTTGCCTTTAGAAATGAATCAATGACTGTACGACAAGACTTACTATCAAGGTTACCTGTTGGTTCGTCTGCTAATATTAAATCAGGGTTATTCATAAGTGCTCTTGCTACTGCTGTACGTTGTTTTTCTCCACCAGATATTTCAGCAGGGTATTTTTTTCTGATATGTTCGATACCAAACAGTTCACATAGACTAACAGCACGATTTTCCATTTGTAAAACTTGACCACCTTTTATAATTTGTGGGACACAGATATTTTCAAAGACGCTAAGACCATCAAAGAGCATGAAGTCTTGAAATACAAATCCTAATTGTTGGTTTCTAACTTCTGAAAGTTCTTTTTCCTTTAAATTTCTTATATTATTGTTTCCAAGAGTTATTTCACCATCATCAATTGGGATAAAGCATGAAATACAGTTTAGGAGAGTAGTTTTTCCACTTCCTGATGAGCCCATGATTGCGACAAATTCTCCTTTGTTGATTTCAAAAGAAATATTTTTTAATACAGGATATGTTTTATTACCTATTTTGTATGATTTGCATAATTCGTTTACTTTAAGCATATATATCATCCTCGCTTTCATTTATCTTGTAAATTAATGATAGCATTTTAAAGAGTGAGGCGAATATGAGCTTCATTGTAATAATTGGATGTTTTTTTGTAATATTTGAAAAGGTATTATTGAGATAGGGGAGAGGTTATTATTATAGTTAAATTGATTGTATTAGTGGAAGTGTTTGGAATATTGTTTATAGGTATTTGTTATCGTAAAGTAAGATGATTTAGAATAAAAGTAAAAAGGTTATAGAGTATTGTATTATAGAAAAGAGGACAAGAGCTTTAGAGTGAAAGTAAAAGTGTAAATAAGTATTTTAAAATATACTAAAAAACAAGAGAAATACTTTTAAGACAGTAATAAATAGTCAAATATTTCTATACCATAGTAAATAATTATCATAAAAAAGAAGTTATCACAACAAAGATATTATTATAATAAAGAAAATATAATGGTAAAGAAGTTATCATAAAAGAGATATTATTATAATAAAGAAAGTATAATGGTAAAGAAGTTATCATAAAAGAGATATTATTATAATAAAGAAAGTATAATGGTAAAGAAGTTATTATAACAGAGATATTATTATAATAAAGAAAGTATAATAGTAAAGAAGTCATCATAACAAAGACATTAATTTTTTACTAAAAAAGCTACCACAATCAACAACGAAAAAGCGATTGAAAGTATTGAAAAAGTAAAGTGAGAATTTGAGTCATTATTACGATTATTAAGTTTTATCCATAAACCACATATAATTGTACACAATAATAAAATTGCTGATATTACTCCTATAAATGTAAAAAACATTAAAACTCCCCCTTTATTTAATGTAAGTATCTTTTAGTCAATGAAAATATTTTAATCCATTACTAGGGAATAACAGAGATGTACATGAAAAATAAATATATTACTATTTTGTAATATCTACTAAAAGTAAATCTAATTGAAAGTCTATTAAACTATTTCTCTGTTCAACATTCTTAATATCAATACCGCTATACTTAAAAAAAGCATCAGAGCGAAGAAAAAGTAACTGAATAAATGAAGTTATTTGATATGCAATAGTCCTGTATTCAGATTCAGTTTTTTTATTGTCCTGATTTTCATAATGAGCCTTAACCAAAGGTAGTATTTCAAATGGATAAACAATTTCTTCTTGTATTAATATGTAGGGTACAGAAACCTTTATAAATTGACTATATTCACCTATAAAATCAAAAAATGCAATTAGTATTTCCCTTAATTGCTGTTTAGGTGCTAAATTTTTAGTATCGTGTGTAGCCTTATATTCATCCATATGATGCTTTAAAAATTTTTTAATAGAAGTATTAATCAACTCTTCTTTAGATTTAAAATAATAATTAATCATAGCTAAATTTACATTTGCTTTAGCTACAATTTCTCTAGCTGTAATACTTGAAATATCTCTATGTGAAGATAGTAACTGGATTGTGGCATTAATTAGTTGTTCTTTTGTTGAATCTACTCTCATAATTTTTCCCCTCAAAAATTTCTTTATAAAAAATTAAACGTGTTTAATACACGTTTAGATACTATCATGAAAATTTTAAGATGTCAATGGGTGGTTAGTGCTTAGACATTTAGTTACAAATCTATTAAACCTTTATAAGAGGTATCTGAATTTCTGTAAGATAATTTTCAGGATTTGTTTCATTATGCTCGCCTTTATGACCAATTTGCCTATTTATACCTGATATTTTATAATCACTATTTTTATCCAACCAATAACAAAAGGACTCATATGCACCAGCTATATTTTCATATGGACCATACACCATAGTGCATGCCATTATATCAACTTCTTCTGTTTCATGATATATAAATTCAGACTTATTCTTTCCAAACTTCTTTACTACCATTCCAACTTCAATATCTACACCATTATCTCTAACTTCTTCGTCATGGTAAAATGCTATATTATTGTTGGATTGACGTGATACTTCTATATGTTCTTTTTTAACAAAATCATATAACTTCTCCCAGAGGATACCTTCAGAGTAGTAGTCTGGTATTATTTCTCTAAGTGATATGATTTTATAACTTGGAATCTTCTTAAAGACAACATTGTAATGAATCTCATCTTTATCACAGTTTATGGCTTCTATAAGCTTATCAATTTTATTTATTCTCTGTTGTTCTTGTTTTATTTCATTTTGTATTTCATTCTTTTTTCGATTTAATTCTTTAATTACAAATTCGTCATCCCAATTATGTATGATATTTGCTATTTCTGAAACGCTAAATTTTGAATCTCTCAATAAGACAATTCTTTGTAAAGTTGAAATTTGTTCAACCGAGTATAGTCGATGACCTGTATATTTATCTATTTCTGCAGGCTTTAGAATACCGAGTTCATCATAATAACGTAACATACGAATAGAAACCTGTGTCAATTTTGAAACTTCTCCAATTTTAAACATTAAAATATGACCTCCTTTTCGCTTATAATCAGTATATATTTTGTTTTTGTATACTTCAAGCATTTAGGGAAGTACATTTATATTACAGTTATTACTATAAACTATGTAGAGTAAACTGCATTTGATTCATAGTTGTATCAAATTACAGATTATTTTAAATTTTATGGTCCATATTAAAATTAATATTCTAGCTCAAATTCAAAATCATCTGACTTTATCTGCTCAATTTCAGAGTTTACCTTCTGTTTAAATTTATTAGAAGAAATTATATATGCAAGAAATATCAAACCAAATATTATTTGTACATATTGAGCTATTACACATAATTTAATAGGGTAGTGTAAAATCAATTGAACATTGAAGAAGAAGTACATCATATGAGTAAATCCAGCTGCTAAAATACTTCTATTTGTATTGATATATACAAAGTTAATGATAAAGTTTAAAAGTACAATGTTTGGTATAAATAAAAATGCGTCAAATAGAGAATATTGTGCTAAATTATATGGTATTTGATTAGGTGTAAAATACGACCCTAAGTACCAAACTCCACAAACAAGCCCTAAAATAATTGAAGAGCCTGTAAATCCAAATCTGACTAACAATTTATCAATAGCATATCCTCTCCATCCAAATTCTTGACTAAGTATACTTAATATAAAACTTGCGAATAAAATAAAAGCTATTTGAGAAGGTTTATACATTGCTATATGTACCCAATCTATATCAGAAGTTTTTATATTAAAGTAATTTCCTATTGTTAAAGAAACAATAAAAGTTAAAGCAAAAAATAATATTGTTAATAATGGCCATTTTATGCCCATTTCTCTAAAGCTTAGGAACCTATAAATGAAATCCTGTTTTGCACTTTGTGGGTAGATTGTAGAGATAAAAAGTAAACCTACAATAGCTGGTGATGTATATGCAAGATAAAATATGATTTCTCCAAGTATAGTGCCTGTAATTCCAAGTAATACAGGTGTAAGACTGAACATCCAGCTAAGTAATAGAGTAAATATAAAGAAATAGGTTAAGTGTTTATTTGTATTAAAAGGGGTGTTATATAGTTGCATTTTTTTACTATCCTTTCGTTTTATAATAGAATTTTAATTTATCTTAATCGTTTGCTTCTTATGTATTAAGTTTTCATTTAACATTAGTCATTATTTATTATAATATGTTATTTTTTGTATTTTGACTATCTATTTATAAATTAAATATAATTAGTTAGTATTTACTCTTGAATTATATTATTTTATTTTGATTATTAAATAGGTCAATAAATGTACAATTAGTGATATTAATAAATTACCTTAGATTTTTATTAAATGTTTAGCTTTTCTCTAATATTTTTTATGTAACGACGATTTATAATAACTTTTTCATTGTTTGTTAAAGTAGCTTGCATACGATTATGTGATATTATTTTTATGCTTTCTATGTAGTCCATATTTAAAATCATGGATTTAGATATACGTGAGAATGATGTACTAACCAATAGTTTTGATAACTTATATATTTTAAAATCAATTTCAAACACATCATCTTCGTAATAAGCAAATGTCTTGTTGCCAACTGTCTCAAAATATAAAATATCACAGACATTAAGCTTATAAATCTCTCCTGATTTTTTACCTTTTATATCAAGTAGTGGTGTACTTAATAATGAAATTATTTTTTCGATATTATTATCTAGAGCAGAACATTTTATAGTTATTTCAATATCATCGCAATTAGTAGCTTGTTCGACACGTATTTTCATTAATCATCACCTCATTTTATTACTGTCATTAGAATAGCATTATATCTTATTGAGTCCAACTATATGCGTTCTAAATTTCAAATTATGTATAGTGAAATTCAAAAATTAAACATTGAAATTCAAATTTGAGGTGGTAAAATTCAAAAAAATACTATGGATATTTGGAAATATAATCCAAATATCCTAGTATTTTTCATAGAATATATCTAATTATTTTACAAATAGACCTATTTTATGATTTACATAGATTGTCAAATTTACTTCTTAAATACCAAAATATTTTTGGATAGTGTATCAATACTGTTAGATAAAGTGTTTAATTTACCCTCGATTCTAACCAATAAATACATAGATAGAGCTATGGGAAAACCAACATTGGTTATTAACAGTTGTAAACTATCATCCATGAAATTAGCCTCCTATTCTATAACTAAGTCGTAAGGAGTGGTATTTGTTTCTACAACCTTAGCTTCAACAGCAGAAGCAAGGTCGAATCCTCCAACTGAAAAAATATTTTTAGATACTATCAAATCCATAACAGATTTTATATTTTCTTCAGTTAAGTTATCTTTTGGATTTTCTATAGAAAAAGAAACTTGCTTATCCTTTACATTTTTAAAACTCATGACTAATTTTTTCTTAATCTCCATACAGTTACCTCCGATATAATAATTTATATTTTAAATTGTTAATATTAATTGTTGCTATCAATTTGTTGATTTTAATTGTTGTTAGTATAGTAAATGCCTTGATATTATTTCAGTTAGCTTAAATTGAGTGTGACAGCACTTGCAATAGCTAACATGTGTAAGTTGAAATATATTTGACATATTAATCTTTAAAGTATCAATGTATCAAAGCTATAATATTGAATTTATAAACTATATTGAAGTTATCACTTAATATTGAAGTTATAACATATAAAATCTATAGCACATTGAGTCATTGTATAATTTAATACTTTATATAAAGAGTAGATTTTTTATTTTTGAAGTAGACTATATTCAAAAGTTATTATTTAGATAGAGATGTACTATCTAATTTTAAAATATCTACAATAGGGTTTTCTTGAAGACTTGCTATTGCCTCTGCAACAGCATAAACATCATCATTCAATGCTTCTGCCTTTACATTTGCGAATGACTTACTTTTAATAACCGCCTTACCCTTATCATCAAAACCAGCATCCAATTTTAGTTTTATACTAGATAAATTTTTTGTTGAAACAACTGCCATAAAATTACCTCCTAAAAATTTAATTTCAAAGATTTGTCGACTTTCTTTGTTAACTATAATACTATCATCTAAGATAATATCGGAGTTAAACCATAATTTCTTAAGATTTTTTGTGTAAATTTTTATAGAAAAATTTTTCATATATGTATAATTAGATAGCTTATAAGTTATTTATGGAAATATGTTTTTAGTATTTAAAAACAGTGTTTGTGTATTTTCATGTTAGTTGAGCTATTTTTGAGTAGGGTTTTATATGTATAGAGTTAGATGTTAGGTGTTAAAGTTTATGTTAAAAAAATTATTAAATTTAATCTGTAAATAAAAAAGTTAAAAGTCCAATATTAACATTTTACCTTTAAAGCATTAAAATCTTTATTAAAGCTAACAAAGTTATTAGGTTATGAAAAATTTTATTAAATTTAATACAGTTATAAGACTAAAATAATCTATATTAGGAAAGTTCATTTTACGATACACTCATAAAGATAGTTTAGTAAATAATTCATTAAATAAAAACTTTGTTAAGGTTGTAAAAAATTTAAAAGGGGAGTGTAGTTTATGAAAATAAAATTGGAAGATATACCAGTTCAGTTTCATGCAATGGTAGAAATAGTGGGGATTGATAAGTTTATAGAAGTCACTAAGATGTATGGAGGGACAAATACTTATATACCTACATATAAGGGGATTTTTAGATATGCTAGAAATAGAGAAATAGTAAAACAGTTTAATGGAGTCAACTACAATGAATTGGCTGTTAGATATTGTATGTGTGTAAGTAATATTAAGCGAATACTCAATGAAAATAGTATATAAACATAATGCAAAGTGTCTTATAAAATGTAAGTGTAAAAGTAGAAAAGACGTTTTGTAAAGTTTTTTCAGACAAATTAACTAAATTTATTACTTATTAATTTAAATACATTGTATATTCTATAAAAGAATTTGTTAGATACTGGAGATATATTGAGAATACAAAAAAATAGTCGAAAATATTTGTTAGCTAAAAAATAGATAAAATGATACAATTGCTTGTATAAAGGGGAAAAAACAATAAATAAACTATATAAATAAAAAAATATAAATTAATATGACATAATATATTTATAAATTTAAGAATATAAATAGATATTTTAAGGAATTAGCTGTTAAATTAGAAAAGATTAAAAGAAATATATATTTATATTTAAACTATTGTGTTGTTTATATAAAAATAATAACTATCGAGTTATTAGCAATTATTAGTAGAAATGGAGGAAATAGATATGAATAATGGATTTTATAAATTGAATTCAGTGGTATTGGGCTTTGACATAAGAAATGATATTAACAAAATAAGATTTAATCATTATATAATGAGAAGGGAAAATGTACAAAGACTCCAAGGGACTCTGCCAAGAGGACAATTTTATATGACAGTGAGGAGAGCTGCCACAGATTTACAACTTTCTATTTCTACTATAAGCAGGCTTGTAAGAGAGTTTTTGGATTTAGGGATAATAAGATTGGTATCTAAGGGCGTAAAAGGTAAAAATCATTCTATATACAGCTACATTAGTATAGAGTTTAGTGGAAGTTTGTTTGAGGATAGCAAGTGTATAGAGCTTGATTGTGTAGGTAATAGAGATTCTGTAGATAGTGATATAGAGTTTGATTGTGTAGATAATAGAGATTCTGTTGGTAATGATATAGAGCTTGATTATGTATATAAAGGTGAATTTGTTGATAACAGTAGTGATGTAGAGTTTGGTTGTAATAGTAAAGATAATTCATTTGATGGCGATATGAATGTAGAACTTGAGTATCGTAGTAATGAGCATTTGTCTAATGATAATTATGACGTAGAACGTAGTTATAACAATTTCCATAACAAAGGTACTATAAAAAATAAATCCATTTCAAATGTTAACACTATCAAAAAATACATCAATGAATCTTTTGATGTAAGAAAATCAAGAGGAGAAAATTCTAATTCGCAATCAGAGTCAATAAATCTAAACTTTAATGATACATACAATGACATATATAAAAGAACGAATAATGGTATAGAAAATAATCAAACTAAAAATGCTACGAAATTGAGCAATAGTAAATTGTTTAATGATACAGGTATGACAAATAAAAAGAATGATTTTAATCATACTCATTACATGCAAAAAGGGACTAAATCTGTAACAAAGAAAAAAGAATCCTTAAATAAATTTAATAAAAAAAATATACAGCAAAGTATCATAAATATGCTAAATAAAAAATCAGGTAAGAATTTTAAAATCAATTCTCCAATAAGCATAAAACTTATCAATGAGAGGCTAAAGGAGGGCTATGTCTTAGAAGATTTCTACAAAGTTATTGAGGTAAAAGTGGCTAAGTGGAAAAATACCATAATGGAAATGTATATAAGACCAGAAACCTTATTTAGCTATAAGTTTGAATCCTATGTAAATGAAAACATATCTATGAAAAGTCAAAGTAATGTTCACCAGTGTAAAGAAGACACTAGTAATGATAGTAGTAATTATATACATTCTGATTATACAACGTATGATGACAGTATGCGTGAGAGAAAAAAATATGAAAATGTAAGATATTGGAATCCGATATGTGAAATTTAATTAGTCTAAGAATGTATTTATGATAAATAAGATATTAATAGCAAATGGTGAACTATAGCAAATGATATATCAATAACTAGTAGTGAATTATAGTGAACGATATATCAATAATTGATAGTAAGTTATATTAAATAAGATATTACTATCGGGTAGTGAATTATAGTGAACGATATATTCATAATTGGTAGTGAATTATATCAAATAAGATATTAATATCATGTGGTAAATTATGTAAAACAATATATCGATAACTAGTAGTGAATCATAATAAACAATGTATCAGAATAAATAGTATATTAATAATTCGTAGTATATCATGACGAATAATATAGTCATAACTAATAGTGAATCATAACAAACAATGTATTTATAATTGATAATGTATTTAAAAATCAAAATATAAAAACTTATGAGGAAAGAGAGATTAATTTATATGGGTAAATCAAAAGATGTTGAAATAGAAATGTCTATTTTAGGCACAATTCTTTTAGACAATAAATTAAGCTATAAGCTAGATGAATTAAATGAAAATATGTTTATGAATGATATATGTCTTGAGATATTTAAAATTATGAAAGAACTTAAAAAAGAAAACATAGTAATTGATGTGGCTACTGTGAAATCAAAGATAGATAAAAAATCTCTGTTAATAAAAACGAGTGATGTGACTAGTATAATTACTTGGGGTCAGAATTTTGGGCTTGATGGTCATATTAAAATTTTAAAAGAAAATTTAGCTAGAAGAAGCATAAATCAAAACTGCCAAAACCTTTTACACAGCCTAAACCTTGGAGAAAATATCGATACTTGTATTTACAAGTTTGAAAGTAATATAAAAGAGATTTTGGATAAGGATACTGATGAAAATGACGATGTAAATAGTATAGCAGGAAAGGTACTCGATTTTTTAGAAAATAAAAAAGATATTGGATTTAAATTTGGTATAAAATTACTTGATACTACTATAGGAGGTCTTTTTAAAGGGGAGCTAACTACAATAGCAGCTAAATCAGGGGTTGGGAAGACTGCTTTGGCACTTCAAATAATGTTAAATTCATTTAAACAAGGTAAAAAGACTTTATTTATAAGTAGAGAAATGACCAGCGAGCAAGTATTTATGAGAAATATATGCAGAGTTACTGGTGTAAGTACAAGGAATATGAAATCTAAAGAGATAAATGAAAATGATTGGAAACTTATTGTAAATGCAATAGGTGATTTAAGCGAAAATAACTTAATTTATATCAATGATAAGATAGCTACAATTAGTGCAATTAGAAAGAGGATAAGGCAGGTAAAGCCAGATTTATTAATAGTAGATTATGTGCAACTCCTTACATCTCAGAAAAGTATGGATAAAAGAGAAAGGGAGGTAGCTACTTTTTCAAGAGAACTTAAAAATATGACTTTAGATTTTAATATACCCGTAATTCAATTAAGTCAGTTAAATGATGAAATGAAAGATTCAAGACCTTATGGAGATAGACCTATGAGGGATAGCAAAGCCATCTACCACGATAGCAACAATGTGGTTTATATACATCAATTAAAAGGGAGTGATTATGAAGAAGCAGTGAAGGATATTGGAGAAAGTGAGGAGGCAGTTAGAGCATCAGAATACAGGGGAATTAAGATGGTTGATTTAATAGTTGCGAAGTGTAGAGATGGACAGACTAGGCATAAGCATTTTTGTTACTTTGGGGATAAGTTACATTTTCAAGAACTAAATTATTAGGTCAATAAAATAGTAATAACAAGCTTATTAAAAGTCAAGAAATAGCAAATAGATTATAAAATATGAGGTGAAAATATGTTGGAATTAACAAAAATTATAGAATTACTTGAAGAACACAAGATAGAGGTAAGTATTCCAAAGGAGTTACATAAGTACAGTTTATTGGAATACCTTGAATTGTGTCAACAAAGTGGGGGAACATATTTTTATATTAAGACATTGGAAGGGGCTTTAAAAGAGGCTAGAAATGAGCTTATGATTAAATTATTTAATGGGAAAAATTATATGGAGTTAGCGAGAATGTTTGATATGAGTGTTATTAATGTCAGGCATATTGTTAGAAAAAAATAGATATTTTTTGAATAATACAAGTATGATATATTTATGAAATAGAAGTTATTATAGTTGAAATAAAATTGTGGTCAGTAGATTAAAGTTGTGTATAAGTTTAAGATTATAGAGGAGTATAGGTGTGACTAACAGTATGATTTTGTGAATAAAATTGAGGGTATATATGAGCTAAATGTGTAGTTAATAAGGTAAGACTGTGTATAAGATTATGAGTATGTAAAAGATTAGGTTATAATTAATAATGTAAAGTTGTGTGTTTAGTTAAGATTATATAAGAATTTAATAGATTAAACTATACTAATAAGGTAAAGTCATGTGTTTAGTTAAAGTTTACTATAAAATCTTGATATGTGATTAATGATGCAATATGTGAATAAAGTTAAGATTATAATAGATTTAACTTGTGACTATAGAATAAAATTGTGAATAAAGTTAAAATTATAATAGGTTAAATTTGTGACTAATAGAGTAAGACTGTGAATAAAGTTATAGTTTTAGATGGGTCTAACCTGTGATTAGTAGAATACGATTATATAAAATTATAGAGCTGTATAAGAAAATATTATAGATATATTAAATATTACATAATAAATATTTATATAAATACACAAAAGAGAAGGCGATATGAAGTTAAATTTAATGACTTCATATCGTTTTTTATTTGAAATTTCTCTGTATTTAGAGTGTGATTTTTAATATTGAGATTTTATGTGATTAAGTCACAGATAAAAAGTAAGTATCCTGATATAATTCTTATAGATTAATAATATAGGGAGGTTATTATGTCTAATAAAAAAAAGAAGTATGCAAATATTTTAGAAAATGAGTGTGTAGCTTGTGGAAGCTGTATAAAAGCATGTCCAAGGGGTGCTATTTCAGTTCCCTATGGAACTAGTGCAAAAATTGATATAGACTTATGTGTTGGGTGTGGTATTTGTAAAAAGATATGTCCAGCATCTGTAATTGAGATTATAACAATATTAAAAGAGGAAGAAGGTAAGTGTCATGAATAATAAAAAACATTGGTATGACTATTTATGGATTTTTTCTTCAATATATTTGATATTGGGATTTTTAAATATTATTTTCGCTTGGATTGGATTAATTTGTTTCTTTGTTCCAATAATTATTTCTATTGTCAAGGGAAATAAAGCATATTGTAATAAGTATTGTGGAAGAGGGCAACTGTTTAATTTGCTTGGAAATAAATTAAAGCTGTCAAGAAACAGAGATATTCCTAAATTTATTAGAAGTAAGTGGTTTAGATATGGTTTTTTGACATTTTTTATGGTGATGTTTGCCAACATGCTTTTTTCAACTTATTTAGTATTTGAAGGAAGTAGAAATTTTAAAGAGGTAGTGACTTTGTTGTGGACTATAAAAATGCCTTGGCAATGGGCATATCATGGGACTTTAGTTTCACCTTGGGTTGTACAGTTTGCATTTGGTTTTTATAGTGTTATGCTTACATCAACTGTTCTTGGATTGATTACTATGATGTTGTTTAAACCTCGTTCATGGTGTGTTTATTGTCCTATGGGTACTATGACCCAGATGATATGTAAGGCAAAGAGTAAGTCTGTATAGATAGAGTTTGTGTAAAATAAACTTGTTTATACTTCTTTTTGATGAGATAAAAAGTGGTGATAATTAAAATATTAAATATCACTATACAAAGGAAGGTGCACACTTTTTATGTTTAACAAAAACGAAATATTAAAAAAACTTATTGAAAAATATGATGTAAAAACAACTACAGATATTCGAGATATGCTAAAAGATTTATTTGCAAGTACAATTCATCAAATGTTAGAAGCGGAGCTTGACAACCATTTAGGTTATGATATATATGATAATAAGAACAAAAATACTAAAAACTCTAGAAATGGATATAGAAATAAAAGTGTTAAATCAGATTTTGGAGAAATAACTTTAAATATTCCAAGAGACCGAAATGGAGATTTTGAACCGAAGGTAATTAGAAACTATGAAAATGATATATCAGGAATAGAGAACCAAGTGATTGGAATGTACTCAAAAGGCATGTCTACTCGAGATATATCAAGTCACCTTAAAAGTATTTACGGAATTGATATATATCATTCACTAATAGCTAAAATTACTGATAAAGTTATTCCTTTAGCTCATGAATGGCAAAACAGATCTCTTGATATGATTTATCCAATTGTATTTATGGATGCTATACATTATAAAGTTAGAAGTGAAGGTAGAATAATAAACTGATACTGAAATACAAAGATGTGTTGTACATCAAATTAGAAATACTTTAAATTATGTATCATATAAAAATAGAAAAGAATTTGCAAAAGATTTAAAGAAAGTATATGCTGCTCTTACAGAAGAGGTAGCATTAAGTGAGCTATCGCTCTTAGAGGAAAAATGGGGAAATCAGTATGCGATAGCATTAAGAAGTTGGCGAAGCAATTGGAATGAGCTAGCAACATACTTTAAATATCCTCAAGAGATAAGAACATTGATATATACCACAAATTCAATGGAAAGTTACAATAGATTATTAAGAAAAGTTACTAAATCGAAGTCTATTTTTCCTTCAGATGATTCTTTGCACAAATCATTATACTTAGCAACTATAGATATTTCTGAAAGATGGACTCAAAAGATTAGAAATTGGACTCAAATTTTAGCTCATTTAAGTATTTATTTTGAAGAAAGAAATTTAACTCTAAGTTAATAAAGAAATATTTCAAAAAAATTAAGAAATTTTCTTAAAGGGGTAATAATTTTTGCAAAAATGGAAAAAATATTAAAATAAGGCTATGATTTTAAAGCCATAGCCCTATCAGTAAAAATTTAATTATCACTTAAAAAATAAATTTTTATTTAAAGAATACACATAAATATTTCCAGATTCCTAATTTTTATAATGTTTATAAATTCAATACTACTAAATAAGCTTGAAAATAATTTCTTAGATTTAAATCTATATTCTGTACTTCCGAAATTAAACTTAATACTTCATCTAAACTTATAGTTTATTTATTATCTTTATTTATTCAAACTTGTTTAATTGCTCCTGTTGCAGAATAATTAATTTATAGAAAATTTATATTAAATAATTTAGTTGATAATGGTAATGCTTTCAAGTTTGAACTGAACCCTACTTAGTAGACAGTTTTTAATAAGATAGTTATTTTTAAGCAGCACGCTTATATTCTATAGGTGTGCTGCTATTTAATTTAGAT
>NZ_OEZH01000164.1 GCF_900243075.1 Clostridioides difficile
CAATCTAAATTAAATAGCAGCACACCTATAGAATATAAGCGTGCTGCTTAAAAATAACTATCTTATTAAAAACTGTCTACTAAGTAGGGTTCAGTTCATATATGGCAACTACCTTTTTCTAATAAGCTTTTAAATCTAAACTCAATATATTTTAAATCTTTATTACATCTAATTAATACTTATCTTTATCCTTCAACACTTCTCGAAACATAATTTATCTATTACTTAATAAATCATGCTTCTTTTTTATATCTCTTGTATCTTCTTACATTCTTCAAAAGAAAACAAATTTCCTATATACCAATATGGTCTAAATCCTGACTCACCATCTCTATTTTTAGCAACAATAATCTCACTTAAATTAGCACCAAAACCTTTTTCTCTTCGTCTCAGTTCTCTTATATCCTCAATTCCCATTGTCTTACAATAATTAAGAGCTTCTTTTTCTGTAGGTCTATGAATATATATAACTGAATTAGAATCCATATATATCTGCTTTGAACTTCTCATTACTCTATCGCCTTTAGGTCTTTCATCTTTCAATTCATCATTTAATTGAGCAAGCTGAATAACTGGTATATTAAAATCTAAAGTAATCTTTTTTATTTGCCTTGATAAGTCAGCGAATTTAGCTTCTCCTACTTCTTTACCTTCATAATCCAAAATTTGCAAATAATCAATTATTACTAAGTTAGGCTTAATATTCTTTATTTCTCTCTTTATTCCTGATACTGTGTTTACAGAGTCATTTATATAAAGATTATTTTCTTGATTTATTATACTTAAAGCTTGTATATATTTGACTATTTCTTCATCATCTAAGTTTCTATTTTTCATCTTTACAACTGATATTCCAGTTAGTGATGCTATATTTCTAAATAGAATCTGTATATCGCTCATTTCTCCACTTATAAAAAGTACTTTCTTACCTTGAAATATTACATTTCTAAGTATTTGTAACGCCAATGCTGTTTTACCTCTTCCACTTTTAGCTGCTATTGTAGTTAGTTCACCTCCATATAAACCTCCTATAGTATCATCTAAGAACTTTATTCCAGTTTTAATACCTTCATTTATTTCATCATTTATATATTCAAAGGCTCTCTCTGATATGGCTGTTATACTTGAATCCTTTTTTATTAATTTCTGATTAGCTTTATTTATATCATTTTCTAACTGATATACAAGAGTATTATCATCTATTTCTCCAAGATTGAACTTATTGAATTTATCAATTATATTTCTATTTTTGTATTTTTCAATAACTATACTTACATAACTCATGAAATTTGATACTGTTGGAACTATGGTTGACAAACTAGTGATATAGCTTATACCTCCAATATTATTCAAATGACCTTTTCTATTTAATTCTTCTGTAAGAGTTATTATATCTATTACTTCATTTCTCTTATTTATTTCTTTTATAGCATTAAATATGTATTTATGTTCTTCATGATAAAACATGTCTTCATTTAACATTTGCTCTAACTCTTGTACTATTGTTGAATCTAATAAAATACTTCCTAATATTGATTGCTCTGCTTCTGTATTTTTAATTAAGTTGTTTGAATTATTTATAATATAACCTCCTTACCACTTTAATTGTGAGTCATCTGGATTATATATTCCTGTCTCTTTATTTATGACAATTTCCTTGCTATGATAATTTCCCTCTAGTATCTTAGTAAAATTACTTGCATTCATTATCCAATCAAAATTTGCTTTCCATCCTGTATTATTATTTCCATTCAGAAAACTTGTTTTACTAACTATATTTATAACATCTAATACAGTTTCTTTATCATATTCTCTTATTCTTGAATTTATTCTCCTCTTTCTTGTATCTGTTAGTTTCTTGACCTTTGAAAGTTCAATACAAGTTGAGTTAAATTTGCTTATAATTTCACTATATATATAATTATTTTCATTCTTTATATTCTTGATTGTTGTTGATTGATTGTTAATTGTCTGTTGATTAGGTTGTTGATTTTCTATGTTCTCTTGGTAAAGCTCCCAGTTTTCAATAGTTATGACTATATATTTGTTTGTTGTTTCGTATGTTAGAAAACCAGCATTTTTAAAAACCAACAAACAACTTCTAACCATTTGATAACTAACTCCTTTACCACATCTTTCAGCTATTTTGCTATAGGAAGAAATAAATTGTCCAGACTTTATTTTTATCCTTTTGTTATCTATAAAAACATAGTTTTCTTTATGACTAGCCATAAGTAATATAGTTATTAATATTACTTTTCTTTCTGGTTTAATGTCTTTCCAAATTGATTTATCCAACAACTCCCTATAAAGCTTTATCCACCCTTTATTGCTCAATTACAAACACCTACTTTAAGACTATAACTTGATACCATTTGCATTTTCAATAAACCAATCATCTAATTTATTTTTTATTATGTATACTCGATTATTTATCCATATACAAGGGAATCCTTTGTTTTTAGAATGACATAACTGCCTAAATTTTGATTCTCCTATAGGATAAAGCTTAGATGCTTCTTTACATGTTATAAGCTCAGCTTTATTTCTTTTCGCATTTTCAATAATTTTATATCCTTGCTTTTTTTCTTGTGCTTCTTCTTCATTCTTTACAATAATGTTTAAAGTGGCTTGTAATGTCTTTAAAACCTCTAAATTATTATTCTCTTTCATATTTTAATCCTCCTTACTAAAAAATAATTCTTCTACTGTTGTATCTAAAGCTCTAGATAGTTTAATCATCAAATCATTGCTTGGATTATTAGCCTTACCTGTTTCCAAGTTTGATAAATAATATCTTGATATACCAACTCTATCTGCCAGTTCTTGTTGCTTTAAACCTTTTTTAATCCTAAATATTTTTAAATTGATTCCCATACTTTTTCCTCCTTTTTTCTAGTTTACATTCGTAAACTTTACATTTTAATTATAATGTCGACATATGTGTACTGTCAATAAGAATATATTATTTTTCTGTTCTCATTTGTGTACTTTTGGGATATACTTTATACGAGGTGATAATATTGCAAATTGGAAAAAACTTAAAAAAGATAAGAAAACAAAAAAAGCTAACGCAGATTCAACTTGCTGAAATTAGTGGCATCTCAAGAAATGCTCTAATAAATTATGAAAATGATAAAAGAATACCTAGTATAGATACCTTATCAAAACTCGCTAAAGCTTTGAAAATTGAAAAGACTATCTTTTATTTTGATATTGAAAATGAAGTAATGACTAATGAAGATGTTTTATACTTTTTACAGTCTTTATTCCCAGAAGAATACTATTCTTTTGATGAATTTTTAAATGCTATTTCAAATCTTATGGAAGATGATGATATTAGAATTACCTCAAGTTTATTGCTAGGTGCTTGGTCTGATAAAGACCAATATTATAAACTTGGTGAAAAATTAGAACTAAATGAAAATCAAGTTTATAATTGGATACTTTCAGATTGTATATCTAATACTGAATTAGATTTTTCATTACATCCTGATGAAATAAAAGAAATTATTAAAAATGATGTTCTTACAAAACAATCAATTGATGAATTATCAGATATTGGTCTATCAGAAGAAAATATAGAAACAATCTATGATTACTTTAGTGACTCAACAGATAATGGAAGTAATATTCGACTAAAAAAATTAATATCTCAAAAAGAAAATATTACTATTAAAAATAATGATTACTTTAAATTATTACAAGAAAATAACGAATTAAAGGAAAAAAATGAAAAGCTTGAAAATACACTTAAAGAAATAAAAAAACTACTAACTAAAATATAAAATAATATCAATACTATCTAAAGCAATGATAAAAAACTATGAATGGAGTTACAATTATGAATAAATCATATATGCTAAAATACACATATAAATGCCCTACTAATTTATTTCATGGAGATAAAAAATATACTCTAATATACATTAAAAGAATTATGAGTAAGTTAGTATATAACATAGATAATCTAGAAAATAACTCCTTTATATGTGTAAAAATATAATCATTGTTTGATGATATATTTAAGGTGGAATTATGATAAATAATACAATTGGAGAAAAGATTAAACAATATAGAAAATCGATAAATATGTCAAGGGATGAGCTAGCCAACAAGATTGGTTGTTCAGTTCATGCTATAGCTAAATATGAGCAAAATCAAAGAATGCCTAGTTTAGATATGATAAGAAAAATAGCTACTGCTTTATCAATTGCTATAAATAAACTCATTGTTGAAAAAAATGATTTAGATACTTTAACAAATAATAATATTAATTTAAAAGTATTTGATAAAGAGTTGGATTTAGTAATTCACATATTAGAAAATTATGGTTATGATATAAAAACAGACTATAAAAAAAAGTTTGAAATTACAGATAATGCAGATACAATAAAACCAATTAACCTAAACTTCTCTGACTTCAAAGACTTCTCCAAAAATCTAAATTGGGTGATAAATGGTCTTGTTGAAAATTTTATACAAGAAAACTCTAATGGTCTTATTGAAGATGAGGATGAAGAATATTAGTATTGCATATTTTCAAAATATAGGTTTACCTATTAACTTTTATACATTCATAGTTAATAAATAAAAATTAGATATGAAAGGAGCTAAAATCATGAATAAATCATATATACCAAAATACACACATAAATTCCCTACTAATCTACCTCATGGAGATAAAAAATATACTTTAACATACATTAGAAGAATGATAAGTGAATTTGTATATGATATGGGTAACCTAGAAAATAACCCCTTCACATTCCCAGAAGTACAAACATTACTTGATGGTATAACAGTAGGTGGACATAAATTAAGTGACCAAAATCAAATACTAAATATAAAATCATCATGGGATTATGTAATAAAATTAAGTAACAAAGAAAAATTATCTTTAAATAAAGATACAATTTGCTCTATACATAAAATAGTTGCAAAAGATGAAGCTCTAATCGTTGGAGATTTCAGAAATGGTAATATAGGTATAGCTGGTACTACCCAATATGAGTGCATAGAAGCCACTCTATTAAATGATTTATTTGTAAATGACATAAATATCATAAATAAAATAACTAACCCCTTAGAAAAGGCTATAATAATAAATTTATGGTTGTCCTATTGTCAATTCTTCTATGATGGCAACAAAAGAACTGCTAGACTTACCTCAAACCTAATACTTATAAGTAATGATATAGGAGTTCTATCAATACCAGCTAAACATAAACAAGAATACAACACATTAATGCTAAACTTCTATGAAACACTAGAAGGTGATGAAGTTATAAAATTCTTATTAGAGAAATGTATTACATTCTTTGATGAATATAACTATAAATCATATAAGGAGCTGTTTAAAAATGGCAACTAAAAGAGCTAATGGAGAAGGCTCTATCGGAAAATATAAAGATGGTTGGCGTTCCCGTATAATGATTGGCTATAATGAAGATGGTAAACCAATAAGAAAAGAATTTTATGGTAAGACTCAAAAGGAAGTTAAAGATAAACTAGATGCTTATAAAAAACAATATTATTTAAGCTCTGATATTTCAGATGATAAAATAACTTTAGAGCATTGGTTTTACAATTGGTTATTTGAATATAGAATAAAAGATTTAAAACCTAAATCATTTGAAAGATATGAAAGCATCTATCGTAATTATATTAAAGATACTGATTTAGGCAATGTTAAATTAAAGGACTTAAGAGTATCTCACATACAAAAATATTACAATAGATTGCTTGATTCCAATAAAAGTATACCTACTATAAGGCAAATAAACACTAAACTGAAAACCTGCTTATCAGAAGCTGAAAAACAAGGTCTTATACAACGTAATTATTGTACTATGGTAAATATACCAGTTGAGAAAAAGGAGAATAAGCTTGAAATATTGACTCTTGAACAACAAAAGAGTTTTATAAAAGCTATAGATGGTCATAAATTAGAAGTATTGTTTTTGGTTGCTCTTGGTACTGGACTTAGATTAGGAGAATTATTAGGACTTAAATGGTTTGATATTGATTTTAAAAAGTCTAATTTAACAGTTAAAAGAACTCTTCAAAGAACATATTTTATAGATAAAAATGGAAATAGAGAGCTTAAAGTATTAGAGCAAGAACCAAAGACATCAAATTCTTACAGAACTGTACCTATTCCAAAAGATGTTTTAAATAAATTGAAAGAGCATAAAGTAAATCAAAATGAAGATATATTAAAGGCTGGAGAATTATATAGAAATGATAATTATGTATTTTGCAATGAATTAGGTGTCCCTATCGATGATAAAAGACCTTTAAGGAATCTGAAATCTATATTAAACAGTTTAGATATAGGGCCTATAAAGTTTCATGGTCTTAGAAAGACTTATGCAACTAGACTTTTTGAGAATGATGTTCCTCCTAAAACTGTACAAGTTTTAATGGGTCATTATGATATATCAATAACTTTAAATATATATACTCAAGTTATGGAAGATAAGAAGGTTGAAGCTGTAGAAAAGTTAGATAAAATATTTTCATTGTAAAAAGCAAATACATAAAAATACTATGATTCCATATAGTTAATTATAAAATCAAAATAAGGATACAAATTAATTTTATATTATCTTGTATCCTTATTTTTGTATCTCGTTTCTAATTATTTATCTTGGATAGCCTTTATGATACATTAATCCATTTTCTAACATTAATTCTTGAGCCAAGTATATATGACCCTTACAGTGCATATCTGCCACACCCTCACTTATAAGTTTATATGTTTCAGAAGTATATAAATAATCCATACTTTCTTCCAAGCTCTTGCCTGTTTTCTTAGAAAATTCTAATATGATTTTTTTATATAGTATTTGTAATAATGTTTTATTTGCTTCCATAATCACTATACCTCCTCTTCATACCTAAACTTTAAATATTTATCTATTACATTTTGATTGGTTATACATATTTGTTCATTTGGTTTATAGTATTTTAATCTTTTTAAAGCTTCATCTTTTTCAATAAGATTATCTTGATACAGTTCTATTGTATTGTAAATCTTATCATCAGCAATACCACCTATTATAATGTCATATTTCATATATATATCACTCATATTTCTACATTCTATTATAAAATCAAGCCATTCTAAATTATAACTATTGAAAATTTTTACCTTGCAGTTTTCTTTCAATTTATCAATATCTAAAGAGTAACTATTTAAATATGCTTTTTTACCTCTTTTTTTAAAACGCTCTGTCCAGTTAATTGCTTGTGTCTTTATACTGGTTACATAGAATCCTTTTCCAAAATCTAAAGAATCTCTTGAAAAGGTAATATTAGGCATTTTTACCACACAATATGAACCATGATATACAATCATTATATCACACCCTTTTCTTTAAGTACTTGCATTAAATCTTCCACTATGTAACCTTTACTTTGAGAATGTAGTGCTTCATAGCAAGGTATTATATAGTTATCTAAAATATCAGTATCATGTTTAAGAAGTTTATAAACTCCTTCTGAATCTATATTCAATTTTTCTGCTAAAGCTTCAATGCAAAAAATAGAAAATTCTAGTTTTCTTTCATCCATTACAAACCTCAACTCCTATCAAGCTTATATAATATATATTTTTACTAATTAACAACTTAAACTGTCTTACATTTATAAAAATATTATATCATAAAGTAGATATTAAAATTCTATGTTACCTATTATCATAATAAACAAATAAAAACTTTTTATACAGCCTAAATGCACCCCCATATACCCTCAAAAATACCTCATTTTCTGTGGTTGGGGTACGGTTGGTGGATTTTATCTCCAAAATAAAAAATACTAGTCAATAAAGACTAGTATTTCCAAGTATTTCATCATTCTTTTTTCAAAATTGGTGGAGACGAGGGGAGTCGAACCCCTGTCCGCAAATCTTTTCCTTGCTGCATCTACATGCTTAGCCAACTTCACTAATATCTCGCCTCACATAACGCCAAGTGGCAGGCTCTATGCTTAGCCAGTCCCAATTAATCTACTTCAAGTCGAGACACCCCTAAAGTAGTTCCCTGCATAATGACGTCCAGTCTTAGTCGGCAGGAGGACTAAGAGGGACGAGCAGCAACTAGGCTGCTATCGCGAAATTATCGTCTGCGTTTATTTTAAAGTTCCCCAGTTTTTACGTGACCCAGAGTAACACGACATGCAGCCTCAAGTTCCAAACCCACGTCGAAACCTTTACGCCCCCTTGATTAGTTTATAGTCCAGTAGACTCTTCGCAAACTTTATCACCATTTTTATTAAATTTTTAATGTATATATAATATAATACTTTTAAGAATAAAAATCAATGTTATGTTCTAGATAATAAAGAATTTTATTCTAAAAAATACAGTTTTATCTAGTTTAAT
The DNA here is from genome assembly GCF_900243075.1 of Clostridioides difficile. Classification (GTDB taxonomy): domain Bacteria; phylum Bacillota; class Clostridia; order Peptostreptococcales; family Peptostreptococcaceae; genus Clostridioides; species Clostridioides difficile_D. The sequence goes on from NZ_OEZH01000164.1 coordinate 8,390, forward strand.
ACTTCCCTGTCATTTCTCTTTCTATACGTCTTTGTGCGTCTTTCTTAGCCATATCTTGACGTTTATCATATAGTTTTTTACCTTTTGCTAAGGCAATCTCTACTTTAACTTTACCGTTCTTTAGATACAAACTAAGTGGTATAAGTGAATACCCCTTTATAGTAGTTGCTCCAATAAGTTTTCTTATTTCATGTTTATGAAGCAATAATTTTCTAACTCTTAAAGGATCAACATTGAATATATTTCCCTGCTCATATGGACTTATATGAACTTGTTTTAAAAATACTTCACTATTATCTACAGATGCAAATCCATCACTTAGGTTAACTTTACCTTGTCTTATTGATTTTACTTCTGTTCCTTTTAATTCAATTCCACATTCATAAGTTTCTTCTATAAAATATTCATGTCTTGCTCTTTTGTTTGTTGCTAATATTTTTTTACCAGCCATATAAATCTCACCTTCTTTGCTAGAAATTTCTTCAATAAATATTAGGAATTTGCTAAATATTTAATGTTGCCAAATTATTTGACTAACTTGTATGATAACATATTTAGGTCTTTTAGTCAATATTTCACTGATATATTAAGTTAATTAGGCAATGTAGAACAAATAACATGCCCATAAAATATAATACCCACAAACAATAAATAATACTCAAAATACCTATTGAAATAACTATACATCCTTAAACAATCTAACTTAAATCTAAACATTTCAAAAACTTCTTAAAAATAGGTAAAAATTTGATGATAAAGTAGCCATTTTTTCAAAAAAAATGTAATATATAATTATATCTTATAATATTTTAGAGATAAATTTTAACATAGTAGGGAGAAATTTGTATGGATTTAAGCAAAAAAGTAAAAATTTTAGAAAATGCATCAGATGGTAAGAGTGAATTTGAAGTATTAGAATTTGAAAAACTTGAGGGAGCTTCTAGCCCATTAATGGCAATGGGATTATATTTTGCTAGAGAGGCTGGCTTGAAAGCTAGACAAATTAAGATAAAGTTAAATAATTCATCAATAAAGACAGAGGCTGGTGCATTGTACTATTATAAAGGAAATATATCTTCTGAAACTAAGATTGGTGGTGTTGGAGGTCTTTTCAAAAAAGGAATATCAGGAGCACTTACTAATGAATCAATGATGAAACCTGTATACAAAGGTACTGGTGAAGTTTACTTAGAACCTTCTTTTAAACATTATTTATTTATGAATCTTGATAATGATTCTATAATTGTTGATAAAGGATTATTCTATTGTTGCTCTGATACAATAGAAGTAAAAGCATTTACACAAAAGAACTTCTCATCTGCTTTACTTGGTGGTGAAGGCTTCTTCCAAATAGAATTAAGTGGTACTGGTGTAATCGTTCTAGAATGTGTTGTACCTCAAAGTGAAATCGTAGAATATGAATTGAAAAATGGCGAAGAATTAAAGGTAGATGGTAACTTTGCAATAGCAAGAACATCTGGAGTTAATTTTTCTGTTACAAAATCAGATAAATCTTTAATTGGTTCTGCTTTAAATGGTGAAGGTTTCTTAAATACATTTACTGGTAACGGTACAGTTTGGCTAGCTCCAACTCAAGTAATGTACGAAAAACTAAGCTTTGGAGCAATGCCTACTAATGATAATATGAATAATAAAGTTTCTAAGCAAAAATAGCGGTTTTATAAATATTTATTAAATCATTATTGAGTTTATAAAGTCACTATAAGTTTTATTAGATTATTATTGTAAAATCAGAGTGTGGAAATATTTATGTGTATTTTTTAAATAAAAATTTCCACACTGTTTCAAATTATTATACTTGATATATATACAATTCAATTTAGGAACATAGTCTAACATTCATAAACATATTCAAGTAATGATTTCTCTTGGTAATTATTCTCATCCCTTATTCTTTGATTATATTTATCTTATTCCTAGCTTTTATGTCCTATTATATTTCTCATCTTATTATTTAAATTAGGCATTAGCTTATCTAAAATCTCGTATTTTCTTAATAATAAAGTTTACATCTATACTAAGTTCACAAAATAATCAAGGTAGTCAAGAGGTTCAATTTTATTTGATTTTAAAAATTTAAGTGAACTTGCTCTCATACATAGCTTTTTGAAATTATATCTGTAGAAAATATTATTTATAGCTATAATTAAATTAACTGATTAAGCTTTAGAAAATTTAGTAAAAAATGTAAGCTATATTAATATTTTTAAAGATTCTTTTTTATAACTACTAGAATACTGATTTAGTAGTTATTGTATCTCTAAAGTTTAAATATAGATAGATATACATTTGATAATTTGCCTATAATTTACCTACTATTGGAGCAAATACAATATATTAATAATAAGCTCCTAGAGGCAATAAATTAACTAATACACATAAAGATATTGATGTTGATTATACGACTATAGGAAACAAATTTAATAGAATTTAATAAAGCTAAGAAGTTATATATATTGTGAGGTTATTGAATTAGAAGATAGTTCAAAATTAGTTTGTAGTCTTCTGTGAATCCAATAAAAAGTACAGGGTACAAAATATTATTAATCAAGCTCTTAAAGATTTTATGGATAAATATAAATAGTTTTAATTATTTTATAAAATTTTAAAATATTATTAATTGCCTTAAATATTTTAATAGGGGGATATATGAATTTAAATAAAGTTAAATTTACTGAAGAACATGCTATGGAAGTTACTAATTGGAAATATGAAGGTGAATATTCAATATACAATCTACCTCCATGAGAGGAAATTAAAAAGAAGAATTTTTCACTAGCAAAAGAAGATAAAAGAAAAAATTTTATAAGTTTTATAAGCGACAATAAAGAATTGATAGGTTTTATAAACTTATTAGATGAAGGAAGCTCTGTATTCTTTGGTATTGGCATAAAACCAGATTATTGCGGAATGGGAATTGGTAAAGAAATAATTAGTCTAGGATTACAAGAATGTAGAAATAAATATAATACTAAACCAATTGTATTAAATGTAAGAATCTGGAATATGAGAGCTGTAAAATGTTATGAGTCTCAAGGATTTAAAATAGTTGAGACTAGGAGACAAAAAACACCTTTAGGTGATGGAGAATTCTTTGTTATGATGTATCAATAGTTTATGACACTAGTTATATTGCTAATATAATAATTAAAATGAAAAAACACATGTACGTCGGTCATAACAATAGTGGTCTTTAAAATATAAATTTGAGAGCTTTTGATAAAATTCAGTATACATATGTATTTTTATACTCTGGATATATACATCTATCTACATATATAAATATCAAGTTATAGTTTGTGTATATAAAAATAAACTTGTATTTTATAAGTGTACTTTTTATTTGTATTACTTTTATTTTATCTAAAGCTCTCATTTTATTACCTAATCTTTCTTTTTATTGGTTTTATCAAGAGAGATGCAATTATCAAAACAACACTTCCAAGTATCAACCAATATTTCTCATCAAAACTTCCTTTACTCATAGACATTATAAAAAAATTTCCAACATACTTGTCTTTGGTCATCATATTTAAAATTAAATACCCTATAGACACCATATAACCTATGATTGTATTGTTAAATAAATTTGAGAAAAACATTCCCAAACTTCCTATAAACATAGCTGATACAAAGCTTCCAATGATATACTCAGCTACTGGAAAATCTCCTCCAAGATATATTAAAATATTTACGAAACCTATGATTAATACAGCTATACATATAGTTGACATCAGTATTCTAATTAATTGTACAACAACTTGAGACAATGATTTTGATGATACTATTTCGTCAATCTCCTTTGATTGTTCTAATGAAAATATGGGTACCAACATTACTATCCCTATTATTACAACATAATTTTCTAAACACATAGCTGCTGAAATTCTATCTAAATTAGCTACTCCTTGTATTAGAGGAATCAGACATAGCAATATAATTGAACATACTAAATTAGTTAGTATGCTTAACTTGAAGTTTTCTTTTATTAAAACTAAACAGTTTTGAAAACTTTGAACCAACATCAAGATTCCCCCTTCTTTTTTGCTCATATAAGAATATAGTTAACAAAACAATCACTAATGCTCCTAGACTCATTATGAGTCTATTATTCATAATCTGATTAAAGTTTTGTGCAATAATATCTCCATTTAACACACTATTATGTCTTATCATTAGCCCCATTGTTGTATAATCACCTTTAAGACCTGTAGAATTTATACTGTAAAACCACCAAATTAGTTGTACAATAATTGCTAATGGTGTATCTGTTAATATAGTAAGACTCATCCCTATAGCTGTAACTATCATAAGAGTTGGTAGTATCCACCATAATGTATATTTTATAAATGCTAAATTATCAACAGACATACCTTTATCTTTAGCAAAGAAAATCAAAGGAAATAAATCTTTCATACCTAAAATTAATACTGGCAATATCATCATAAAGACAAGTGCAAAATATCTTGATAAAACTATTTTGCATGAAGATACTTGTTTTGAATAAATAATTTCTCTCATTCTGGAACGCTTATCTTTAAGTGACATAAAAACTGCCACAAATACTGGAAATATACTTAAAACTATACCTATATAATCACAAAAAATTCTTGCATAACCATTAGTAACTTTATCTTTTTGTATTGTATAGTTGTAATTCTGTATAGCTTCATTATAAGTAATTGGAACTACTCCAAATCTTTGTAATTTGTCAAAAGCATATGCAGACCCACCACCTAAAATATCATCTACTCTTTTCATTATTTCTTCAAATCTTTTAGGTGATACTCTAGAATAATTTATTTTTATACTCTCACCTTTTTCCCAAAGTGAATTTATTTCATCAATGCTACTACCAGTTATTTCTTCAATATATTTTTCTATAGTTTGCGTTTTATTTTGGTTCAATTTTATAGACTTAGCTATTCCTGTTGGATATGTTGTATATGAATTTTTTTGATATTCTCTAATTAAATTTATAGTTGCATTTGGAATGACTTTTTCTGTTTCCATAGATTCTTTTTGACCATATGGATATTGATTGTGTATAGAGTAATATTCCTCAATATTTGCTACTTTTTGTGGAGCAACTAATGGATTCCCATCATTAGGAACATTTTTACTTACATCATTTGAAACTGAACCTCCAAGCTGAGAAATATAGAAAAGCACTAAAACTATAATAAAAACATAATATACTGCACTCTTTAATATATTTTTACATTCTTTTATAAATAGATTCATATCTTATCTCCTCCCATTATAAGCATATATCCATCTTCAATAGTTGGATTACAATCTACTGCTGTCTCAAAAGGTTTATCATCTGATATAACCCTAAGTGTAGCCTTTCCACCTTGAGTCAACATACCTATAACTACAAATCTACTTTTTATATTTTCAATATCTTTTTTATCTACTTCAATACTATATACTTTCCCTTCTGCTAGCTTTGCTAATGCCTCAGTTGAACCATTATAGATAACTTTACCACTATCCAAGATAGCTACATTCTCACATGTAGCTTCTATATCTCCAACAATATGTGTAGATAGAATAACGATTCTATCATTTGCAATTTCGCATAATAAATTTCTAAATCTTATACGTTCTTCTGGGTCAAGACCTGCTGTTGGCTCATCTACTATTAAAACTCTAGGATTATGAATTAGTGCTTGAGCTATACCAAGCCTTCTATTCATACCTCCAGATAAAGACTTTACTTTCACATTCTGATAATTAGTAAGATTTACTTTGCTTAATAACTTTCCTATAATTTTTCTTCTTTTTCTTAGTGGTATACCCGATAAAACTGCTAAATAATCCATTGCTTTATATACTGTCATGTTAGGATACATTGAAAAATCTTGTGGTAGATAACCAACCATATCTCTAATTTCTTTAGTATTCTCAATAGGAACTCCACACATATCTATTGAACCTTCTGTCTTTGATAATAAAGTAGCTAAGATTCTCATAAAAGTCGTTTTTCCTGCTCCATTTCTTCCTAAAAGACCAAACATACCACTGTCAATTTCAAGATTTATATTATCAAGAGCCTGTTTTGTCCCAAACCTTTTACTAAGATTGGACACTGATATTTTCATTTCCATATATAAATACACCCCCAAAAATAATTTTATAGAATTTTATTTTTATAAATTTTTTACTGTATCTTCATAATAAATCTCAAAACTTAAGATATTATTTATAAATTTCTAAATTTTTTCTAAAGATTTTAATTTTTCTGCTTTTAATTAAAATATCTATATTTTCTAAGTTTTAATTTGTACTTATTTTATTTGTGAGTCCGTTTTGTATAATAAAAATTAATATTCTAATCATCACATTATACAAAATATTACTGCTTGTCCTTCATTAGCCGCTTCTTCTATAAACTTTTTAAGTTCAATTAAATTTGCCCATACATAATCAAAAAACTCTTCTTCATTCTCATCATCCATAACAGGATAAATATTATTTTCTAACATCTCACTAATATTAAATTTTTTTCTAAACGTTTGTTCTTCCAAATTGTTCATTGCTTCTGATAGTTTTTTTACATCATCAGCAGTAATCAGCATTGCAGGTGGCTCTCCATCAATTTCCATAAATATATTTCCACTTAACACCAATTTGCTAAATATATTATCATCATCTCCTTCAAATGAACAGCCTGTTAAAGTAAAGTGAATAGCATGCCATGCTTTATCGATATTAATAGTACTATTTTCATGTACATCTTCAAAAACAAAATCTTGTAAATTGCCTTCTGCTTGTTGTAATTTCAAAACATCTTCTTCACTTATTCTAGTATAACATCCTATCATACCCATAATTCCATTCCTCCTAAGTAGCGTTTTTTATAATTTTAACACTAAATTTATACAAAGTAACACGTTATTATAAATTAGATAAAACAAAACTTTATATAAAATAAAAAAATAAGTGTATCTTAAATTTTAAATGATACACTTATTTTGTATTAAAAATCTATATTTTAGATATCTGTTTTTAATTAAATATTTTTTAATTATATATTTTCATTGAGTATTATATATTTAACTACATCATAAATACTATAACTTTTCATATCTAATTTTAGATGATTTTACTTATTCCTCTATCTTTTCAACTATTTCAAAATCTATTTCTTTAAAATCTACATTCACACTCTCAACCTTTATCTTAACAAGGTCACCTATCTTGTACGACTTCTTAGTTCTTTCTCCTAAAACACTATAAGAACTCTCATCATAAATATAGTAATCATCATTCATATTTGCAAGTCTTATCAATCCTTCTATAGTATTATCCAACTCAACAAATATTCCAAATGAAGTTACACTAGATACAACACCTTCAAATTCTTGACCGACTTTATCTTTCATATAAAGAGCCTTATAGAAATCATGTACATCCCTTTCAGCTAACTCTGCTTTTCTTTCTTTCTCAGATGATTGAACAGATGCATAATCCACTATAGTAGTAAGCTGTTCTTGTCTTTTTCCACTTATTTTATTGTTTAAGGATTCTTTTATTATTCTATGAATTTGAAGGTCAGGATATCTTCTTATTGGTGAAGTAAAGTGACAGTAGAATTTAGCTGCTAATCCAAAGTGTCCACTACATTCTGGTGAATACTTAGCTTGTTTTAAAGAACGAAGCATTATAGTACTGATAGCTCCCTCTTCTTTTTTGCCCTTTATCTTCTCTATTATACCTTGTAATGCTTTTGGGTGTACTTCCTCTTTATCACCTTTTATTGTATATCCAAATGTAGATATAAACTTACTTAATTCTTCCATTTTTTCCAAAGATGGTGTCTCATGTATTCTATACACAAAAGGTATCCCCATCCAATAAAAATGTTCAGCAATTGTCTCATTACTTATAAGCATAAATTCTTCTATTATTTTATTAGATATTCTTCTTTCATATGGCTTTATATCTACAACTTCACCTTTTCCATTTAGAATTATCTTTGCTTCTGGGAAATTGAAATCTATAGCACCTCTTTTTTCTCTTCTTGACATAAGAATTCTAGCCAAAATTTCAGCATTTTTAAAATCTTCAGCAACATGTTCAAAAGTCTTTTTAAGTTTTTCGTCATCCTTCTCCAATATATCAGATACTTCTGTATAAGTCATTCTAGCTTTTGAATTTATTACAGATTCACATATTTCATGCTTAACTACATTTCCTTTATGGTCTATCTCCATAAATATAGAAAGGGTTAACTTGTCTTCAAGTGGATTTAAACTACACACTCCATTTGAAAGAGTCTTTGGCAACATTGGAATTACTTTATCTACTAAATAAACTGATGTAGCTCTTTTTAAAGCTTCTTTATCAAGTTTATTTTTTTCTCTTACATAATGGGTAACATCAGCTATGTGAACTCCTAATTTGAAGTTTCCATTAGATAATACTTCTATTGATATAGCATCATCTAAGTCTTTTGCGTCATCTCCATCTATAGTAAATATGTTTAAATCTCTTAAATCTCTTCTCCTTTTTATCTCTTCTTGAGGAATCTCAACAGCTACAGCTTCTGCTTCTTGCAATACTTTCTTTGGAAATTCTTCTGGGAGACCATGTTCTCTTATTATAGAGTCTATTTCTACGCCTCTTTCACCTTTTTGACCTAGTATCTCTATAATTTTACCTTCTGGTTTTCTATCCTCTTGTGGCCATACTGTAATTTCACATACTACCTTATCATTATCGACTGCTCCACTAAAATGTTTTTTAGGTATATATATATCTTTAGTAAATTTCTTATTATCTGGTGTTACAAATCCAAAAGTTTTACTTGATTGGAAAGTTCCTACTATTCTAGTTATTTCTCTCTTTATAACTTTTACTATTCTTCCTTCAGCTCTCTTTTCTTCAGTTGCAGGTACTACTATTTCTGCCATAACTCTATCATTATGCATAGCACCATTTATATTGTCACTTGAGATAAATAAATCCTGTGTATATTCAACATCAGATTCCACAAATCCAAATCCCTTTTTATGTGATACAAATTTTCCAACAAAATATCCCATTTGATTTGGAGATATTATTTTTCCTTTCTTAGTAAAACATATATATCCATCTTCTTCTAATTCATTTAAAAAATTATAAAACATTGGCATTTCTGATGAATGTATATCAAATATTTCTGCTAATTCTTCTTTTTTTAGAGGATTATATGCACTTTCATTTATTAATCCCAACAAACTTTCTTTAAATCCTGGTATCATTTTTCCCTCCTATTTTACTTTTCATTATAGTATCATTTATATTTCTTAAAACACAGCATTTTTTCTTACTTGTCACATGGCTTTCTATATTTTTTATTATTCTTACAAGCTAAAATTACTTATTTATATTTTTGATTTAATGTAAACTTTATTACACTAGTTTCAAACAAATTATGATAATTTTTTAATCACAAATTGTCTGTATAAATGTTATTATGATTGTTTAAATTAATATTTATCATCTGCTTTATCACCTAATTATACACTATCAGATGTGATTGGTAAAATATTCATCTCATATAAGTATAACTATATAATAATTTATTCTATTAGTATACTCAAATCATGTAAAATTTATATAACTCAATTAATTTTTTAAACACAATTTTATAATATAAAACTCATAATAAAAGTAAATTTATATGTTAAATGAGGTTGATTTTTTATTATTTTTTATTTATGCTAGTACTAAATACTTGCAAACGTTTTTTGACAAGTCTTTATTTTATCTAAATTAAACAAATTTTTTTTACAAATAACCACATGAAATTTAAACTAATCTACTTATTGGAGGAGATAAAATTGGAAGAAGTAATAGCAAAAATTATTACTATAGAAAATGGCTTTAAAGAAATTGAAAATATTGCTAAAAAGATTGTAAAAAATAATGACTCAAAAAAATGTTATTATCTATCAATCTATTTATATAGATCAGAGTATTATCAAGTAAGAGAATTAGCAGTATTTATACTTGGTTTTATATCAATAACTATTTCTGAAGCTTTGTTATTTTTAAAAGACAATGTGAGTAAAGATGAAAACTGGAGAGTACAAGAAATATTAGCTAAATCATTTGATTATTATTGTAGCGAAGTAGGATATGAAAAAGCACTTCCTGTAATAAAAGAATGGCTTAATTCTGATAGTCCAAACATAAAAAGAGCTGTGACAGAAGGTCTTAGAATTTGGACTAGTAGAGACTATTTTAAATCTAATCCTGATGTTGCTATATCACTACTTTCTAGTTTAAAAGAAGATGATAGCGAATATTTGAGAAAATCTATAGGCAATGCTCTTAGAGATATAAGTAAAAAATATCCAGATTTAATAAAAAAAGAATTAGATTCATGGGATATATCAAATAAAAAAGTTGAGTTTGTATATAAGCTTGCTTCAAAACGTATCTTGGCAAAGTAAACTGGAGGTGAACTTACTTGAAACTTCGTGGTGAGTATACTTACCCATTAGAACTAACACATGATATGATATATAAGTGGTATGGATTTTTCTAAATGGTTAAATAATGAATATATTCCTAATAATCAAGATATGAAATGGATTAAAGATGTATCTTCTAAGGCTACAAAACAAGC
>NZ_OEZH01000113.1:0-9204 GCF_900243075.1 Clostridioides difficile
AGCTTTATACAATGTGCAAAAGGTAACTTGCTATTAGAAAATGGTAGAAATACTTATAAGTTTTATGATGGTGAGATTTGTTCTGTAGGCGGAGTTCAGATTTCTGATGTAAATCAAGGTGATTTACTTAAGATAATTGATAATACACTTTATGTAGATGATGGTGGAAAAGATTTAGTAGTTCCTAAACTACAGAAGAATTCTGTTATATCTTCAATATTAGATTCAGAAGAAGAGATAAGTAAATTGCATAGTGGAACATGGGAACAAATTGGTGTAAAAACACTTAATGGAGAATCTATGTACTATTATAAAAAAATAAATGATTAGTTTTAAACTTAGGAGGTAGCGAATTATGGGAGAACCTATAATAATTAAAGAAACAGGTGGCTGGATTAATGTTTTAGATTATGGAGTTTGTAGAGATGAAACAGAAGATGTAAGTTCTAGGGTGCAAGAAATTATAAATGCTGCACCAGAAGACTCTATTATATATTTTCCAAAAGGGAAGTACTTATTTACAAGTGGTATAGAGATTAACAAACGATTAACACTATGCGGAGACACATATTTTAGGTCAAATAATCCAAATAGTCCAGATTATTATTCAGGAACAACACAATTTTCTGGTAAATTCGATCAAAAAAAGGTAGAAGATGGGACAATGGAAAGTTTTACAATGATAACCATAAAGGGAGTAAAGCATTGTATTAAAAGTATTTCTTTCCAATCAAACAATTGCAATAGCAAGAAGACACCTGAGGAACCTCCTGCAAATGGTGAATCAGGATTTCATCATGAAATAATATTCACAAGTGAACACAAAGGGAAATGTATATCAGCAATTGTATGTGAAAATGTATCAGAAGGGTCTGGACATTATGAAAATGTAGACTTTGGTGGTTTTGGTGAAATTGCACTTAAGATGCCTAATAATTCTACAGTAAACGATATTACTGTTTTTTCATGTAATCGTGGTATTAGTACAGGAGAAGATTCAATAATTACTAATGGAAAGACTTGGGGATGTGATTATGGAATGGAAATTTCTACTGGAACTTTTATTAATGGTATGAGAGTAGAAGAAGTTGGTAGGATTGCTATTGACAATATTGGTAAGGGCTTAAACTTTGTTACAAATGTTACAATTGACCAATGTGGATATTGCGGATTTAAGTTTGACTCAATGTCTAATACCTACGTATCAGGAAATATCTCAAGATGTGGGCAATTTTATTTTAATTTTAACTATGATGACTATTTGAAGTTAGACGAGAGAGTTAAGGAAGCTTATTCCTTATTTTATGGGAATTCAATAGAGTCAAGTAATATAACAATCGCAAATGACAATGGAGACTATTGGGATGATAAAGGGAAAGATAAATTTAAGGAAGGGGATTTAAGATTTAGGGAACATAAGATATATCTTATAGAAGCTTTTGAAGCCAAGAATGTATTATTAAGATGCAATATAGATGCTACTGATATGGTTGTTAATTCAGAAAAAGGAAACCTAATATACAATAATAAAGAACAAACTGTTATATTTTATGATGGTGAACTTAGTAGTATTAATGGAGTTGGTATATCTGAAAAAGGTCATAATGACAAAATAAAGATAAGAAATGATGAGATGTATATAAATGGCAATATTAAGATGCATAGCCCACAGGTAAATGATATTATATCAACATCAACTAGTAATATCAATACAGTTTCTGGTCAATATAAAGTAAAATTGGAGAAAATAAGTCAAAAAGTAGAAGTTGGAAGAACTATACACTATTATAAAGTGATAGATAAGTAAGTAAATATATTAGACTTAAGCAAGTATTTTGCCAATGGTCTAGTTATTAGTTTCAATAAATTTTATATAGTACAATTGGTAACTATAAAAATTCATTTAATACCAAAAGCACATAACCTTTTGGTATTGAGTAAATTAAGAAAGGAATAGATAATATTATGGAAGAAATTAAGAATAAAAAATGGATTAACGTATTAGAAAGAGAGCCTGATATTAAAAATGATGGGACAGAAGATGTAGGACCTTTTATACAGAAAATTATTAGTGAAACAGATTTTTGTATTTTGTATTTCCCAAAAGGTAAATACCTATTTAAAACTGGTATTACGATTGATAAAGAAATAACCTTACATGGAGATTCTGATTCATCAACATCTGCTACAGAATTTATAACACGTGGAGTTCCTAATATGAGTATTATTACATTGACAGGAAGAAAACAATGTATTAAAAATATAAGTTTTTATTCTGATAGCTGTGAGATGATTGTTCATGATGAACCCCCAACAAAAGGAAATCCACATTATCATTATGAAATACTCATTAAGAAAAATGAGAATGATGAAGATATGAATGGTGTATCAGCTATTACATGTACTGATAAAAGTAAAGGCCTAGGTCATTATGAGAACCTTTATATAACTGGTTTTTCAGGTACAGGAATTCAAATTCCTTACTATTCAATTGTAAATGATATTACAGTTTCCTCTTGCGGGCTAGGTATTGATACAGGAAATGACATAATTATTTCAAACAGTAGAATATATGAATGTCAAAAGGGTATGGAAATTAAGGTAGGAGCTAGTCTGAATAATATTAAAATCGAGAAAATACAAGAAGTAGGCCTTAGAAGTAAGGGTGGCGGTAGTTATAAGATTAATAATATTACTATTGATCAATGTGGACATTGTGGTTTTGCATTTGGTACAATGATTAATACTTCTATATCTGGGATTATAAGAAGATGTGGTCAGTATTATTATAATACAGATTATGATACTTATTCAAATATGGAAAATAGGAAAGAAGATGCATATTCATTATTCTATGGAGAGAATTTTAAGAATTGCCATGTTAATTTGCTTAGTGATAATAAAGATAATTGGGATGATGGATTAGAATATAAGCATAAAGTTTATGTATTTGAAACTCTTCAAATACCAAATTCTACACTGAAATGTGGCATAGATGCTTATGATTATATAGTAAAATCAGTACACGGAGGTGGAAATTTAAGGTTACAAAATAACTTTAATGATTATATATTTATTGACTCATCTGTTCCAGAGATTGTTAATGGTATTAATTTGAAGGGATATCACAAAAATAGAAATTTGTTAATGTTAGATAATGGGAAATTGAGTTTTAAAACTGGCACTGGCGATGAGAAAAAAAATATATTTAGAGCTCAACAGGGTCTTATTGTTACATCATTAGATTCAGATATTTCTCAGATAAAATCTACCTATGGAGGAGAATGGGTAAAACTTGGTTCTGAACTTATTGGAAAAGAAACTGTATATTATTATGAAGTCCCTGCACCCCCAAAATCCCCTGAAACTTAAAAAAATAAGTAATAAATAATATAAAAAAATGAATCCTTACAACAGGGTTCATTTTTTATAAATATAGCTGAATATAATAATACAAAAACTAATAAAGAAGTTTAAAATACTAGTCTTATATTATTGCAGAATTAACAGAATATTTAATATAGTTTTCTAATGTCATAGAATAGTTATCTTTACTACAGATATATTTTAATACATGTTCTTATGTTGCTGATAGAGTTATGTCATTTTCAGATAACTCCTTAAGTTTATGTATTTAAAGCTTATTATCTGATAAAGTCGATATTGAAATGTAACATAAATGATTGTGATTATATAATAGAAACAGTACATGGAGATGGGAATTTAAGATTACAAAATAACTTTAATGGTTATATAGTAAAAGCAATACATAAAGGCTATAATTAGATTTACAGAAAAGTAAATTTATCTACAGCCTTTTTGGTATACACAGTTTTTTAATATACACAGATTTTTGATATACATACAAATCTATGCACATTTTTATCATTTATTTGATATCTAAATTTATATGTGTTTTAGTAGTTGTTTTGATTTTAGTAGTTAGTAGCGTATTAAATAGATTCTTTCATAATATCATTTTCTTTAATAATTAACTTTTTTAGGTTTTTCCAATCGATTTCTTCCATATTAGCAAAATAATGTCCACTTCCTACACAAGTTAAATAGAATTTACCATCTAATTCAAATGAAGAACCACCAATACACTTTGGATTACATTTTTTGCAAGTACGAGTTTTTGTAATACTATCTTTAATAACTTTAGAACATTCTTCTACAGTATCTCTATATGTATCTAGATTATAAAGGTTTGCTTTAACTCTCCATTTTTTCTCATTACATTCAATAGTAAATAGACTACGTTTTGGTTTTTTAGTTGAATATAGTATACGATAAGAACGGGCTCCTGTTCGTGGTTCAATCTTGCAATCTAGTGATTGACCAAGTTTATGCAAATCATAAGCAATACTATAATCTTTCCCACTTAGTACTTTTAGCATTTCTTCTGTTGTTTCTGCTGTTAATGGACTTTTGTTCATAATTAAAAACCCCCTATATAAATAAAAATTTTGCATATAAATAATAGCTTTATATACAAATAAAAACTAATAATAGTATAGTCGATCAAGTTATCAAAATCAATAAAATAGCTGTAATCTTACATTATTAGGCATGAAATGAGAGGTGGTGTTTTGTAGAGGGAAAGACTTAATAGTATGAAAATTCACTCAAACATGATACAATTCTATAAAAGATTTAAAAAATATGAAGGGAGAAAGTTGCTGAAAGAATTAATTTTATACTTTACTTATATTTTATAAAATAAATGTATAGCTTATAAAATAAATGGTGTCATTAAAAAATAATTTTGTAAGTTTTCAGCAGCAGTAGTGAAATATTGATAATTTTTTGGTTACTATTATACTTGGCTATTATATTTTCAATAGGTTCTATGATAACAAAAGTAAATAAGGTCTGGATTAAAGTGTTGCTATTTGTAGCAGTAGGATTGTCAACCATAGTTCTTTCATACATGATAGCCTAATAAGTTAAAACTTTAGAACTATTTAAATAAAATTTGTAAATTCTCAAAACAAGAATTCTCATGTTGGTAAATTTCTAGATATGAGAAAAAAATTGACATTATAAAAGAGTAATTTTAAAACTTTTTTTACAAAAAAATTCAGAAGTAGCTGTTTTGAATGACTTCACAAAATTTTATATATAAATAAAGTTTGGCATGTTAATTGCTTTAATAAAAGTTAACAAGAACACAAATAAACATAATCATCTAAGTGTTGATTATTTGAAGCTTTAGATTTGAATTTTAATCTAAAGTTTCGTATTGATATTGGTGTTTAGGAAATTTTATTTTCCTGTAAATATAACTTAATAATAGGAGGTGAAGTCATGTCAAAAGTAGTAATAGCTACAGAGAAAGCTCCAGGAGCAATTGGACCATATTCTCAAGCGATACAAGTTGGAAATATAGTTTCTACATCAGGTCAACTTCCAATAGATATGAAGACTGGTGAGTTAGTATCTGACCCAAAAGAAGCAACAAAAGCTTCTTTAGATAATGTAAAAGCAATATTAGAACAAGCTGGTACAAGTATGGATAAAATATTTAAAACTACAGTATTTGTAAAAGATTTAAAGGATTTTAATGATATTAATGAAATGTATGCTACATACTTTAAAGAAAATCCACCAGCAAGATCATGTGTACAAGTTGCTCAATTACCAAAAGATGCAGTTTTAGAAATTGAAGCAATGGCAGTATTATAAGTATTATAACAATAAAACCAATAACAAAACTAATGAAAATTAAAAACTAATAAAAAAAGTCTACAATTAAAAAAGTTTATATTAAAAAAGTCTATATAAAAATCTATCTAAATATTTAACTATTGAGCTTTTCTCATATGATATATATTTTTGTGCTAAAAATATATTTGTTATATGCGGAAGGCTTTTTTGTATTTTATTATTGTATTGTGATTTATTTTTTTATTTGTATATTATAATTAAGGTAATCACTGTATAAAACAAGCTTTTTATAATTAATATTATGTGTTTTAATGCAAATATATAAATAAGTAATGTTTTATATATATTTTAAAAATTGACTATATGTTAAAATATAGCTAAACTTATAATTTGGTAAATTAAATTTTAATGGGGGAGACTATGTTAAGTAAATTAAAAGAATTTCAACAAGAAATGATAAAATACACTGAAACAGTAGCTAGTGTGTTAGATGTAGATATTGAAATAGTTGATGATAGATTAATAAGAATTAGTGGCACAGGTCTATATAAATCAAAGATAAATGAAAGCGTTGTTACAGAGGGTTTTCTTTATGATGAAGTTATACAGACAGGTCAAGAATTAGTCGTATTGGATATATGTGATAATCAGCTTTGTATAGAATGTTCCCATTACATGAAATGCCTAAATAAAGTAATAATAGCAGTTCCAATAAAGTATAATAATCGAACTATAGGAGTAATTGGTGCTATTAGCACAGATAAAACTAAAAAAGTAGAAATAAGTGCAAAAATAGATAATTATTTAAAATTTGTCAATCATATATGCGATTTAATTTCTATGAAGATAGAAGAACATGAAGCGTCAAAAAATAGCAGTAGAAAAATGAATATGATGATAGAAATCATTGAAAATGTTGAAAAAGGCGTTATAATACTAGACATAAATAGCAAAATATCTTATATAAACAATATAGCTCTAAAAAAATTAGATATAGAGAAAGATATAATAGAAAATATAGTAAATATAGTATCTGTTGAATCTTCCTCAAATGGACATGAATTACTAGAAATTGATATTGATAACAAGATTTATAATATAAATGCCAAAATAATTCCTGTATATCCATATATAAATCAATACGACAAAATAATAATATTTGACAAGACATATATCAATCATAAAGGACATGGAAAAGTGAATAGTGGCTGGGGAAATAGTGATATAGAGTCCATAATTGGAAATTCAGAAGCAATGTTAAAAGTAAAAGAGAGAACTAAGAAATTAGCAAAATCAAATTCAACTGTCCTAATAACTGGTGAAAGTGGTACAGGTAAAGAGCTAATTGCTAGAGCCATACATGCTGAAGGCAGTAGGTGGAACAAGCCCTTTATTGCGATAAACTGTGCTGCTATTCCAGAAAACCTTCTTGAAAGTGAGTTATTTGGCTATATAAAAGGTGCATTTAGTGGAGCTAGTAGTGGAGGTAAAGTGGGGAAATTTGAACTTGCAAATGAAGGTGTTATATTTCTTGATGAAATGGGAGATTTGTCAATGCCTTTACAAGCAAAGTTACTTAGAGTTTTACAAGAGAGAAAATTTGCGAGAATTGGGTCAAATAAACTTATAGATTTAGATATAAGAGTAATTGCTGCTACAAATAAAAATTTATTGAAATTAGTAAATGAAGGTAAGTTTAGGGATGATTTATACTATAGATTAAATGTAATTCCTATAAATTTGCCACCTCTTAGGGAAAGAAAGGATGATATTGAATCAATAATGATGAAGTTTGCTTCTAAATATTCTTTAGAATTAGGTATTCAATTGAATAAAATAGAAGAAAATGTAATGAATATGTTGATTAACTATAATTGGCCGGGAAATATAAGAGAACTAGAAAATGCAGTTGAATATATGATGAATTTGGTTGGAGATGATGGAATAATATACAAAGATATGCTTCCATTAGATATTTTGAACTATTATGATATTAATGGAAATGGCCATAAAGATAAAAATATAGATATAACATTTGAAAGCGATATAGTTGAAGGGATAGTAGAGAACCAAGAAAAGATACTTTCAATTAAAGAATTAGAGTTGACTTACATAAACAAGTTGTTGAATAAGTATGGAAGAGATACAAAGACAAAGAAGAAAATAGCAAAAGACTTAGGTATAGGTCTGGCTACATTATATAGGAAGTTGGAAGAAGAACAGCAATAATATAATAGAACATCAAAATGATAAGTATTTATATATTTCTTTGGACTGATATACTAACTAGAGTAGATATTCTTATGAATTTCAAAATAGGGCAGGATGAAAAAGGAAATAAAGCTATAAAAAATATAAAGTATTTCTATAAATTTATAGAGTTTATACATAAGAAGGTTATAGCCATACATTTATAGAAAGTAAAAATAGTAATATATCTGACAAAACAATAGACATATAAAGAATAAGAGCATAATAAAGGAAAAATTAAAATAAAGAAACGGTTTCTCGAATTGATAATTCTCGTATTGATAAAAATTTCCCAATATGAGAATTTTTTCTTTTATAAATCTTATTTTTCACATTCAAAATTTATAAAATTTAAAGAAATTTTATAAAAGTATGTAATTCCAACATAAAAAAATTGTTTTTAGAATAAATAATATTGGCATAGTAATTGCTTTACTATAAAGACACAAAGATAAAAAATTAATAATGATATCGAAAAATTTGAAAGGGGAATATAAAATAAATGAGAGAAATAAAATGGAAATTAAATAACTTACCTAAATCAGAGGAAAAAGAAAAAGGGATTGAATTTTTAAGAGATGAAGAAATTGCAAAGGCTAAAGCTTTCCATGAGAGCTTTCCACAATATGAAAAGACTCCTTTAGTTAAATTAGATAACTTAGCAAAATCACTAGGAGTAAGCGGAATATATGTAAAAGACGAATCTTACAGATTTGGATTAAACGCATTTAAAGTTTTAGGTGGTTCTTATTCTATGGGTAGATACCTAGCTCAAAGATTAGATACAGATATATCTGAGTTAGGATATGATAAATTAACTTCAAAAGAAATAAAAGAAAAATTAGGAGAAATAACTTTCTTTACAGCTACAGATGGAAATCATGGTAGAGGAGTTGCTTGGACAGCCAATAAATTAGGTCAAAAATCTGTCGTATTAATGCCAAAAGGTTCTTCTGAATTCAGATTGAATAAAATCAAAGGAGAAGGTGCAGATGCTAGTATAACAGACTTAAACTATGATGATGCAGTAAGATTAGCTAATGATTACGCAGAAGCTGATGACCACGGAGTAATGGTTCAAGATACAGCTTGGGACGGATATGAAGAAATACCAGCATGGATAATGCAAGGATATGGAACTATGGCTAAAGAAGCCATAGAACAATTAAAAGAATATGGAGTAGACAGACCAACACACGTATTTGTGCAAGCAGGAGTTGGTTCACTTGCTGGTGCAGTTCAAGGATATGTTGCTTCAATATATGATGAATGCCCAATAACAGT
>NZ_OEZH01000113.1:9384-29416 GCF_900243075.1 Clostridioides difficile
TCTTGCTTGTGGAGAGCCAAACACTATAGGGTTTGAAGTGTTAAAAAATTATTCATCAGCATTCGTTTCAGCACCAGACTGGGTATCTGCTAAAGGTATGAGAATACTAGGAAATCCTCTAAGAGGAGATGAAAAAGTAATCTCTGGAGAATCTGGAGCAGTTACAACTGGAGCATTAGTTTCAATACTTGAAAGTGAAGATTTAAAAGATTTAAGAGAAGCTTTAAAACTGGATGAGAACTCTAAAGTATTATTAATAAGTACAGAAGGAGATACTGACCCTGACAAATATAAAGATATAGTTTGGAATGGTGAGTGCCAAAGTAAATAAAAGACTTAAGTAAAATAAAAACTTAATAAGTAAAATAAAAACTTAAGCAAATGAAAAACTCAAAATAAAAACCAAATAAAACCAAATAAAACTAAACAAAATTAAAATAAAGTCTAAATAAAAGTTTAATAAATAAAATATAAAGAAGTAAAAAATCAATAGATTAAGTGAAATATGAATAAATTAAAAAAGTGAAATATCAAAGTAAAACATCAACAAATTAAAAATTATATGGGGGAATATCAAAATGTTAAATGAAATAAGAAAAAAACAATTAACTGAAGTATGCCAAGATTTAATAAGAAATGCTAGTTATTCAGGTCAAGAAGAAAATGTAGTAAAAGCAATAGAAGAGAATTTTGCTTTACTAGGCTTTGATAGCTGGTCAAGAGATAGATATGGAAATATAGTAGGATGTATAAAAGGAAACAAACCAGGTAAAAAAATATTATTTGATGGTCATATAGACACAGTTCCAGTTCCAGATGCAAGTAAGTGGAGTGTTCCTCCTTTTGAAGCAAGAATAGTAGATGGAAAAATATATGGTAGAGGAACTTCTGATATGAAGGGGCAAGTAAGTGCTATGATGGCAGCTGTTTCATACTTTGCAGAAGATACTAACAAAGACTTTGAAGGTGAATTATATGTAGCAGGTGTTGTTCACGAAGAAATATTTGAAGGAGTTTCAGCTAGAGAAATAAGTAAGGCTGTTAAGCCTGATTATGTTGTAATAGGTGAATCTTCAGAATTAAACTTAAAGATTGGTCAAAGAGGTAGAGGGGAAATAGTAGTAGAAACTTTTGGTAAACCAGCTCACTCTGCTAATCCAGAAAAAGGTGTAAATGCAGTTTATAAAATGGCTAATGTAATCCAAAAGATACAACAATTAGTACCTCCAACTCACCCAGTTTTAGGTGATGGAATACTAGTTTTAACAGATATAAAATCTTCTCCATATCCAGGAGCTTCAGTAGTACCAGATTACTGTAAAGCTACTTTTGACAGAAGATTATTAGTTGGAGAAACAAGAGAAGGAGTATTAGCTCCAATACAAGCATTATTAGATGAAATGATGAAAGAAGACCCAGAATTAACTGCAAAAGTTTCTTATGCAGTTGAAAAAGCTGACTGTTATACAGGAAATACTATAGAGAGTGAAAGATTCTTCCCAGGATGGTTATATGATGAAGAAGATGAATTTGTTCAAGCAGCATATAAAGGACTAAAAGAAGCTGGAATAGATTCAGAAATAACTCAATACTCATTCTGTACAAATGGAAGTCACTATGCAGGTGAGGCTGGAATAAGAACTATAGGATTTGGTCCTTCTAAGGAAAATCTTGCTCATACAATAGATGAGTATATAGAATTAGACCAGTTATTTAAAGGTGCAGAAGGGTATTATGGTATATTAAAATCAGTTTATAAAAAATAATTAGGAGATGGTTTTGTGAGAACTTTAATAAAACATGGGCTTATAGTAGATGGAAGTAAAGCACCAGCATATGAAGGCGATATTTTAATAGAAAACGAGAAAATATTAAAAATATCACAGGATTTAAATGAAGAAGCTGACAAAGTTATAGATGCAAAAGGTAGAGTTATATGTCCAGGTTTCATAGATACTCATAGCCATTCAGACCTAGTGATTTTAGTTAATCCATATAATGAGGTAAAGATTAGACAGGGAATTACAACAGAAGTGTTGGGCCAAGATGGGATATCTATGGCCCCTCTACCTCAAGAACATATATCTTCTTGGAGAAAAAATTTAGCAGGCCTAGATGGTGAAAGTGATGAAATTGATTGGAAATATGAAACAACAGAGAATTATTTGAAAATGATGGATGACAATGGGGTAGGTTTAAATGAAACTTATTTAGTACCTCATGGAAACGTTAGAATGGAAGCAATGGGACTTGAAGATAGACCTGCTACTAAAGAAGAAATTCAAAAAATGTGTGAAATTACAGAGAGAGAGCTAAAAGCAGGAGCTATAGGATTGTCTACTGGACTTATATATATACCTTGTGCATACTCATTGACTGAAGAAATTATAGAGATGTGTAAGGTTGTAGCAAAATATGATGGAGTATTTGTAGTTCACCAAAGAAGTGAAGCAGATACAATATTAACATCAATGGAAGAAATCATAGAAATTGGAAAACAATCAGGAGTAAAAGTTCATTTTTCACACTTTAAGGTTTGTGGTAAATCAAATTGGAAGTATATACCGCAAGTTATAGAGCTTTTAGAAAAAGCAGAAAAAGAAGGTATAAGAGTATCTTTTGACCAATATCCATATGCAGCAGGAAGTACAATGCTTGGAGTAGTTTTACCTCCTTGGGCACATTCTGGAGGAACTGATAAATTAATAGAAAGATTAAGTGATGAAAACGAAAGAGCAAAAATGAAAAAAGACATAGCAAATGGAATAGAAGGTTGGGATAATTTTATAGAGTTTGCTGGAATAGACCAAATATTTGTAACAAGCGTAAAAACAGAAAAGAATAAAGATACAATTGGTAAGAGCTTATTAGAAATTGGAAAAATGAGAGGAAAAGACCCATTAGATGCAACGTTTGATTTACTAAAGGAAGAAGAAAATGCAGTTGGAATGGTAGATTTCTATGGATTGGAAGAACATATAATAGGATTCATGAAAAGAGATGAGCAAAATGTATGTACAGATGGTCTTTTAGCAGGTAAACCACACCCAAGAGCTTATGGTTCTTTCCCTAAAATACTAGGAAGATATGTTAGAGAGTTAAATGTACTAACAATTGAAGAAGCTGTTTATAAAATGACTAAAAAGGCAGCTACAAGCTTTAGTATAAAAGACAGAGGCGAGTTAAAAGAAGGATATTTTGCAGATATAGTTATATTTGACAAGGATACAGTTAGTGGATGTGATGATTTTATCGACTCTATGCAGTATCCTACAGGTATAGATTATGTAATTATAAATGGAAATTGTGTTGTTGAAGAAGGAAAATACAATAAAATTAAAGCAGGAAAAGTACTTAAAAATTAAATCTTAGCTTTAAGGAGGAATAAATTTATGATTTTAGTGGGGAATGGGAGGCTAATAAGCCAAGATTCTTTAAATCCCTATATGGAAGATGGATGTGTAGTAATAAATGATAATCTAATTGAAGATATAGGTACTACAGAGGAAATGAAAGCGAAATATCCAGTACATGAATTTATAGATGCAGGCAAGAAAATAATCATGCCTGGTCTAATAAATTCACATATGCATATATACAGCTCATTTGCTAGAGGAATGGCAGTTCCAGGAAAACCTTCTGAGAATTTTTTAGAAATATTAAACAATTTATGGTGGAGACTTGATAAACAGCTTACACTAGAAGATACAAAATACAGTGCATATGCAACGTATATAGAATGTATAAAAAATGGTGTAACAACAGTTTATGACCATCATGCAAGTCCAAATGCAATTGAAGGAAGTTTGTTTACAATATCAGATGTTGCAAAGGATTTGGGAATTAGAACATGCCTTTGTTATGAGGTATCTGATAGAGATGGTGGAGATACAATACAACAAGGTATCAATGAAAACGTAAACTTTATAAAATATGCTCAAAAAGATGATACAGACATGATAAAAGGAATGTTTGGTCTTCATGCTGCGTTTACGTTGTCTGATGACACATTAAATAAATGTGCTTCAGAAATGGCTGGTCTTGATACAGGCTACCATGTACATGTTGCTGAAGGGTTAGCAGACCTACAATATAATGTAGATAAATATGGAAAAAGGGTTTTAGAAAGATTCAATGATTTTGGTGTACTAAAAGAAAAAACAATAGCAGTTCATTGTATATATATAAGTACAGATGAAATCAGTCTTTTAAATAAAACAAATACATTTGTAGTTCACAATCCAGAATCTAATATGGGAAATGCAGTTGGATGTTCTCCTGCAATAGAACTACTAAAAAGAGGTGTTACAGTAGGTCTAGGGACTGATGGATATACTAGTGATATGTTTGAATCATTAAAAGTTGCCAATATAATTCACAAACATCACTTAAGTGACCCAAGAGTTGGATTTGAAGAATCACAAACAATGTTATTTGATAACAATAGAAAAATAGCAAAGGCTTATTATAAAAATGACTTAGGAGTACTTAAAAAAGGTGCTTATGCAGATGTTATAGTAGTTGATTATATACCACATACTCCATTGACAGAAAACACAATAGGGGGACACACTATATTTGGAATGAGTGGAAGAAGTGTAGACACAACTATTATAAACGGAAAAGTACTTATGAAAGATAGAAAGTTAGTAAACATAGATGAAGAAAGTATTCTAGCTAAAAGCAGAGAATTAAGTCAAAATCTATGGAATAGAATCTAAATAATTGATATTAACATACAAGTAAGAAACGAGAATTTAGATGTTAAAAACAGAGCTTAGACAAAAGTAGAATTTAAATGAAGTATATAGATAAAAAATATATGGAATAGAATATTAAATTAAATATAGAAGGGAGACCCAAAATGTCTCAAGATAAAAGCCCTAAAATAGCTCCAGTAGATGAAAGGTTACCTGTATCTAAATCTTGGGTATTTTCACTACAGCACGTTTTGGCAATGTGTGCAGGAGCAGTAGCAGTTCCTATGATGATAGGAAGTGCTGCACGACTAGATCATGCTAGTATTGTTTTTTTAATAAATGCTTGCTTGTTTATGGCAGGTATAGGAACACTCATACAAAGTGTTGGTATAGGAAATATTGTAGGTGCTAAAATACCAGTAATAGAAGGAACTAGTTTTGCCGCTGTGGCAGGTATGACAGCAATAGCCTCATCATATAGTGATTCTCAAGTTGCAATACAAACAGTGTTTGGCTCCGTAATAGTAGCTGGATTGTTTTGTATATTACTTGCTCCAGTATTTGAAAAACTAATAAGATTTTTCCCTAGTGTAGTTACTGGAACAGTTGTTATGGTAATAGGTATTTCACTATTTCCAGTTGGGATAAAGTGGATAACTGACAATAAATTGGAAGCGGTTGAACCAAACTCATTAGCATTAGCTTTAGCAGTATTGGCAATAACTTTACTTTCATTTAAATTCTTAAAAGGAATTTGGAATAGTACAGCTATATTGGTAGGTATAGTACTTGGTACACTACTTTCCATGGCAGTTGGAATGGCAGATTTTAGTGCAGTAAATGGAGTTGGTTGGCTTAATTTAAATGTACCTTTAAAATTTGGAATGCCTAGATTTGAACCATCTGCAATACTATCATTGTGTTTGATTATGTTGGTACTTATGACGGAATCAGTTGGTAATATGATAGCTATCCATGAAATGGTAGATAAAGAAGTAACAGGTAAAAATATTAAAAGAGGTCTATTTGGAGATGGAATATCTACAGCTTTATCTGGAATATTCAATTCATTTCCAATAACTCCATTTGGTCAAAATACAGGAATAGTAGGTCTTACAGGTATAAAATCAAGATTTATAGCAGTTTATGCAGGGGTCATATTACTAGTACTTGGTTTCTTACCAAAATTTGCAGCAATAATAGGAGCAATACCTAAGCCTGTTCTTGGAGGCGTAGGATTTGCAATGTTTGGAATGGTAATGGTTGGAGGAGTAAAAACTTTAAGTAAAGTAAAATTTGACGGAACTAAAAATGGGGTTATAGTAGCAGTTAGTGTTGGTTTGTCTATGATACCACTAACAAATCCTGATTTCTATCATAATTTTCCAACTTGGGTACAAACAATATTCCATAGTGGAATAACAACAGGTAGTTTATCAGCAGTAATTTTAAATATATTCTTCAATGAACTAGGTTCTAAAAAAGAAAAAAATAATAAAGTTGAAGAAGCAAAGTAAAAATGAGAAAGTAAATAAAGAACAAATACAAATAAAAGAATACAGTCTAAATATTAAAAATATTTAATTTAAGGGAGAGATAATAATATGGCTAATTTAAAAGTTAATTTATATGGAATGGAATTCTTAAATCCAATTATGACAGCAGCAGGTCCTGGAGCAAAAGATGGTGCTCTCTGTCAAGATGCAGCAAAAGGTGGAGCAGGAGCTATATGTACAAAAACTATATCTGTATTACCAGCAGATGTACCAAGACCATGTATGGCAAAAACTAATAGTGGTTTCTTAAATACAGAATTATGGTCAGAGCTTCCAAAAGAGCAATGGATAGAGGAAGAATACAAAAAAGTAAAAGAAACAGGTCTTCCAGTAATAGTAAGTATGGGATATTCAGCAGAGCAAATAGCTGAAGTTGCTCCTTTAGTAAAACCTTATGCAGATGCAGTTGAATTATCTACTCATTATGTAGGTACAGATGTTGCACCAATAGTAAATGCCTTAAAAGCTGCAAAAGCCGTTTTAGATGTACCAGTATTTATGAAAATGAGTCCTCATACTGATATTCAAACTATTGCAAAAGCTGTTGAAGAGGCAGGTGCAGATGGACTTGTAATGATAAACTCATTTGGACCATGTATGGCAATAGATGTAAATACAGGATACCCTATAATGGGAAGTAAAGCTGGATACGGATGGTTATCAGGTGCTCCAATAAGACCTCTAGCAATAAGATGTATATATGAAGCTTCTCAAGTTGTAAATATACCAATAATCGGTGTTGGTGGAATCACTTGTGGAAAAGATGTAGCTGAAATGATGATGGCAGGAGCAAGTGCTGTTCAAGTATGTACAGAAGCAATTCTTAAAGGACCTTCTATCTATGGAAAAATTGCTAAAGAGTTAAATGAATTCTTAGATGAAAATGGATATGCTGATGTTAATGAAATAAAAGGATTAACTCATAAGAAAATGGCAGCTAGAGGATTTAGAACTCATTCAGTAGCTCCAGTTGTAGATGATAATAAGTGTATCAAATGTAAGCAATGTGTAACAAGCTGTGTATATGAAGCCTTAGAAGTTACAGATAAATTAAATATAGATGCAGATAAGTGTTTTGGATGTGGATTATGTGTAAGTAGATGTCCAAAAGGAGCTTTAAGTATCTGCTACAATCAAGTAGGAGCTGTAAGTGAATAATATTATATAGAAATTTAATAATTAACTTAGAGTAATATGTACTGAAATGATAAATATATGAGATGAATGGATGAGTCATGGTAATAATCTGATATAAAGTAATATATAAAACCAATCTAGTGTGGTTCAAGATATATAGGTGTTATAGTAAAATTACTTTAAGTTAATTGCTTGAGATAAAATAAATTGATACGTTATAAGTAAGGTGGAGTCTATATGGGAATTGTTTTAAAAGGTGGGAAAGTAG
This sequence comes from Clostridioides difficile, assembly GCF_900243075.1. Lineage (GTDB taxonomy): Bacteria > Bacillota > Clostridia > Peptostreptococcales > Peptostreptococcaceae > Clostridioides > Clostridioides difficile_D. The sequence continues at coordinate 17,046 of NZ_OEZH01000113.1, forward strand.
TAACAAGTGAAAAAACTTACTGTGCAGATGTAAGAATAGAAGATGAAAAAATAGTCGATATAGGTATTGATATATCAAAAGAAAATGATGAAATAGTCGATGTTAGTGATTCTTATGTTATACCAGGAGGTATAGATACACACACTCATTTTGACTTAGATACAGGGGTTACTAAGACAGCAGATGACTTTGAGACAGGAACAAAAGCTGCTATAGTTGGAGGAACTACTACTATATTGGATTTTGCTACACAAGCTAAGGGATGTTCTTTAAAAGAAGGGTTAGAAGAATGGCATGAAAAAGCTAGGGATAAATCCTATTCAGATTATGGCTTTCATATGGCTATAACAGACTGGAATGAGTCAGTCTGTAATGAAATGGAAGATATGGTTAAAGAAGGAGTATCTTCATTTAAATTGTATATGGCATATAAAGGAAGCCTTCAAGTTGATGATGGTGTTATATTTGAAGCTTTGAGAAAAGCAGAAGAGATAGGCGGGATTATTGGATTCCATTGTGAAAATGGGGACATAATATGTGAACTTGTGGATAAAGCAAAGGCAGAAAATAATCTATCTCCAAAATATCATCAGTTAACTAGACCAGCTATACTGGAGGCAGAGGCTACTTCAAGACTTATGAAGATAGCTGAAGTTGCAAACTCTAAGGTGTATGTTGTTCATCTAAGCTGTAAAGAATCCTTGGATGAGGTTCTAAAAGCCAAGCAAAGAGGTGTGGATGTAATGGTTGAAACTTGTCCTCAATACCTTCTATTAAATGATGAATTATATGATTTAGATGGATTTGAAAGTGCTAAGTATGTAATGTCACCACCTTTAAGAAATAAAGAAAATAATGAAATATTATGGAATGCTATTTCAAATAATCAAATAGATACTATAGGAACAGACCATTGTTCTTTTAATTATAGGGGACAGAAGGAACTTGGAATAAACGATTTCAGTAAGATACCAAATGGTTCTCCAGGTGTAGAACATAGGATGAGTCTTTTATACACATATGGAGTCTGTAAAAATAAAATATCTATTAACAAGATGGTAGAAGTAACATCAACTAATGCAGCAAAGTTATTTGGAATGTATCCTAATAAAGGAACTATAGAAATAGGTAGTGATGCAGATATATTAGTTTTAAATCCAAATAAGAAATCTAAAATAGAATCAAAAAAACAATTGCAAAATGTAGATTATACACCTTATGAAGGGTATGAAGTTGATTGTCAAATAGAACATGTTTATTTAAGAGGAAAAGAAGTAGTTAGAGAGGGAGAATTAATCTGTAATACTCCAAGTGGGAGATATATAAATAGGCGTCTAACAAAGGGGGCTAGAGAATGGTAGAATTTATATTAAATGGAAAGAAAGTTGTTGCAAAAGAAGGCAAAAAACTTTTAGACTTCCTTAGAGAAGATATGAATATAACTTCAGTTAAAAATGGATGTTCAGAAGGTGCTTGTGGAACATGTATGGTTATAATAGATGGTAAAGCGACTAAAGCATGTGTATTTAAAACTGATAAATTAGCTGGGAAAAACATAACAACTATAGAAGGATTATCAGAGAGAGAAAGAGATGTTTTTGCATATTCTTTTGCTAGCCAAGGAGCTGTACAATGCGGATTTTGTATTCCAGGTATGGTAATTAGTTCAAAAGCACTTATAGACGTTAATAATAATCCTACTGAAGATGATATAAAGAAAGCTTTAAAAGGTAATATATGTAGATGTACAGGGTATGTAAAAATAATTAAAGCTGTAGATTTAGCAGCAAAGATTTTTAGAGAAGATATAGATGTACCAAAAGTAAACTGTAAAGGTCTAGTAGGTGAAAATCTTCCTAGAGTTGATGCAGTAGGCAAAGCACTTGGATATTCTGAATATGTAGATGATATGAGAATTGAGGGTATGATTTATGGTTCAGCAGTTAGAGCTAAATATCCTAGAGCTTTAGTTAAAAAAATAGATGTAGAAGAAGCAAGAGCTTATCCAGGAGTTGTTGCAGTTTTAACAGCTAAAGATATTCCAGGAACTATAAAAGTAGGTCACTTAAAGAAGGATTGGGACACTTTAATACCAGAAGGGGAGATAACTAGATACTTAGGAGATGGAATAGTCTTAGTAGCAGCAGAAACTAGAGAAGCGCTAGAGGAAGCAAAAAAGCTAGTTAAGATAGATTATGAGGAATTAACACCATTAAGTACTACAGAAGATGCTCTTAGAGAGGATGCTCCAAAGATACATGAAACAGGTAATATACTTGTGAAGGAGCACTTAGTAAGAGGAGATGCTGAGGAAAAGATAAGAAATTCAAAATATGTTGTAACTAAGAGATATACTACACCTGCTACAGAACACGCATTTTTAGAGCCTGAATGTGCAGTAGCTGGTCCTTATGAAGAAGATGGAGTAATAATCTATTCAACAGACCAAGGAGTATTTGCTACTCAACATGAATGTGCAGACATGTTAGGGTTACCATATGAGAAAGTAAGAGTTATAAATAAAATGGTAGGCGGAGGATTTGGTGGAAAAGAAGACATGAGTGTTCAACATCATGCAGCATTACTTGCATACCATACTAAGAGATTTGTAAAAGTACAGTTAACAAGAAAAGAAAGTATTATTGTTCATCCAAAACGACATGCCACAGAAATGGAATTTACGACAGCATGTGATGAAAATGGATATTTAACAGGTATGAAAGCAACAATAATATCTGATACAGGTGCATATGCCTCTCTTGGAGGACCAGTACTACAAAGATTGTGTACTCATGCAGCTGGACCATACAACTATCAAGATATTGATATAACAGGAACAGCAGTGTATACTAATAACCCTCCTGGAGGAGCATTTAGAGGTTTTGGCGTTACACAGAGTTGTTTTGCAACAGAATGTAATCTAAATTTACTTGCTGAAATGGTTGGAATATCACCTTGGGAGATAAGATATAAAAATGCAATAAGACCTGGGCAAGTTTTACCAAATGGTCAATTTGCAGATGAAGGAACAGCAATGGCAGAAACGCTAGAAGCTGTAAGAGAAGAATATGAAAATCATCCACGTGCAGGCATAGCTTGTGCAATGAAAAATAGTGGTGTTGGAGTTGGTATACCTGATGTTGGAAGATGTAGATTAGTGATAAAAGATGGAAAAGTTCATATAAGAACAAGTGCTTCTTGTATAGGTCAAGGTCTTGGTACTGTCGTGACTCAAGTAGTTTGTGAAACTACTAACTTACTTCCTGAAAATATAGTTCATGAAGTTCCAGATACTCATTTAACACCAGATTCTGGTAATACTACAGCTTCAAGACAAACAGTATTTACAGGAGAAGCTACTAAAGTTGCATCAAATAAATTAAAAGAAGCTTTAGACTCTGGCAAAACTTTACATGATTTAGAGGGAGAAGAGTTTTACGGAGAATATGCAAGTGTCACAGATAAAATGGGTTGTGATAAAGAAAATCCAGTAAGCCATGTTGCTTATGGATACGCAACACAAGTTGTAATGCTAGATGAAAATGGAAAATTGGAAAAAGTAGTAGCAGCACATGACGTTGGAAAAGCTATAAATCCAATCAGTTTAGAAGGACAGATAGAAGGTGGAGTAGTCATGGGACTTGGATATGCTTTAACTGAAGATTACCCAGTAGTTAACTCTGTTCCAACAGCTAAATTTGGTACATTAGGTTTATTTAAGTCTACAGATATACCAGAAATACAAGCTGTAATAGTTGAAAAGAACAAAGATTTATTGGCTTACGGAGCAAAAGGTGTAGGAGAAATTTGTACAGTTCCTACTGCACCAGCAGTGCAAAATGCCTATTATGTATTTGATAAAGAATTTAGAACTGAACTACCACTACAAAATACTCCATATAGTAAAAAAAAGTAACAAAAAAAAGAAATATTAAATAAAAAAATAGATGAAATTGTAAATAAAAAAAACCCTTTTGCATAAGGTATATTTTAAATGATAGAATATACATATACAGGAGGGTTTTTCTTTTATAAAATAAGTTTAATAAAATTGAGAGGTGAGCAGAATGAATTTTAATAATAGTCTAGAGTTAACTCAGTCTCAGAAGCTAATAATGACTACACAACTTAAGCAATCATTATCAATATTAAATATGAGTAAGTTAGAATTAGAAGAAGAGATTAAAAAAGAAGCAGAGAATAACCCATTAGTTGAAGTCGAGAAAAGTGGGGAGATTAATTGGGAAGAATATATAAAAGACATGGATAGGTCAAGACGTTTAGACAGAACAGAGATAAGCTATAATCCTGATAATGAAGTTAATCTAGAAAATTTAGTTAAATATTCGTCAAATTTATATGAGGATTTAAAATTTCAGATAAGCCTGTATAAACTTACAGATAAAGAATTGGAAGTCTGTGAGTATATAATTGATAGTTTAGATGAAGATGGATATTTAAGAACTGAGGAAAAAGTAATTGTTGATACCTTAAAGATAGATGAAGAGCTTTTTGAAAAATGTTTGATTAGTGTTCAGCAGTTGGAACCTAGTGGAGTAGGGGCAAGAAGTCTTTCAGAATGTCTAATGATACAAATGGCTAGTTTGGGAATATATAATGAAATTTTAGAGGAAATCGTTACAAAAGACTTAAATTTAATTGCAAATAATAAATACAAAGAGATAAGTAAAAAGTACAATATGTCATTACAAAAATGCGTTGAACTAATAAATATAATTAAGACATTAGACCCCAAGCCAGGAAGAACTTGTTCAGTAGAAAAAAGTGTATACATTCAACCCGATGTAACAGTAGAAAAAATTGATGATGAATTTATTGTATATTTAAATGAAAAAGATTCTTATCAAATAAGAATCAATAGTTATTATAAAGACATATTAAAAAATTCACAGTCTGATGAAAGTGCAAAAGAATTTATAAAAGAAAGACTAAATTCAGCAACAGGACTTATGAAAAATATAGAAAGTAGGAAAACTACAGTACTTAAGATTGCAGAAGAAATAGTAAAAGCTCAAGATGAATTCTTGAGAAAAGGGACAAAATATATAAAGCCTTTAAAAATGAAGGACATAGCAGAAAAGTTAGAATGTCATGAATCTACTATAAGTAGAGGTGTAAATGGTAAATATATGCTAACACCTTTTGGCGTATATGAATTTAGATACTTTTTCAGTAGTGCCATTGAAACTGAGAACAATGAAATGGCATCTAGTACAAGCATAAAAAAAATTATAAAGGAAACAATAAAAGACGAAAATAAAAAGAAACCTTTAAGTGATGACCATATATCTAAGTTACTAAAAGAAAAAGGAATCAATGTTGCAAGAAGAACAGTTGCCAAATATCGTGAAGAATTAGGAATCCTATCTTCAAGTAAGAGAAAAGAATTCTAATAAGTAAAAGACAAATATCAGTATAGTAAGGGGAAAAGGCTAGTTAAAAGATGAATGTGAATTAGGCTAAAAATGTTATGAAATAAAATAATAAAATATTGAAAAATGTTAAAACGCTAGAAGATATTCAAATACTAAAGAACATTAAATACTAAAAAATATTAAAATACTAAAGAAGATTAAAAGATTAGATAACATTAAAATTCATAAAGCGTTAAAATGCTAAAAATATTAAAAAACCATAGAAGATTAAAATGTTAGAAAGAATTAAAAAATAGGGGAACATTAAATATAGTAGAAAATACTAAAAAACTAGAAAACATAATTAAATAATAGTTTGTAAAGAATAATTAAATATTAGAACAAGAAGAATACTGGGATAAATAAACTATTATTATTAAATTTAATAATTACAAAATGAAAAACACATAGAGTATAAATAAAATAAGAATATTAAATATAAATAAGATTAGCTAGAGATAAAATTAGTTAGAGATAAAATTATTAGAATAAAAATATAAAAATATATGTAAAAAGCCTTATATAAAAAAGAAAAAATACTGTACTTTGAAAATGGTGGAGAAATATTCTACAAAACAAAAAAATAAAAAAGTTTTTGAAAAACTATTGAAATCTATACGCAAATCCTATAAAATAAAAATATCTTGTGGGACTTAAATAAACACTAGGGACAAAAAAAGTCCCTAAAGGAAAGCAATAAGGAGTATGTTATGAAGAACTTATTAGAAATTCAAAAAAAATTGATTCCACAGGCAATTGAACTTATGGAAAGAAGATACTCTATTTTAAGACAAATATCTTTAAGTGAACCAATAGGTAGAAGAACCTTATCAAATGTATTAGAGATTAGTGAAAGAATAATCAGGTCAGAGACTGAGTTTTTAAAAGAACAAGGACTTATAGATGTAGCTGTATCTGGTATGACTATCACTAAAGAAGGTTCTGATTTGTTAGACAAACTTAAGGACATCATGAGTGACATCATGGGACTGTCTAAGTTACAAGATAGAGTCAGAGAAAAGCTTGGAATAAAAAAGGTAATACTAGTTCCTGGAAGCTGTGATGAAAATGGAAGTTTACTAAAAGATGTAACTAGATATGGATGTGAGTATTTCTTAAGTATTTTAAAAGATGGAGACATTGTTTCAATAACAGGTGGAAGCACTATGTTAGAGTTTTCAAACGTTATTAAAACTGATAAGAGATATCCAAACTCTACAATAGTACCAGCTAGAGGCAGTATGGGAACTGATGTAGAGATGCAATCTAATAGTATAGTTGCTTCAATAAGTAAGAAGTTACATTCTAATTGCAAACTTTTACATATACCAGATGAGTTGGACGAAAGTGCAATGAAAACTCTTAGCCTAGTGCCAGAGATTAAGACAACTTTGGAGTATATTAAAAGAACAGACATTTTAGTTTTTAGCATAGGTAGAGCTGATGTCATGGCAAAGAGAAGAAAACTTCCAGAAGATAAGGTTGATGAGATATTATCTAAAAATGCAGTTGGAGAAGCATTTGGATATTATTTCAACAAAGATGGAGAAATAGTTTATAAATTAAACACTGTTGGAATTGATTTAGAAACAGTTAAACAAGTAAAAGAAACTATTGCAATCTTTGCAGGCACTGAAAAAGTAGAAGCATTATTAGCTATATCAAATATGCATAAAAACATGGTTCTTGTAACAGATGAAGAAAGTGCTTATAAGATATTGTCATTATTATAAAAGTCAAGACCTAGCACAGAGCTAGAAAACATACATTTACTTTATAGGAGGTAGCGAAAATGGTTAAAGTAGCTATAAATGGATTTGGAAGAATAGGAAGATTAGCATTAAGAAAAATGATGGAGCAACAAGATAAGTTTGAAGTTGTTGCAATAAACGATTTAACAGACGCTAAAATGTTAGCTCATTTATTTAAATATGATACAGCTCAAGGAAGATTTAACGGAGAAATAGAAGTTAAAGAAGGTGCTTTTGTAGTAAACGGAAAAGAAATAAAAGTAACAGCAGAAAGAAATCCTGCAGACCTACCATGGGCTGAATTAGGAGTAGATATAGTATTAGAATGTACAGGATTCTTTACATCTAAAGACAAAGCTGAAGCTCATATACAAGCAGGAGCTAAGAAAGTTGTTATATCTGCACCAGCTACTGGAGATTTAAAAACAATAGTATTCAACACAAACAGTGACATATTAGATGGTTCTGAGACAGTTATATCAGGAGCTTCTTGTACAACTAACTGTTTAGCTCCAATGGCTAAAGTATTAAACGATAAATACGGTATAGAAAAAGGATTAATGACTACTATACATGCATACACTAATGACCAAAATACTTTAGATGGTCCTCATCCAAAAGGTGATTTAAGAAGAGCTAGAGCTGCTGCTGGAAACATAGTTCCAAACACTACAGGAGCTGCAAAAGCAATCGGTCTAGTAATACCTTCATTAAAAGGAAAATTAGATGGGGCAGCACAAAGAGTGCCAGTTGTAACTGGTTCAATAACTGAATTAGTTTGTACATTAGGAAAAAATGTTACAGTTGAAGAAATAAATGCAGCTATGAAAGAAGCTTCAAACGAATCTTTTGGATACACTGAAGAAATGTTAGTATCTTCTGACATAATCGGAATAAGCTACGGTTCATTATTTGATGCTACTCAAACAAAAGTTATGGAAGTAGATGGAAAACAATTAGTTAAAGTTGTTTCTTGGTATGATAATGAAATGTCTTATACTTCTCAATTAATAAGAACTTTAGGATACTTTGCACAATTAGCAAAATAGTCAGCTTTGAGAAAATAGAAAAGTAGATTGACAAAGTCCGAGTTTGTAGTTTAATACTATGGACTCTGGACTTTTTTTAAGAAAAAATATATAAAATACACCTAAATAATGTTACATACTATATATAAAAATATGATAATATGATATATTTAATAGGGTAAAAGTATGTACTATATTATACTTGGCAATAAAAAATTACTTTATTAAAAGGAGAGATATTTATGTCAATGCTTAACAAAAAAACTATAGAAGATATTGATGTGTGCGGAAAAAAAGTATTAGTAAGATGTGACTTTAATGTGCCATTACAAGATGGTGTAATTACTGATGAAAATAGATTGAACGGAGCTTTACCAACTATTCAATATTTAATTTCTAAAGGAGCAAAAGTTATATTATGCTCTCACTTAGGAAAGCCAAAAGGAGAAGCTAAACCAGAACTATCTTTAGCACCAGTGGCAAAGAGATTATCTGAAATGTTAGGTAAAGAAGTTGTATTTGCAGCAGACGACAATGTTGTAGGAGAAAATGCAAAGAAAGCAACTGAAAAAATGGAAAACGGAGATGTAGTATTATTAGAAAATACTAGATATAGAAAAGAAGAAACTAAAAATGAAGAAAACTTCTCTAAAGAGTTAGCTTCACTTGCTGAAATATTTGTAAATGACGCATTTGGTACTGCTCATAGAGCTCATTGTTCAACAGTTGGGGCAGGAGAATTCTTACAAGAAAGAGTTTGTGGATACTTAATTCAAAAAGAATTAAAATTCTTAGGAGAAGCTGTTGCAAATCCTGTAAGACCATTTACAGCTATACTTGGAGGAGCTAAAGTTTCTGACAAATTAGCTGTTATAAATGAATTATTAGAAAAAGTTGATAACCTAATAATAGGTGGAGGAATGGCTTATACATTCTTAAAAGCTCAAGGTTATGAAGTAGGAACTTCTTTACTTGAAATAGATAAAGTTGAATACGCTAAAGAAATGATGGAAAAAGCTAAAAATAAAGGTGTTAACTTATTATTACCAGTAGACGTTGTTATGGCAGACCACTTTGCACCAGATGCTACTCCAATAGTAACAGAAGATGCTAATGTAAAAGAAGATTATATGGGACTAGACATGGGACCTAAGACTATAGCAAACTTTGTAAAAACTATAAAAGAATCAAAAACTGTAGTATGGAATGGACCAATGGGAGTATTTGAATTTGAAAACTTTGCAAATGGTACATTATCAGTAGCTAGAGCTATGGCAGAGTTAACTGATGCAACTACTGTAATTGGTGGTGGAGATAGTGCAGCGGCAGTTAATCAATTAGGATTTGGTGATAAGATGACTCACGTATCAACAGGTGGAGGAGCATCACTAGAATTTTTAGAAGGTAAAGAATTACCAGGTATTGCAGCATTAGATAATAAATAAACTAATATATAGAGGAGATTGTAAAATGAGAAAACCTATAATTGCAGGAAACTGGAAAATGCATAAAACAATAAAAGAAGCTTTAGATTTTGTAAATGAAGTTAAAGATAAAGTAAATTCTGATAAAGTAGAAGCTGTTATATGTGCACCATTTACTTTATTAAAGGATTTAAAAGAAGCTACTAAGGGTACAAATATAAAGATAGGTGCTCAAAATATGCACTTTGAAGAAAAAGGAGCATTTACAGGAGAAGTTTCACCTCTTATGTTAAAAGAAATAGATATGGACTATGTTGTAATAGGACATTCAGAAAGAAGACAGTACTTTAATGAAACTGATGAAACTGTAAATAAGAAAGTTTTAAAAGCATTAGAGGTAGGAATAGACCCAATATTATGTGTTGGAGAAACTTTAGAACAAAGAGAAGCTGGAAAGACTAAAGATGTTTGTAGAGTTCAAGTTGAAAAAGCTCTAGAAAATGTTCTTAAAGATGATTTAGCAAAAGTAGTTGTTGCATATGAGCCAATCTGGGCTATTGGAACTGGTAAAACTGCAACTGCTGAAGATGCTAATGACGTTATATCTTATATAAGAGAAGTTATAAAAGGATTATATGGAGAATTAGCTAATGAAGTTAGAATACAATACGGTGGAAGTGTTAAACCTTCAAATGTAGCCGAAATAATGGGTCAAAGTGATATAGATGGAGCTTTAGTAGGTGGAGCTAGTTTAGCTAGTAATGATTACCTAGACCTTGTTAATTTCTAAGGAGTGAAATGATGAAAAAACCAGTTGCTTTAATTATTATGGATGGGTTTGGTTACAATAAGGATGTTACGGGAAATGCAATTGCTGAATCCAAAACTCCTAATTTAGATAGAATAAAAAAAGAGTATCCAAATACATTGATAAATGCTAGTGGTCTTGATGTTGGTCTACCTGATGGTCAAATGGGAAATTCAGAAGTTGGTCATACTAACATAGGTGCAGGTAGAATAGTATATCAAGATTTAACTAGAATAACAAAATCTATAAAAGATGGTGACTTTTTTACTAATAAAGTTTTATGTGAAGCTATGGGTAATGCAAAAGAACATTCTCTTCATGTGATGGGACTTTTGTCTGATGGAGGAGTACATTCACATATAGACCATCTTAAGGCTATAATCAAAATGGCAAAAGATAAAGGTGTAGAAAAGGTGTATGTCCACGCATTTACTGATGGTAGAGATACTGACCCTCAAAGTGCATTAGAATATGCCAAAGAAGTACAAGCTAGTATGGATGAAATTGGAGTAGGAGAATTTGCTACAGTTTCTGGTAGATACTATGCTATGGATAGAGATAAGAGATGGGAAAGAGTAGAGCTTGCATACAATGCTATGGTTAGAGGTGTTGGTGAAAAAGCAACTTCTATTGAAGAAGCTATTCAAAACTCTTATGACGATGGAAAAAATGATGAGTTTATAATGCCAACAGTTATTATGAAAGATGATAAACCAGTTGGAAGTATAAAGGAAAATGATTCAATTATATTCTTCAACTTTAGACCAGATAGAGCTAGACAGATAACTAGAGCTTTAGTTTGTGAAGAGTTTGATGGATTTAAAAGAGAAGATATTAAAAACTTCTTTGTATGTTTAACAGAGTACGATATAACTATAGAGAATGTGCATATAGCATTTGGACCTCAATCTTTAGCCAACACTCTAGGTGAGTATCTAGCTAAAAATGGAAAAACTCAACTTAGAGCTGCTGAAACTGAAAAGTATGCACATGTAACTTTCTTCTTCAATGGTGGAGTAGAAGAGCCAAACAAAGGTGAAGAGAGATTATTAATACCTTCTCCAAAGGTTGCAACTTATGATTTAAAACCAGAAATGTCAGCATATGAATTGACAGATAAAGCTTTAGAGAAATTAGGAGAAGATAAGTTTGATTTTATAGTGTTAAACTTTGCAAATCCTGATATGGTAGGTCACACAGGAAGTATAGAAGCGGCTGTTAAGGCTGTTGAAACTGTAGACACTTGTGTAGGAAAATTGATAGATAAAATAGTAGAGTTGGGTGGAAGTGCAATAATAACTGCTGACCATGGAAATGCTGAATATATGTTAGACCCAGAAACAGGAAAGACTGTAACAGCTCACTCTATTAATCCAGTACCATTTATTGTAGTTGGTCAAGAGTATGAAAGTGCAAAATTATTGGATGGAGGAAGATTATCTGATATAGCACCAACTGTTTTGGATATGATGAATTTAGAAAAGCCAGAAGAAATGACTGGTCATTCACTTATTTTAAGATAACTGATTCTGATAAGTAGAGAATAAGATATAAACTACAATATAAATTTGAAAATAGCACAGTTTATATTTATTTTGTAAGGTCTAGACTTTATAACATAAGACTTAGATTTTGTAAGGTCTGCTATCGTAAAGTATAGATGCAAGTATATTTTATAAAGTTTACAAGATAGAGAATTTATAAAATATAAAAATTATAAGATAGATAATGATGTAAATAATAATAATTAATATATATTATATAAGCAAAAATTTTAGAATCATTAGTTGTACATTTTATGTTTAATGTTTTAAATCTAGTTATAATATTCGTGTATTGAAGATTGGTTTTGGATTTTAGACAAGTTTTTTTATATTATATAAATTAAAATATTATAATAATATAATAAAAATAGGAACTTTTAC
>NZ_OEZH01000024.1:0-9182 GCF_900243075.1 Clostridioides difficile
ATAAACTTTATATAAAATAATTAAAAATATACCTATTAAGGTAAGTAAAAAAGAGCTCTCACAGAACAAATTTAATTTGCTCCTGCGACAGCCCCTTATTGTTTTTTGAAATACTAATTCAATTTATATAGAAAGATTGAAGGTCATTTATCCTAAAAATTTTTTAGTTATATACGTGAAGCTAATCAAATAAGATATTTATAATCTGTATCTAATACATATTATATTTAATAAGATAAAAATATATAAAAAAGCCTTATAAAATTTTAAATTGTAATGCATAGAAAGTAATTAAAAAGAATTTTTATTGATTTTTAAAATTTAGTTAGAAACTATATCATTATGGTAAAAAATGTATTATAATGTTTAAAAATATTATAATAGGGGGCGATTAAATATGAGTCTATCAAAGAAAATAGAAGATAAAAGAAAAGCTAAACAAAGAGCTGAAAAAGTTAAGAAAGCTAAAATTGCTACAGCTGGTGTAGTATTAGGAGCTGTTACTGGTGCAGTGAGTGGAGTACTGTTGGCTCCAAAATCGGGAAAAGAGACAAGAGAAGATATAAAAGATGCTTCACAACAAATTGCTGAAAAAATAAATATGAAAACCGTGGATGTAAAAGGTAAGGTATCTGAGAAGCTAGAAGATAGAAAAGGAAACTTTATAGAATCAAAGAAAAAAATAAAAAAATATATAGATAATAAAAAGAGTATTGAAAATTCTAATGAGGAAGATAAAATAATAGATATTGTTGAACCAGTTAGTGTTACTGAGGAATAATATGAACAATACAATAACAATTAACATAAGTATAATATATGTATTATTAGCTATACTTGGGTGTATTGCTTTAGTTTATTTAATTATTGTACTTGCTAAACTACATAAGATTTTAAATAATGTTGGGACTATGTTAAGTGAAAATACTCAAAATATAAATACAACTTTAAATAATCTTCCTAGTGTTGTAGAAAATTTTGGAGAAGTAGGGGAAAATATGAAAGACGTAACAGAAGTGGTTACTGATGTTACAGCAGATTTTCTTGTTACTAAAGACAGTGTTAAATCAAATATGGACGTTATAGTTGATATATTGACTATAATTAAAAATATTTTTCTAGATAAAAAATAATATGTTTAATATAAAAAAAGTCTAGAAGATATAATTTAAACGACCTTAAAATGGCATTTATAAGGTCGTTTTTTTATTGGTTTAATTTGATATTATGTGTTTTTAATTATTGGTAATATTCCTCTTTATCATTTGAACATATATATCTATGCTTGTTGTTTCAATTACATCCATAAGAACATCTTTACATTCAAGCTCAAAATCTTCCATTCCTTCTAAATAGTCATCATCTTCATCAAAAAAGATATAAGAATTATATAACCATTCTTCAAATTTTTCTTCAAGTACATCCCAATACGAATTCCAAAATAATCCACAACCTGACATATAAGATGCTCTACTTTCATTTATATAAATCTCATTTAGAAGCTTTTGTAATTTACTGCTATAAAGTAAATCTGCTTTTCCACTGCTTGATATTAATTCATTTAAATCTTCTATTGACATTAATTCAACTTTACCACTTCTATCATAAGGAGTATAATTTTCATCAACCCATTTATGTGGTTTGTTTTCTCTGCATACTGTTGCTATTAGCTCTACAACTTTTGTTCTTATCATTTTTTCTTTGTCCTAACTTATTGATTTTTTATAAAATAATCATAATTTTATAACTTATCTATTTGTTTTAATGCTAATTTAACAGTTTCATATCTATCAGCACCGTTTATTACTACATCACCTTTTACAAGTTTATTAGCTTCTCCGCCTACAACATAAACCTTTTTACCTAAACCTTGCTTATAGCTAGATGCTTCAACTATTAAAGAATCTTTTAATTGCCAATATAAAATCTGAGCAGCCACTTTATCAGCATCGCCTGTATAAACTATTACATTTTCGTACATTTTATCCCTCCCTCCTTCCTGAGAATTTGATATAGATTTGTTTAATATACCTTCTGCTATCAATTTAGCAACTTTATCTTTATTGTTAACATAATAATCTGTATCGGCTTTACTATCTACAAAACATACTTCTATTAATATTGCTGGTGCAATGGTATGATTAAACCAATAAAGACCCCTAACATCAGACTTTGCACCTCTATTTTTGAATACTGTAGCTAACCTAGTATTCACTTTTTCTGCATATGTTTTTCCATTATTAGTTTTATATATTGTTTCTGTACCTACTGGAGTTGAAGTTGTGACGTTTGAATTAAAATGAATCTGAACAGCCAAATCAGTTTCATGTTTATTTGCTATAGCACACTGGTCTGCTAAATGATTACTTGATTCATCAACTCTTCCTGTATAAACAGTAGCCCCTCCTATTTTAAGCCATTTAACAATTAAGTCATTAAGTATTCTTGTTTCTTTGCTTTCGTTTATATACCCAACAGCTCCTGTACCTTTTCCAGTTAAAGTGTGTCCTGGTATTATTACTACTTTCAAATTAACATCTCCTTTACAATTAAATTTAACTTCTATTTAATATATGCATAATTCAGAATTTTGTTTCTTTTTATATCTTATACTTCTATTATAAGGCATATTGTAAAATTATAGAATATTAAACAATAAATATTAAATTTATAATTTTGTGTATGAGACATTACTTGATTTCAACAATTTTATAGCATATTCATCAATTCTATATCCAGTTCTATAGTATATGTGTTTAATTCCAGATTGAATTATAGCCTTAGTACAATTTAAACAAGGAAAATGAGTTACATAAATAGAGCAATCTTTAACTGAAATACCTTCTTTTGCACAATAATAAAGGGCATTTTGTTCAGCATGAATAGTTCTAATACAATGTCCTTCTCTCATTTCATGACCAGCTTCACTACAATGCTTATCTCCAGAAATACTACCATTATATCCAGTAGACACTATTCTATTTTCTGAATTGACAATTATAGCTCCTACATAAGCTCTATCACAAGTTCCTCTTTCAGCTACTGTTTCACACAACCTCATAAAATATTCTTGCCATGAGCATCTATTTTCAAGTTTTTTATCCAAATCATATACCTCCAAAATTTATATCTAATATATAAGGTTTATACCTTAAAAATGATATTAAAAACAAATTTATATGACAAATAAAGTTTATTAATATTATTTTTATTTCAAATTATTTTGCTTTAAATTAAAGTTACAAGGAAGCTAAAATTTTATATATATTTCTTCATAATATGAAACATCACAATATAAAAAACTGTCTCAATAAAATAGAGACAGTTTTACAGTCAAAGTTTATAATACAAGTTCATATTTTTCTTTAAATTCTTTTACAGCTTCAGGCCATGCCTTTTGTTCTGTAATACCTTTTTCTTTAGCTATTTTAATTGCAATTTCTCTTATCATTGCAGCTCCTTCTAATATTCCCATTTTTAATCTCCCTTCAAATATCTTTTTGTATAGAATATAAATAGTGCTAAGATTTATTACATGCTGCATATACAATATCTATACAACACATAACTTATAAATTCCTTTTATTTTCATATGTCTTTAACCGACATATAATTATATTCAACAAGTTTTAAAATTATGAATTTAATCATAATTATTTTTATTTTTTTATAATCTAATCACTAAAAATTGTAGGTAAATTTGTCTTATTCCTTTACAAATATTCCTAATAAATTATGTTAGAATAAGTATTCTTGCCAAAGTAGAAAAGAAATGACTTGAATATCTATTAATGCTATAATCATTTATGAAGAAATCAGCGAAAAATTGGAATTTGAGGAATGATATTATGAAAATGTCCAAAAAAAATATTGACACAAGTATGTTTGCTCCTTGTGGAATGAATTGTCTAGTTTGCTATAAACATTGCTATCATAAAAAACCTTGTGCTGGTTGTTTAAACAGTGATAAAGGAAAACCAGAGCATTGCCGTAAATGTAAAATAAAAGATTGTATAAAATCTAAAGATTTAATATATTGTTTTAATTGTACAGATTATCCTTGCAAGCTGATAGAAAACCTTGAAAAAAGCTATAACAAAAGGTATCAAGCAAGCCTTATGGATAATAGTAAATTTGTTCAGCAATATGGTGTAAAGATGTTTATGCAAAAGCAGAAAGAAAAATATACCTGTCCTAAATGCAGTGGTGTTATTTCAATTCATGATAAAGAATGTAGCGAGTGTCAAGAAAAAATGAAATGATTAAATTCTAAATAACGAAGAACAAATTAAAATTCTTATTGAGAGGATATTATCATGATGCTGAACACACACCATATTCATATTAAAAGGAAAAATCCAGCAAAGCCCATAAAATAGAGCTATGCTGGCAACATGATGAGTTATAAGAAGATAATCAAAAATTTACTCTTTTTCTTAATAAAAACGGTTAAAAAATCGAGAATATCCTCATAAATACTGTATCTGTAAGCAGAATAGCTAAAAGAAAAGAGCGAAATTTACAACGAAATTACAACAAATGAAAGAGCCTTATGTAACGACTTATGCGAAGAAATACAACGATATGGAAGAATGGCACTTGAAATAAAGTGGCTTTTTCTATACTGTGAAACAGCATAGTATTTCATTTCTGCCTGATTACCCTAAAACTTATTAGACTATGGTTTGTCAAGGGCTTGTTGCGTAACCAATGCTGAACAGCACCCTTTACAAATCATGGGCTGATAAGTAACTTTTCAAAGGCAGAAAAGAAATGACGATATTGAAGTATCATGATATAATGTGCGTAAAGATGAATATGAAGTTGTGGAGGGAAAATAATGGACTACAAAGTAGACGATAAAGAACTTAATGCGTCAATGTTTATTTCTTTTGTTAATCAGGTGTGGCAAGGCGATTATGATGTGGAGCAAACAAAGAGTGCATTATCTAAAACATTAAACATAACAGCCTATAATAATAAAAAGTTAGTAGGGTGTTTGCGTATTCTTTCCGATGGTTATTATTTTGGAACAATTACAGAATTACTTGTTCTTCCGCAATATCAAAAACAGGGTATTGGAAGTAAACTTCTTCAACTTGCAAAGAATAATACACCTACAATGTTGTACTTTGGTTCGCAACCAGCAGTAGAGAAATTTTATGAAAAGAATGGTTGTCAAAAGAGTTTACAATCTTACATGATACAAAAGGAAAGGTAGATGTTAATTTCCGACTTTAAGAGTAAGCAAATTCCAGTTTGTATCGCAAATGCTAAACGTGATTTTGTTGTTTTTCTTAAATGTTAAAATGCGTTGCTTGAAGCAACAGGCAGTTCCGCCTATAATAGCGGTAACAACTGAAAGAAAGGTGGTTAGCCCTAATGTTAAGCGAAAACATTAAAGCAATCAGGAAGTCAAAAGGACTTTCGCAACAAGAACTTGCTATCAAACTGAATGTAGTGCGACAAACAATATCTAAATGGGAGCAAGGGTTGTCGGTTCCCGATTCTGATATGTTGATTTCTATATCGGAGATACTTGAAACACCCGTAAGCACTTTACTTGGAGAAACTATTGTTAACTCGGAAGTTGATGACTTAAAAGTGATTTCTGAAAAATTGGAGATTATAAACTTGCAACTTGTAAAAAGAAAAAACATGAGAAGAAAAATGTTTCATTGGTTATTTATCTTATTGTGTGCAGTCACAGTAATAGTTTTTGTGGTCTTAGTGAGACTAAATAGTCCTTACTTGGATTGGAATTATACCGACCCTGAAACCGCTGTTTTTGGAGTAGCTTTTCATGCATTTGAGTGGCTATTTGTCAGATTAGCACCGATTGTCCTTATAGGGGCAATTATTGGAAGCTTTTTGACACATAAGAAAGTATGAAGCCACTCTGCTTTTTATAATACAGCTCAAAATTTTAAATTACAGTTTGTAGGTAAGCATAACTTTTCTCAAACCGACGGAGTGATTCGACCACGGTGGCGGTCGTAAGACAATGTGCCACGCCAGCCTGCTGGCGGAGGGGGGCACAGTTAGGTGAGCTTTAGCGAGCCGTATAAAGCCCCTGTTATCTAACAAGGGTGGCACAAAAAACAAGAAACACTATACACTAACAGGCGAGAAATGCTGTACTTATAAGGCGAAAACGCATTTTATATGCTGTGAAATAAAAAGTAGCTATTTCACACATGAAAAATTGAATAAGAAACAGGAAAGACAGTTGATTTCAATTAAGAAGTTGATTGTCTTTTTCTTTTACAGAAATTTAAGCATAGGCAATTATCAGTACATGGTAGTTGTCTTTTTTTGATTGGAGGAATGAAGAATGAACGAGCCTATTATGCAGTAGTGGATTTATTGACTTATAGGGATGCTGAACGCACCGCTTTTTCTATCATCAATCATTAATCCGCTTTGTCGATAGAGAGGACAGCAAGCCCAAAAGTCAATGGAAAATCAATGAGGATTGGGCATGGTTCCATAGGCGAAAACAGAGAGCCGATACGCTTAACCACAAAACCAGAGCCTTATACCTTACAAAAGGCTTTGCATTGGCTACAAAGGCAGGTAGCACCAACGATAAAAATGGTGCAAGAATTGGATAAGGAAAATCACACAACGATACTGAAAGATATGATTGAACAGGCAGAATTGAAAGATAAGTATAAACATTTATTACAGTTAGAGAAATCAACCATAGAAGAACGCATTGATACTGCTGTTCCCAAAGAGAATGACGGTATTTTTTAATTTCTTTGAAAAATATGCAACAAAACGGCTACTTGCGTACAGATATAGTGAGTGAAAAAGGAATGATTTTCTTCTTTCAATATTCTTTGAAAACTGAATAAAGCAGTCTGATACGTTAGGCAGACAGTGAGCCGTTGGAACTGATACGCCATGACCTTTTCCCTGTGAAGTGAGCGGAAACTATCAGCGTTCATGTAAAAGATTTGTCCTCTTTTATTGCCATGACCTGTCCTGCCTGATAATGATACTCCCGTACAGCCACAGCTTGAGCGTTAAGAGTGTCGCACGCAATGGGTACGGCTACATTGGATAATGCAGAGGTGGAACTCCTGTGGGCTATAACAAAAGCCGTTGAATTGCTTAAAAAATTTTTACAGAAAGGTGGTGGTATTTTATGAGTAATTTAAGTATGTCTTTATCAGAACGATACCTTATGACGATTGAAGAAGCGTCTATGTATTTTCGTATTGGCTAGAATAAACTGCGTGAAATTGCCAAAGAGCATAAGGAACAATGTGTTATGTTTAATGGTAATCGTATGCTTATTAAGAAAAAGCAGTTTGAAAAAATTATTGATGAATTAGAACAATTCTAGTGCAAAAGAGCCTTGTGCGTGTTATGATTTGTTTAAGTCGTATATACAAGGCTCTTTCATACTTTGAAAGGAGTTTGAAAGATGTCAACATTAAAAAGACGAGATAACAAAAATCGTATTCTTAATAGAGGAGAGAGCCAAAGACAAAAAGCGGTATTCGTAAAGTGCCTATGAGTGTTGAAAAGAAAACAGCAAGCCAAATATAAAGGAATTGACGTCTATCGTGATTTTCTGTTTCTCAATAAGAACGGTTATCCTGTTGTAAGTGAAACATACAAAGATATGTTGAAACGAGTTGTCAAGAAGTACAACAAAACACATGATGTTGCCTTACCTCATATCACACCACATACACTAAGACATACCTTTTGTACGAGATTAGCACAAAGGAATATGAACCCAAAGAATTTACAGTATATTATGGGACATTCCAACATAGCAATCACACTTAACTTATATGCTCATGCGTCAGAGGTTGGAGCAAACAGAGAAATGCTAAGTATGATAGCGTGATTTACAACGAAACATACAACGATTGAGGGAAGAGATATAAGAAGTTATGCTTAGTTATAAGGTAATACTGCCAAAAGAAAAAAGCCGATAAACCTTGAAGAATAAGGATATATCGGCAATTTAAGAACTTATGCGAAGATATGGAAAAAGGTATAACTTTTTTCTTAATAAAAAAATGATTACTAAAAAGAAATCATTTTTTATTATAATCACTGAAACATCAAATATTCTAAATAAAATTTTTATCTATCTGGAATTGTATAT
Organism: Clostridioides difficile; assembly: GCF_900243075.1. GTDB lineage: Bacteria > Bacillota > Clostridia > Peptostreptococcales > Peptostreptococcaceae > Clostridioides > Clostridioides difficile_D. The sequence continues at coordinate 8,132 of NZ_OEZH01000024.1, forward strand.
TTTTTCTATAATATTAACTACAGCGTACATTGCCCAAGCACAGATAGCCAATACAAATACTCCCATCATTACTAAATCTAATTTAAATACTTGAGAGCCATATACTATTAGGTATCCTATTCCATATCTTGAAACTAAAAATTCTCCAACGATTACGCCTACCCATGCCATACCAATATTAATCTTAGTTAAATTTATTAGATTTCCTGTGTTTGCAGGTAATATAAGTTTAAATAATATTTGAGATTTACTAGCTCCAAAACTCTTTAACATCTTAATCTTTTCTTCATCTATATTCATAAAATAATTGTAAGCTGAAAGTATAGTAACAACAACAGAAATAGTTACAGCTGTTACGACGATTCCTTCTATTCCAGCACCTACCCAAACTATAATTATAGGAGCTAAAGCAGTCTTAGGAAGAGCATTTAAAACTACTAAAAATGGATCTAATATTTTTGATAATTTTTCTGACCACCAAAGAGCAATTGCTACCAAGATACCTAAAACAGTCCCTATAACAAGACCAAGAACAGTTTCATATACAGATATTCCAATATGTTTAAATAATTGACCACTAGATGCATATTGAATAAATAAATTGTAAATATCACTTGGTTTGCTAAATAGGAATGTATTTATAACATTTAAGTCAGCTAAAAGCTCCCATACTACAATAAAACCAATTAGAATTAATAGTTGGTAGAATAGTACATTTCTTTTTTCTCTTTTTACACCTTTCACATAGTTTATATATCCTTCAGATCTTTTATTAAGCCTCATGTGTATCTAGCTCCTTCCATAATATGTCGAAATACTTTTGAAAATCAGGAACTTTACGTGTTTTGAGAGGCGTTTTTGTTCCATCCATATTAAGTTCAATATCATAAATATTTTTTATGGTAGCTGGTCTTTTAGATAATATTGCAACCTTATCTGATATGCTTATTGCTTCTACTATAACTAAAAAAGTGCAACTAATTGCTCAATGAAACAGAATTATCCATTTCAGCACCCATATAAATAATATTAAGATTTCCTAAACTGCTAT
>NZ_OEZH01000024.1:9192-47322 GCF_900243075.1 Clostridioides difficile
TACTATAACTAAAAAAGTGCAACTAATTGCTCAATGAAACAGAATTATCCATTTCAGCACCCATATAAATAATATTAAGATTTCCTAAACTGCTATCCCAAACGATACTATTAATAATAGTAGATAATAACAATCTCTTATCATCTAAACTGGCATTATCAACTTCATCATTAAATCTCTTCAGATTATTAGTAATAATATCAAGATTAATATTGTCACTAGTAATATTGACATTACTAGACTCCAAAGTATTAATCTTATTCTTTAAAATACTAATCTCACTATTTAAGCTCTCAATTTGAGAAACTATATAATCAGAAGCAGTGCTACCAGTATTTTTTGCAAGTTCTATAATTAAATTTTTAATAAGTCTTTCCTTATCTAAAATTTGATTTTTAAGTAAATTAGTCTCAGATTTTAAAACATTAAAAATATTACCATTCTTAATGTTATTACTATTAAATTCACTTATGATAGATTCCACTTTGCAATTCTTAATTTTATCTATAACTAAGCTTTCAACTAATTGTCCATTAAGGTTTTTGCAGTTACAAGTATCAGCACCAAGTGTTTTTTTAGTACCACAAACATAATAATATTTTAAATCTTTATCAGTTTTTTTACCCTTATAGGTAATTCTCATATTAGCACCACACTTACCACATTTTATAAGACCAGATAAAAGAGCAGTTTTGCCAGTTGCTATTCTTGGTGTTTTATCACGATTTTTATCTAGCTGACTTTGTACTTCAAGCCATATTTCAGGTTCTATGACTCCATAGTGTTTTGCAATTGCGGCTATTGAATCAGATGTGTTTTTAGCATAGGTAAGGATTCCACATTTTCTATCTGAAGTACCTATAACATCCATACCATTGTTTCTAAGATACTCTAAAACTTCATCATTAGCTTTTACATATGCTGGATTTCTAAGTATTCTAGATAAAGAACTCGGGTCAAATTTACCACCTCGAGGACCTCTTATTCCATTATGATAAACATATTTATATAACTTGGATAATGACCTAAGTTCTAAGTATTTATTGTATATTAACTTTACAACCTCCATTTGTTCATTATTTACTTGAAGCTTATACATACTTCTTTCCTTTAGATTTTCATCCAAGAATGTGATTTTTTCACTGTTAAATCCATGAGGTGTATTGCCTCCAAGCCATCTACCACTACGAGCTAATTCATACATATTATCTTTTATACGTTCTGCTATTGTTTCTCTTTCTAGTTGAGCAAATACACTTGATATAAACATCATAGCTCTTCCCATTGGAGTTGAAGTATCAAATTGTTCTTTAATAGAGATAAATGATATGTTTAGTTCATTTAATTTTTCTATTAAAGTAGAGAAGTCAGATACATTTCTCGATATTCTATCTAATCTATAGCAAACCAGATAATTGAATTTCTTATCTTTAGCATCCTGCATCATTTTCTTAAATTGTGGCCTATCTATATTACTGCCACTAAAACCCTCATCTTCATATATCAAAAAATCTTTTATACCAATAGATTTTGTATAATCCATACATAATTGTATTTGATTTTCTATAGAGTCACCTTTTCCAGTAAATCTTGATTTTCTTGAATAAATTGCAGCTTTCAAAATTAAAACCTCCTATAAATTAGGATATATATTTGAAATTATTTGTATACAGCCTTTCAAGTAAACTTATTAGAATGAATTTATTAATTAGGTAAATTTATATAATTCTACTTTTTATAATATATGACTATTTATTTTATTTCTTTACTATTCAAATTTTAAATCAATAATAAATTTTGATGCTTAGTTGTATCAGGACAAATCTCTAATTTCATAAATTAATATAAAAGCATAAGTTACTATGAAAAAGCTAAAATCTAAATATTTTAAAGGATGATTTTTTGAAACTAATAGTTATAACAAGAATTTGTAGGGGGCTTGCATATGGAAATCAAGGTTGTAGAGATTTTTCCTAAAGATGAAGCTAAACTTAATGGAATAGAAATAGCTAAAGCTAGTTGGTTTGTAAATATAATAGGTAAAAAATATCCTAAAGAAGTCTTAGATAAAGCATTTAGTACTTTAGAAAAAGAATTAAATGTAAGTAAAGCTGATAGATAAGCTTTGATTATTGATTTTATATACTATTGACTTGACATTATATTAATCAAATAGTATATTTTTAAATATAGCACAACGAAGTGTTAAAAGAGCAATGGAGCTCCATAGATAAAGTCTATGGAGCTTTTTTGCGTATTTAACTTAAGGAGGATAGAAATTTGAATAACTTTGAGATTAAAACAAGAATTAAATTTGGAGAAGGCTCACTGAAAGCTCTACAAGAATTAAAAAACAAAAAAGTACTAATAATAACAGACCCATTTATGGTTAAATCAAAAACAATAGATAAAATAACATCTAATTTAGTAAACTCAACATATCAAATTTTTGAAGAAATAGTACCAGACCCACCAATAGAAGTAGTAGTAGCGGGAATAGAAGCATTTAAATCTACAAACCCAGATATAATAATAGCATTAGGTGGAGGTTCTGCAATAGATGCTGCAAAATCTATAATGGATTTTTCTAAAAAAATATTAAAATCTAATGAAGTAGAATTTATAGCAATACCAACAACGAGTGGAACAGGTTCAGAAGTAACATCATTTGCTGTAATAACAGACAGTCAAAAGAAATGTAAGTATCCATTAGTAAGTGATGATTTACTTCCAGATATGGCAATACTAGACCCAGAACTTGTAAAAACTGTACCAAACTTCATAACAGCAGATACAGGTATGGATGTATTAACACATGCTATAGAAGCTTACGTATCTACAAATTCTAATGACTTCTCAGATGCACTATCTGAAAAAGCCATAAAGTTAGTGTTTAAATACTTAATAAAAGCATATAAAGATGGAAATGATATAGAAGCTAGAGAAAAAATGCACAATGCATCTTGTTTAGCAGGTATGGCATTTAATCAAGCATCACTTGGTATAAATCATTCTATAGCACATGTACTAGGTGGAAAATTCCATATACCACATGGAAGAACAAACTCTATATTACTTCCTCATGTAATAGAATATAATGCATCAATAGTAGGATATACTAACACAACTTACTCTGATACAGCTAAGAAATATGCACAAATAGCAGAATTAGTAGGGCTTGGGAATGGTAATATAAGAATAGCTGTTAGAAATTTAGTAAATGAAATAAAAAAACTACAAAAAGAAATGAATATGCCAACTAAACTGACACAGTGCAAATTAAGTTTAAAAGATGTAACTAATGAGGAAAGAGAAATAGCAAAACTTGCTATAAAAGATACTTGTACACTAACTAATCCCAAAGTACCAACTGAAGATGATATAATAAACATATTAAATAATATTAAATAACTACATTTTATTACATGTAAACATAATATTATACAAGTAGGGAAAATGTTTTTAAAAATATAAATTATATATTGACAAATATAAAACAGAAAACTATAATGAAAGTATCACAAAGGCGTGATACTTTAGTAGAAAGCAACGGAGCTTCTTAGGAATATTAATATTATTCTTATGGAGCTCTTTTTATTTTAAACAAATAACTTTTTAGTAAACTATATTTAAAGAAAGCAGGGAATAAATTTGACTGAAGAATCTAAGCAAAGAGTTATTCAAGAATATGTTCCTGGAAAACAGGTTACATTAGCACATATAATAGCTAATCCTAATGAAGATATATATAAGAAACTAGGATTAGTGCTTGATAAAAAAGATGCAATAGGAATACTTACAATAACACCAAGTGAAGCATCAATAATAGCAGCAGATGTTGCTACAAAAGCTTCAAATGTATCTTTAGGTTTTATAGATAGATTTAGTGGTTCTGTAGTAATATCAGGTGATGTAAGTTCTGTAGAATCAGCATTAAACGATGTTTTAGAAGTTTTAGGAAATATGTTAAACTTCTCATCTACAAAAATAACAAGGACATAATAATACAATGAAGAATATAATATTTATGGGAAAGACAGGTAGTGGTAAAACTACTTTATGTCAAAAACTAGACCAATTAGAATTGAAATATAAAAAAACTCAGTCAGTAGAACTTTATAATAATGCAATAGATACTCCAGGTGAATATATGGAGAATAGAAGCCTATACAATGCCTTAATAACAACATCAGCAGATGCTAAAATTATAGCAATAGTGTATGATGCTACACAAGAAGAAAATTATATAGCACCAGGATTTGCAAGTATGTTTTGCAAAGATGTAATAGGGATTATAACTAAAATAAATAAAGCTACTGAAGACGAGGTTAATCTAGCTTATGAAAGACTATCACTAGCAGGAGCAAGTCAAATCTTTAAAATAGACACAGTTGATGATATAGGGCTTGAAAAACTATTTAAATATCTAGAAAAATCTAAAAATATAGATGAAATTTAAGGGGAAATATTTTTTTACTCAAAATTATGATAAAAGTATGATAAAATAAAAAAATATATAAACTATTCTAAAAAGATTTAATCTTTAAGTGAGGTAGGAACATGGGGAAAAAAATACTATTGGTTGATGATGAACCACTGTTAAGGATGGATACAAAGGATATACTAGAAAGTCATGGCTATGAAATAATAGGAGAAGCAAGTGATGGATTTGAAGCTGTTGAAATGTGTAAAAAACATAAACCTGATTTAGTTATAATGGATATAGAAATGCCAATACTTGATGGTATAAAGGCAGGTAAAATAATATGTAAAGAAAATCTAGCAGGTGGAGTACTTTTATTAACTTCATTTGAGGATAAAGAATACGTAGAAAAGGCCAAAAGTATAGGTGCTTATGGATACTTAGTAAAGACAGCAAGCGAAAAATCACTTATACCAACTATAGAAATGTGTCTAAATAAAGTAAATGAGTTTGAAAAAATGAAAAAGGATTTAGAAAAGGTAAATTCTAAATTGAATGAAAGAAAATTAGTAGAAAGAGCAAAAGGTATACTTATAAGAGAGTTTAAAATTTCTGAGGATGAAGCATACACTAGAATAAGAAAATTAAGTATGGATAAAAGAACTACAATGATGGAAATTGCCAAGATGATTATAATAGGATACGATGACTAATACGATAAAAAAGATAGCAACTACACAAACATACTTAAATAATAATGAAATTGAAAAAATTATAGAGGTATCAAAATCCTTAGATTTAATGGCTTCCTTTTATGAGGCTGATGTTTTTATAGATGTATTAAGTAAAATTGATGATGAAGCAATTGTTGTGGCACATAGTAGACCTAAAGAAAAGTCAGTGTACTGTGAAAATGTTATAGGTAAAAAGGCTCTACTTGAAAATGAACCAGGAGTTATAAAGTGCTTAAAAACAGGAGAAAGAGTAAGAGATATAAAAGCTTTAACACAAGAATATAAACTGGTTAAACAAAATATTCAGCCAATAACATTAGATGACAAAGTTTTAGCAGTATTAATAGTTGAAAAAGATATAAGTAGTGAAGTTAAGAATGAGTTTAACACTAATGAAGATGAAGAAAATAAAAATTTACATCAGTTTATAAAATTGATAGGAAATAATGATTTTTTAGTTGATAATTTAAATTCAGCTATACTCATATTTGATAAAAATGGGAAATTAAAAATTAAAAATCGTATTGCAACTGAGATATATAAAAATCTTGGATTTGAATGTGATATACAAGATATGCATTATAATGACTTGTATATAGAAACTAAAGTATTTGAAGATATATTAATGGATGAAAATTATGATGAAACAAATGAAGTTTCAATAGGTAATATGTTTTTCAAAATAAAGACCATATACATCAAAGATGATGAGTTTAAGGTTTGTAAAATAGTACAAGATATAAGTGATTTAAAGCGAAAAGAAGAAGAATTAGTTTTAAAAACAGTAGCTATAAGAGAAGCTCATCATAGGGTGAAAAATAATCTTCATACAGTAATATCTATAATAAAAAAACAAAGTAGATTATCTCAAAATGATGAAGTCAAGCAGTGTTTGGATAATATAATAAATAGAGTATTTGCAATACTTTCGACTCATTATTTATTATCTAAGGAAGTGGATAATAATATATCTATACGAGAAGGTATCAATTTATTAGTGTCAAATATTCAAGGTGGGTATTTGTTTAGTAAGGATATAGATATACGTATAACAGGTGAAGATTTTAAAATTAGTGGAGAAAAAGCAACCGCAATACTTTTGGTTATAAATGAAATACTACAAAACTGTTATGACCATGCTTTTACTGATAGAGAACATGGTAATATACAAATATTAATAAATAAAGATAATGATTCAAGAAATATCGCTATTATAGATGATGGAGTTGGATTTGATAGTGATAATATAAATAAAAATAGTTTAGGAACATATATAATAGATAGCTATATAACACAGATGTTAAAAGGAAATATAGAGAGAAAAAGTAGTAAGAATGGTACAGAAGTATTAATTACTATACCTACACAAATTAATATTTAAATAATAACTCATCTACAAAGTAGTAGTTTTAATTGAGCAAAGAGGCTTAAGGTTATTAATAGATTAAGTTAGTTGAATGTATTTATAAAAATTATAAGTATATATTCAATTTAACATATATTTATTATAACTTTAAGCCTCTTTGCTTGTTTAAGACATACTTAAATTTTAGGAGGTGAGAAAATGAGAGAAGAGTTATTAAGTGTTGGTATTGACATTGGAACAAGTACCACTCAGTTAATTTTTTCTAAATTAATAGTGGAAAATACTGAATCAAATTTTTCGGTACCTAGAATAAGTATAGTAGACAAAGAAATTATTTATAAAAGTAAAGTTTATTTCACTCCTCTTATTTCAAATAATGAAATAAATGGTCAACAGATAAAAGATATAGTTGAAAATGAATATAAAAAAGCAAATATATCTAAAGTGGATATACATACAGGAGCAGTAATAATCACTGGTGAAACAGCTAGAAAAGAAAATGCAAATGATGTGCTTCATACTTTAAGTGGATTTGCTGGAGACTTTGTTGTTGCAACAGCAGGACCTGATTTAGAAAGCATAATATCAGGAAAAGGAGCTGGAGCTCATATTTATTCAAAAGAACATTCAACTACAATTGTAAATATAGACATAGGTGGGGGAACTAGTAATATAGCTTCATTTAAAAGGGGAGAAGTAACCGATACTGGGTGTTTGGATATAGGTGGAAGACTCATAAAGATAGATAAAATAAGTAAAAAAATAACTTATATATCACCTAAAATAGATAAAATCATAAAAGATAATAATTTAAACCTTCAAGTAGGAACTGTAGCTACAATAGAAAACACAAAACCAATAGTTGATATAATGGTTGACTTATTAATGGAAAGTATAGGATTAAAAAAACAGACACCTTTATTTGATTTTATAATAACCAATAAATCAATAAGTGTAGATGAAAGTATTAAGAATGTTTCATTCTCTGGTGGAGTAGCTGATTATATTTACTACGATGGAGAAATAGGGGATTATTTTGAATATGGTGACTTGGGAATTTTACTTGGGCAAGCAATAAAAAATTGCGAATACCTTAAAAAAGTAAATGTGGTTCAATCTATGGAAACAATAAGAGCCACAGTAGTTGGAGCAGGTTCTCATACTACTGAAGTAAGTGGAAGTACAATAACTTATACTAGCGAAAAGTTTCCAATTAAGAATTTGCCAGTCTTAAAATTATCAATTGATGAAGAAGTAGGTACTTCAAAACAAATCAGTGAGGCTATAAAAAACAAACTTAACTGGTTTAAATTAGAAAATGATTTACAGAAAGTTGCTATAGCCATGATAGGCAAGAAAAATCCAACCTTTTCAGATATACAAGAGTATGCTAAAGGGTTTGTAGATGGAATGCAACAAATCATTGAAAATGATTTACCTTTTATAGTAATCGTTGAAAATGATATGGCAAAAGTATTAGGTCAAGCAATATATGCATTATTAAATTATAAAAAAGAAATTGTTTGTATAGACAGTGTTAAGGTTGAAAATGGAGACTATATCGACATTGGAAAACCTATAGTTGAAGGTAAAGTTTTACCTGTGGTAATAAAAACATTAGTTTTTAATTAATAGAAGGAGGTAAGTAAATGATTTTAAAGACAAAATTATTTGGACGTACTTATCAGTTTAAAGGCTTATATGATGTAATGGCTAAAGCTAATGAAGAAAAATCAGGAGATAAATTAGCAGGTCTTGCAGCAGAATCAGCTGAAGAAAGAATAGCAGCAAAAGTTGTTTTATCACACATAAAGCTAGAGGATATAAGAAATAATCCTGCAGTAGCATATGAGGAAGATGAAGTAACAAGAATAATACAAGATGCTGTAAATGAAAAAGTTTATGAAGAAATAAAAGACTGGACAGTATCTGAACTTAGAGAGTGGATATTAGATTCAAATACTAGAAGCCTTGATATAAGAAGAATATCAAGAGGATTAACTTCTGAAATGATAGCAGCAGTTGCAAAATTAATGTCAAATATGGACTTAGTTTATGCAGCTAAAAAGATAAAGGTTACTGCTCACTGTAATACAACTATAGGAGAACAAGGAACGTTATCAGCAAGACTTCAACCTAATCATCCAACAGATGACCCAGATGGAATACTTGCATCGCTTCTTGAAGGTTTAACTTTTGGTATAGGAGATGCAGTACTTGGATTAAACCCAGTTGATGACTCTGTTGAAAGTGTTACTAAAGTATTAAAGAGATTTGAAGAAGTAAAGCAAAAATATCAAATACCAACTCAAACATGTGTATTAGCACATGTTACTACACAAATGGAAGCAATAAGAAATGGTGCTCCTGCAGATTTAATATTCCAATCTATAGCAGGTTCTGAAAAAGGAAATGAAGCCTTTGGATTTAATGGAGATACCTTAGAAGAAGCTAGACAGTTAGCTTTAAAACATGGTACAGCTACAGGACCTAATGTCATGTATTTTGAAACTGGACAAGGTTCAGAATTATCTTCAGAAGCGCATCATGGAATAGACCAGGTTACTATGGAAGCTAGATGCTATGGATTTGCTAAAAAGTATGAACCATTCTTAGTAAATACAGTTGTTGGATTTATAGGGCCTGAGTACTTATATGATGCTAGAGAAGTTGTAAGAGCAGGACTTGAAGACCATTTTATGGGTAAACTACATGGATTACCAATGGGTGTTGATGTTTGTTACACTAACCATATGAAGGCTGACCAAAATGATATGGAAAACTTAGCTATACTATTAACAACAGCAGGATGTACGTACTTTATGGGAATACCTCATGGAGATGATGTTATGCTTAACTATCAAACAACAGGATACCATGAAACAGCATCGCTTAGAGAAATGTTTGGATTGACAGCAATAAAAGAATTTGATGCTTGGATGGAAAAGATGGGATTCTCTAAAGATGGTAAGTTAACAGAGTTAGCGGGAGACGCATCTGTATTATTAGGATAGGAGGTATTTAGTATGAATGAGAAGGATTTAAAAGCATTAGTAGAACAGTTAGTTGGACAAATGGTTGGGGAATTAGATACTAATGTTGTATCTGAAACTGTTAAGAAGGCAACTGAAGTTGTAATAGACAACAATGCTTGTATAGATGATATAACGGAAGTTGATATAAGAAAGCAATTACTAGTAAAAAATCCTAAGGACGCAGAGGCTTATTTAGATATGAAAGCAAAAACACCTGCAAGATTAGGCATAGGAAGAGCTGGTACTAGATATAAAACAGAAACAGTTTTAAGATTTAGAGCAGACCATGCTGCTGCACAAGACGCTGTATTCTCTTATGTAGATGATGAATTTATAAAAGAAAATGATATGTTTGCAGTAGAAACTTTATGTAAAGATAAAGATGAATACTTAACAAGACCAGATTTGGGAAGAAAATTTTCTCCAGAAACTATAAATAGTATAAAATCTAAATTTGGTACAAATCAAAAAGTTTTAATATTAGTAGGAGATGGACTTAGTTCAGCTGCTATAGAGGCAAACTTAAAAGACTGTGTACCAGCTATAAAACAAGGTCTAAAAATGTATGGTATAGACTCAAGTGAAATTTTATTTGTTAAACATTGTAGAGTTGGTGCTATGGACCATTTAGGTGAAGAATTAGGTTGTGAAGTTATATGTATGTTGGTTGGAGAAAGACCAGGATTAGTTACTGCTGAATCAATGTCAGCATATATAGCGTACAAGCCATACATAGGAATGGCAGAAGCAAAGAGAACAGTTATATCAAACATTCACAAAGGTGGAACAACTGCAGTTGAAGCAGGTGCTCATATAGCTGAACTTATAAAAACTATGTTAGATAAAAAAGCTTCAGGAATAGACCTTAAGTAAAGTCGAGGGAGTGTAGAATATGAAAAACGATGTAATTCGTCCTAATATATTAGGAATTAAGATAATTTCAAATATAAGTCCAGAAATGGCACAAAAACTAGAACTAAAATCACATCACAAAAGTTTAGGTTTAATAACTGCAGACTGTGATGATGTTACGTACACAGCTCTTGATGAAGCAACTAAAGCTTCAGAAGTTGATGTTGTGTATGCAAAATCAATGTATGCAGGTGCTGCAAATGCTTCAACAAAGCTTGCTGGAGAAGTATTAGGAATAATAGCAGGACCAAGTCCAGCGGAAGTAAGAAGCGGTCTAAATGCAGTAGTTGATTTTCTAGAATATGGAGCAACTTTTATAAGTGCAAATGATGATGATTCAATAGCATATTATGCTCACTGCGTATCAAGAACAGGTACATATCTTTCAGAGGTGGCAGGAATAAGAGAAGGTGAGGCATTAGCTTATTTAGTAGCACCACCACTTGAAGCAATGTATGCTCTAGATGCAGCAATGAAAGCTGCAGATGTTAAGATGTGTGAATTATTTGCACCTCCAACTGAAACAAACTTTGGTGGAGCATTACTTACAGGTTCTCAATCAGCTTGTAAAGCAGCATGTGATGCATTTGCAGAAGCAGTAAAATCAGTTGCAGACAATCCAACAGGATTCTAGGATAGTTAGATGGATGCTATAGGCTTAATAGAAGTAATAGGATATGTTGCTGCAATAGAAGCTTCTGATGCTTGTTTGAAATCTGCAAATGTTAATATTGTAAAAATTGATAAGGTTGGAGCAGGTATTGTTACTTTAACAATATGTGGAGATGTTGGTGCTGTAAAATCTGCTCTAGAAGCAGGTGAAATTGCAGCTTCTAGAGTTGGTACATTAAGAGCATCACATATTATACCAAGAATCCATAGTGAAGTAACAGATGCTTTATTTAAAAATAAAGAACCTAAAGTCTGTGAAGTTTCAGAAGACATAGAGGAAAACTTTGAAATTACATTAGAAATAACTGATAATTTATCGAAAAAAGATAATGTAATTTTAGATGTCACTGAGAATAGTGAAAATAATAATGAAAAATTATATAGTGATATAGAGAAAATTAACAAAAAAATTGAAGTAGTTGATGATAGTTTAACAAAAACTAATGAAGAAAAAATAGAAAATACTAATAAAGAAGTATTAGAACAAGTCAAAATAGAAAATTATGATTTTGATAGAGATGATTTATCAAAAAACAGCGTGAAAAAACTTAAAGCTATGGCTAAGAAATTAGACTCTTCAATAACTTATAAAGATTTAAATGTTCTTAAAAAAGAAGAATTGATAAACTTAGTTAAAAAGCTTAGCAGAGGGGATAGATAGTTATGACACTTTTAGATAAAGATTTAGTATCTATACAAGAAGTCAGAACTCTTGTAAAAAGAGCTAAAGTGGCTCAAGAGAAACTTTCTAAAATGAGCCAAGAGCAAATAGATAAAATAGTAAAAGTTGTTGCAGATGCAGCATTTAATAATGCTACTAAATTAGCTAAAATGGCAAATGAAGAAACTGGATTTGGAAAATGGGAAGATAAAGTGATTAAAAATACTTTTGCATCTATGGGAGTTTATGAAACTTTAAAGAACACAAAAACTATTGGAATAATTGGTGAAGATAAAGAAGCAAATACAATAGATATAGCTACACCAGTTGGAGTTGTGGCAGGTCTTATACCTTCAACAAATCCAACATCAACAGTAATATACAAAACTATAATATCTCTAAAGGCAGGAAATACTATAGTTTTCTCTCCACATCCAAATGCAAAAAAATGCATACTTGAAACAGTTAATATAATAAGTGAAGCAGCTATAAAAGCTGGAGCTCCAGAAGATTCAATATTATGTATAACTAATCCAAGTATAGTTGGAACGAATGAATTAATGAAACATAAAGATACAAACTTAATATTAGCAACTGGAGGAGAAGCAATGGTTAGAGCTGCTTACTCTTCAGGAACACCAGCTATAGGAGTTGGACCTGGAAATGGACCAGCGTTCATAGATAAATCAGCCAATGTTAAGTTAGCAATCAAAAGAATAATAGATTCTAAAACTTTTGATAATGGTGTTATATGTGCATCAGAACAATCTATAGTAATAGAAAAATCTATGGAAGAAACTGTGTTAAAAGAACTTAAAAATCAAGGTGCATATGTTTTAAATGAAGAGGAAAGTGAAAGATTAGCAAAATTCATATTAAGAGCTAATGGTACTATGAATCCACAAATAGTTGGTAAGAGTGTTGAAGTAATAGCAAATTTAGCAGATTTAACAAATGTACCTAAAAATACAAAAGTTCTCGTTGCAAAAGAAAATAAAGTTGGTCATAATGTAGCCTATTCAAGAGAAAAACTTACACCAATACTAGCGTTCTATGTTGAGGAAAATGTAGAGGCTATTATGAGTAGATGTAGAGAAATATTACTAAATGAAGGTGCAGGTCATACCTTCTCAATGCATGCAAATGATGAAGAGTTGGTAAAGAGATTTGCTCTTAACATGCCAGTATCAAGAATACTTGTGAATACTCCTTCAGCACTTGGAGGAATAGGTGCATCAACAAACCTTGTACCAGCACTAACACTTGGTTGTGGTGCAATAGGTGGAAGTTCAACTTCAAACAATATAGGACCACTTGATTTAATAAATGTTAAAAGAGTAGCTTATGGAATCAAAGAAATAGAAGAACTTGGAAAAGATACATCTAAAGTTGAAAAGTCAATGTTTGACTCAATGGATAAAGAAGAATTAATAAATCTTCTTGTTCAAAGATTAGTTAAAGAACTAGCATAACTAAAATAAAAATGAAATTTATAACTATAAATTTCTAAAAATATAAACTATAAAACTATAAAATTAAATTTTTGGAGGATAAGATTATGGCAAGTGCAAACGCATTAGGAATGATAGAAACTAAAGGATTAGTAGGAGCAATAGAAGCAGCAGATGCAATGGTTAAAGCTGCAAATGTACAATTAGTAGGAAAAGAGCAAGTAGGTGGAGGATTAGTTACTGTAATGGTAAGAGGAGATGTTGGGGCTGTTAAAGCTGCTACAGATGCTGGAGCTGCAGCTGCTGAAAGAGTTGGAGAACTAATATCAGTTCATGTTATACCAAGACCACACTTTGAAGTAGATGCTATATTACCAAAAGTATCAGCTGAGTAATATAAAAGTAGTTTTAAAATTTAAATTTTGATTAAAAAGAGGCTATCTCAAAAATGAGTCTTACTAATAAACTCAATGTATTTTGAGGTAGTCTTTTTTATACATCTAATAGGAGATGTGATAAAATGGGTGTTTTAACAGAAAACGAAATAAAAAGAAAAATAGGAAAAAACAAAGGCAATATAACTGAATTTTATATAGAAAAAGGACAAATAATAACTCCTTCTGCAAAATCTTATTTAACTGAGAGAAGTATTGAACTCAAATATATTGATAAGCTTTCAGATATAAATAATGAACCCAAAGAAGTTATAAAAGAAGTAGTTAAAGAGAAAACATATAAATATACTACTGTATTTGGTGCTAAATTGGATGAAAAACCAGAACATATGACTCAATTAAATGGAAATCTTTTGGTTTTTAAAGACCATAAAAGAATAATATTGAGAGGAAAAATAGATTCTCTTGAATCAGAAATACTAAAGGCACAGATTCTTTGCCAAAAACTAGGTATGCCAAAGCTTGTTAAGGAATTACAAGAGGTATTAGACTTTGTAAGAAATATAATGAGATGTGAGGTTTTAGAAGAAAAACTAGAAGACTTTAAACTTTTAGGGTTGACTCCACAAGAACTTAGAGAACAATCTCACTATCCTAAAAAATACTTTGGTATAGGACATGAGTTCCCAAGTTATGAAATGGGTGAAGTAGTAGTAGCTATAAATAGTATAAGAAGTAATACACGAGAGGTTGAACTTGCAGCTTACGAAGCACTTAAAGGTGAGTACGGAAATGTTCAAAGAGAAGATTTAATAAAGGCACTTAATAGATTATCGTCAGCATTTTGGATAATGATATATAAAGTTAGAACTAATAAGTATAAGTAGTTGGAGGACACAATGGAGAGTCTATTAAATGAAATAGTAGAAGAAGTAATAAATAGAGTTAAAAAAGAAGCATTCATAGAAGTTGAGGCATCAGGAAGACACGTTCACTTAAGTAGAGAAGATGTAGATAAATTATTTGGTAAGGGATATACTCTTACAAAATTAAAAGACTTATCTCAACCAGGTCAATATGCTTGTAAGGAAAGAGTCACAATAACTGGTACTAAAGGAAGTATAAAAAATGTAGTTGTACTTGGTCCATGTAGAAATGAAACTCAAGTAGAAATATCTTTAACAGATGGTTCAACTCTTGGATTAAAAGCTCCTATAAAACAAAGCGGAGACTTAGAAGGTACTTTAAGTATTAAAATATCAACACAACATGGTGAAGTTGAACTTGATAAAGGGTTAATGGTTGCTAAAAGACATATACACATGACTCCTAAGGATGCTGAAAAATTCAATGTATGTGATAAAGAAATAGTTGAAGCTAAGGTGATGGGTCAGAGACCTTTAACATTTGATGATGTAGTAATAAGAGTTAGTGACAGCTTTAAAACTTACATGCACATAGATTATGATGAAGCCAATGCATGTGGCTATTCAAAAGGAACTGTTGCTAAAATAATAAAGAAAGCATAAATTTAACCTACTATATAGATTACCTCTAGGGAGGATTTAATATGAATTATGATAACCTTGTAGATTTAATAATGGAAGAAATCTATAAAAAAATAAATAGTAATGAACTAAAAATATCTAATAAACCTAAGGCTGTGATTGTATTTGAACAAGACAACAATAAATTTAACTTATTAAAAGATGAATTTGAAATAGTAGAATTTGATAAAAGTATAAAAGAATGTGAAATAGTGATAGTTTCAAGACTTTGTATGAGGGGATTATCAAATCTAGCACTTGGAAATTCAACAAGTGAGGAAGAAAGATTTATACTAAAAATGATTATGAAGGGCAAAAAGGTATATGTCCTAGATGAAGAAATTGAATATAAAAAATATAAAGATACTGCACCAAAAGCGTTATATAAGAAATTTATGTACTTTGAAGATGAAATATGTAAATTTGGTGTGGAAATTATAAAAGACTTAAATACTATAACTAAAAATAAGTTAAGCATAAAAAGTGAAGTATCAAGTTCTATAGATTCTAAAAAAGAAAATACAAAAGCTTTAAATAAAGATATGGAAAGTCTAAATAATGTAGAAAGTATAAAGATAGATACCGAATTTAGTTTAGATTTAAGAAATAAAAAACTTATATCAGAAGCTGACTTAAGAAAACCAACTATAAATGGAGTTAAAAACATACTAGTTAATAAAAAAAGTATAATAACGCCATTGGCTGTAGATTTTATGAGAATACACCATCTCAAACTAAAGAAAGTGTAAGGAGGTAATTTTATGGATATAGGAAAAGTTGTAGGTAATGTTTGGGCTACAAGAAAAGATGAAAAATTATGTGGTCAAAAACTTTTAGTTGTAAAAATTTTAAAAACTAAAGACACATACAAGGAAGGCTTCATGGTTGCAGCCGATAATGCAGGAGCAGGAAATGGAGACTTAGTTCTTATATCCAAAGGTTCCTCAGCTAGAGAATCGATTGAAAAAGCTCATGTTCCAGTAGATGCAACTATAGTTGGAGTAGTCGATTCATTTGAGGTGTTTGATGAATAAAAGTATAGGAGCTATAGAATTTAAAAGTATTGCTAAAGGTATAGAAGTATCTAACGAAATGGTAAAAAAATCTTCAGTTGATGTATTGTACTTAAAAAGTATTTGTCCAGGTAAATTTTTAATAATAGTAGGTGGAGAAACTTCTTATGTAAATGAATGTGTAGACTACGGAATAAAACTTGGAGAAGGATATATTGTAGATAATTTTGTGATAAATGCAATTTCGCAAGAAATATTAGATGGATTTAAAAATAAGTATCAAAAGTTGGATAATATAGTCTCTATAGGCGTTGTTGAAAGTAGCAAAGTATGTGCTGGAATAAAAATGCTTGATAAGACTTTAAAATCAGGCGATTTAATATTAGTAAAACTTCAATTATCTTTTGCTATAGGCGGAAAATTAGTATATATAGTAGCAGGGGATTTAAGTAGTTTAGAATATGCATTAAAAGAAAGTGAAAATGTAGTAAGAAAAAAAGAAGTAATATATAAGACTGTAATACCATCAGTAGACAGTCAAATAATAAAAAGTCTAATAAAATAATGGGGGGAACTATGAGTATAAACGAAATTATAATCTATGTAATGGTAGTCTTTATGGTACTTGGAGCTATAGATAAATGTATAGGTAACAAATTTGGTCTTGGAGAACAGTTTGAAGAAGGTATAATGGCAATGGGTTCACTTGCAGTTGCAATGGTCGGTGTTATATGCCTAGCACCAGTACTTGCTGATGTATTAAGACCAATTGTAGTACCAGTATTTGATATACTTGGAGCTGACCCAGCTATGTTTGCTGGAAGTTTGTTAGCTAATGATATGGGAGGTGCACCACTTGCACTTGAGCTTGCAAAAGACCCTAATGCTGGATTGTTTGGTGGATTAATAGTAGGTGCTATGATGGGACCTACAATAGTGTTTATAATACCAGTTGCACTTGGAATAATTGAAAAAGAAGACCAAAAATTCTTAGCAACAGGAATACTTGCAGGTATAATAACAATACCTATTGGAGCATTTGTTGGTGGATTAGTTGCAGGGTTTGAGGTAATGATGGTTCTTAGAAACTTAATACCAATAATAATATTTGCAGTAGTTATAGCACTTGGATTATTGAAATTTGAAAATGCTATGATAAAAGGATTCACATACTTTGGAAAAGGTGTAGTAATAGTTATAACTTTAGGACTTGCTGCTTCAATAGTTGAAGCTTTAACTGGAATAGTTATAATACCTGGAATGAAGCCAATAGGTGAAGGTATAGAAATAGTTGGAGATATAGCAATAGTTTTAGCAGGAGCATTCCCATTAGTATTTGTTATAACAAAGGTATTTAATAAACCATTAATGGCTTTAGGAAAAATTCTTGGGATGAATGATGTATCAGCAGCAGGGCTTGTTGCAAGTTTGGCTAACTGTATACCAATGTTTGGTATGATGAAAGATATGGACAATAGAGGAAAGATAATAAATGTAGCATTCTCTGTATCAGCAGCATTCGTATTTGGAGACCACTTAGGATTTACAGCAGGGTTTAATGCTAATATGATAACACCAATGATAGTTGCTAAATTAATTGGTGGTATAACAGCAGTATTATTAGCTATGGTTATAGCAAATAAGACACTAAAAAAGGAGAATGTATAAGATGGATATAACAAATATAGATAAAAACTTAATTGAAACATTAGTAAGACAAATAATAGAAGAAAAAATAAATGGAACTAAAGATACTGTAGATTTTGTTAGAAATAAAGATGCTAGTGGAATAACTTCTATAAAATTACCAACTGTAAAGGTTAGTGAATCTGATAGATTAGATACAGGAAACCCAAGTGATGTAGTTTACACAAAAGATTTATTTACATTAGAGGAAAGCCCAAGATTAGGTTGTGGCATGATGGAAATGAAGGAAACAACTTTTGACTGGACTCTAAACTATGATGAAATAGATTATGTAATAGATGGAACTTTAGATATAATGATAGATGGAAGAAAGGTTTCTGCTTCTTCAGGTGAGTTAATATTTATACCAAAAGGAAGCAAGATACAATTTTCTGTACCTGATTATGCTAGATTTATATATGTAACATATCCAGCAGATTGGGCATCTCAAAATTAACAAGAACCCAAATTAAGTTAATAATAATCAAATAAATAGTTTAAAATACAAACTCTTAATTAAACACATATTTCACATATTTAATTAGGCTATGAATTCAAATTCATAGCCTTTTAGTTATTAATATTGTTATACTTTAGTAGTATTTTTTCTATATTTGCTGGGAGACATATTATATTTTTTATTAAATAACCTAATAAAATGTTCTACATTTGGATAACCAACATTGCTGCTAATATCAGCAATAGGAATATTTGTATTAATCAACAAACTTTCAGCTCTTTCAAGTCTAATTTTTTGTAATAATTGGGTAAAATTACAACCAGCAATTTCTTTAATAATCTTAGAACAATAAGGTATAGAAAAGTGAAATTTATTAGCAAGTTCTTCTAAAGTTATATCAACATAATTATCTTGGATATAAGTAAGAATATTTGTGTGTTTTAAATTATCTTTCTTCGTCATATTAGGAACTTCTATACTATTTTCATAGTCTCTAAGTAACTTTGCAAAAAACACCATTATTAAATGATTAAGTATATTATTGTAATATCTATCTTGTTTATTATATTCTGAAAACATCTCTAAAATAGATATTTCTATTGACTTATCATTATTTGTATGAAAAAGGATATAGTCATTCTGCCTGTCTTTATAAATACTATTTAAAAAGAAGGATGAAAGTAAATTGTTGTTTCTTAAAAAATCAAAGAAAGCATCCTCAAAGGTACTTCTACGTATTAATACATTGATAATAATACTATCATCAAATACTCCTATAGAATGTTTTACTCCAGGTGAAACTATACAAATATCTCCTTCTTTCATATGTATACTATGATGACTAATTACCTGGTGGCACTTACCTGATAAAACATAAATCATTTCAAAGAATATATGCTCATGTATAAATTGAGGTGTGTAGCGATTATGTTTTATAAGTATAACGTTATCCTTACTATTATAATCAAAATAAGTTTCATCTTTCATAAGTTGAGGAATCTTTTCATTATAAATATATGGAATAATTAGATTATTATTAACTATATAATCTTCATTTAAGTTATCAATAAATATTTTTAGGGATTCTGGATTTTGCTTTGCAAAATAATAATTTTTATAAAATAACTCAGATTCATTGTAAGTATAAAGACTTTGAAATAGTTTAGTCAAACTCATAAAATCTCCTTCATCTTTAGGATTGTTAAATATAACATAAAAATATCATAAATATAAAAATAAATCAATTAAATTGGTTAAAAACGACAATAGTACGAGCGTTTTCTAGAGGATATAATGATATTAAGTCATTAGAAATGATAAAAACAACAAAATTAAGGGGGATTATAAAATGACTACTTTAAAAGTTGTTAATGAAAAGAATGGACCAGGAATTTGGCGTCAAAGAATAGGCTATGGGTCATCTGACTTAGCTTGCAACCTAATTTGGCAAATGATATCGTTATATCTTTTATATTTTTACACAGATGTTATGGGATTAAGTGCAGTGGCAATAAGCTTTATGTTTGTTGTCACAAGGGTAATTGATGGAGTTACAGATTTATTGGTTGGTTACTGTATAGATAAAACAAATACTCGTTGGGGTAAATCAAGACCGTATTTCCTATTTGGTGCAGTACCATTTGCATTATTCGCAGTACTAGCATTTAGTGTTCCAGATATATCGTCAAATGGAAAGTTAATTTATGCTTATGTTACATATATTGGATTATCTTTAACTTATACTATAGTAAATATTCCAATGGCTTCAATATTACCAAGTTTAACAGATGACACTAATGAGAGAACTGCATTATCAACATCAAGAAAATTCTTTGGATTCTTAGGTTCAACAATAGTAAGTTATAGTGCTTTAACTTTAGTAGGAAAGTTTGGAGGTACTGATGAAGCTCTAGGGTTTAGAGTAGTTATGATGTTATTTGCATTTATAGGATGTGCAATATTCTTGTTTACTTTCTCAAATGTAAGAGAACGTGTTGAAATAAAGTCTGAAAATGTGACCTTATCCCAAACTATAAAATCATTAAAAGAAAATAAACCTTGGAAATTATTTGCTTTAAATATATTATTCATGTGGACTGGATTCTTTATTCAATCTAGTGCATTAATATATTACTTCTCATACAATGTTGGAAGCAAATCATTGGCAACAACAGTAGCTACAATTATGTCAATAATACCAATACTTGCAAACTTCTTAGTACCAATTTTAGCTAAAAGATTAGGAAAACGTAATTTATACATAGCTTCATCAGCAGTACAATTTATAGGTCTAGGAATAATACTAATAGCTAATTTAAATACAAGTTCAATTATAGCAGGTTCTATAGTTTCTGCCTTTGGTTATGGAATAAAAGAAAGTATATATTTCTCAATGCAGGCTGACCCTGTTGATTATGGAATTTGGAAAACTGGGGTAAATACAACTGGAACATTAAACTCAGTAAATGGATTTTTAGGAAAATGTGCACAAGCTATATCAGGTGGGCTAGGTGGAGCACTTCTAGCTTGGGGTGGATACATAGCCAAAGCAGAAGTTCAACCAGCTAGTGCATTAGTAGCTATTAAAGTAATGTATGTTTATATTCCAATGGTACTTTTAATATGCTCAATGATAACTATGAAATTTTATGACTTAGATAAGCAATACCCTAAAATAAAAGCAGATTTAGATGCGAGAAATAAATAATAATTACGTAATCAAGGAGAAAAAACATGTCTAGTATTACAAATAGTATAAAAGACTTTAAAATGGAGATTAATCAAGATTTCATAGATAAAGCAGAAAGACTAAAACCAACCCTTATAGAAAAGTTAGTTAAACCTAAGCAAATTGTTAATATTAAAATGGGTGAAAATGATTGGGAAGTTGTAGATACAAAATCAATAGATGAGCTATCTAATATAAGTTTAGGCAAGGGTGAGAGCATTTGTATTGACTTTGGTAATCACCAAGTAGGATATGTAAGTTTTAAAATAAAGCCAATAGGTAGCCCACCAGATGCACCTGCTCATTTAAGAATTAAACTAGGAGAAACATT
Source organism: Clostridioides difficile (assembly GCF_900243075.1). GTDB lineage: Bacteria > Bacillota > Clostridia > Peptostreptococcales > Peptostreptococcaceae > Clostridioides > Clostridioides difficile_D. The sequence goes on from NZ_OEZH01000024.1 coordinate 30,607, forward strand.
ATGTGAAATAGGAGAAGATAGTTCAACTTACAAAGGAGGTATAAGTAGTAGTTGGATTCAAGAAGAGACTATGCATATAGATATTTTACCTGATGAAATTAATATGAAAAGAAGATATGCATTTAGATATTTAGAAATAAAGGTATTAGATACATCTCCTAAATATAAAATAATAGTAGAAGATGTATATTGTAATTTTGTATCATCAGTAGATATGTCAGAGATAAATTATCTATCAAATATTGATGATGACTTAATTCAAATAGATAAAATAGCTTTGAAAACTATGCAAGATTGTATGCAGACTGTTTTTGAAGATGGGCCAAAACGTGATAGACGCCTTTGGATAGGAGATTTAAGACTACAAGCTATAACAAATTATGAAACTTTTAAAAATAATGATTTAGTAAAAAGATGTTTATATCTTTTTGCAGGATTAACTCAAAATAGAGGTCAAGTAGGAGCATGTTTGTTTATAGAACCTAAATTATTAGTGGATGATACTGCTTTATTTGACTATTCATTATTCTTTATATCATGTTTACATGACTATTATGAATCAACTAAGGATATGGAAGTTTTAAAGGAATTATGGAAAGTTGCATACCTTCAAGCTAAGTCAGCTTTAGAAAGAGTTGGAATTAATGGTGTGGTTTATGATAGTGATGATTGGTGGTGTTTCTTAGATTGGAAAGAAGGGTTAAATAAACAAGCAGGCGCACAAGGAGTATTAATATATACTTTAAAACAAGCTCATAAGTTAGCTGTAATATTAGGCGATAGTGAAAAAAAAGAAGAGCTTGAGTATGAAATAGATAGAGTAGTTCAAGGTGCTAAAAATCATTTATGGGATGAAAAACAAGGATTCTTTGTAAGTGGTAGTGAAAAGCAAGTTTCTTGGATATCTCAAATATGGTGTGTTCTTGCTGATATATTTGATAAAGAAACAAATACAAAGATATTAGATAACTTATTAAATAATCCACCTGATGTGGATATAGTTACTCCATATGCATATCATCATCTAGTTGAATGTTTAATATTAAACAGTAGAAAAGAAAAAGCTCTTGAATGTATAAGAGGTTATTGGGGTGAAATGGTTAAGGATGGGGCTGATTGTTTCTGGGAGCTATATAATCCAAACGATAAGTTTGTATCTCCTTATGGTTCAAGGATAATAAACAGCTATTGTCATGCCTGGAGTTGTACACCGTCTTATTTTATAAGAAAATATTTTGTATAGCTTAATAACTAAAATTAAACTAATATTTTAATTATCATCACTTTTTAGAAGAATACAGACTTTGTTTTAAAGTTCCGAATAAAAATAGATTTACCTAATTATAAATATAAGAAAATTTTCCAATAGTTTCCTTTATTGATTGAAATAAAAGTTAATATGGTATAATATCTAAAAAGAGAATCTTATAAATTAGAATATATATAGAAACAAGTGACTTAAAAGGAGACGCTATAATGGAAGAGATAGTAAAGAAGGAACAAGCAAGTATGAATGATATTTTTTTGTATCTTAAAGCGAAATCAAACTCATTATATAAATTTGTAATATTATATAATGAGTTTATCAATAAGCCTAAAGATTATGGAACTGGGGAACTTATAAACATGGTTGAAGTACATATACTAACAGCGATTGAAGAAAATCCAGGAATAAATCCAACTCAATTAGCTAAAATGTGGAATAGAACTAAAGGTGCGATATCTCAGACTATATCTAAATTAGAGAAGAAAGGTTATATAACTAAAGAAAAAAAAGAAGGAAATGCAAAAACTATATTACTATATCCAACGACATCAGGAGTAGAGTTAAGTAAGGCACATAAGCTCTATGACACTATAGATGTTACAAGAACATTTGAATACTTAATCAAGGAATGTACATTAGAGGAAATAGATAGTTTTTATAAAGTGATTGATTTGTTTATTAATTTATTGGAAGAATCTCCTCAAGAAAATAGTGATTCTGAAAAAATGTAGTTAAAAGTGAATCTAAATAGAAAGAAATAGATGATATATATCTAGTATATAGAGGTAGTAGTTAAGTGCATATTAGATGAAAATAAAAATATAATAGTTATAAAATTAAAAAGTTTAGTAGTTTAAAGTTTAACTACTAAACTTTTTTGATGTTTAGAATAGAGTATTATATGAGTTGTTATACATAAAAAAATTTCAATAGATTAAGATGAAAATAGAAATACAAATAGAAAAATGCTATAATGTGTCAGTTTAATATAAAAAAACTAAAAAGATTGGTAAAAATAAAGATGAAAACGTTTATCTTGACATGAAGAAAAAGTAGTGATACTATTTAAATATAGTTTAATATCTAAACTATATTGCAATTATAATAACTATTTTAGGGGGATGTTATGAATTTAAAACAATTAAGTGAAAAATATGAAGACTATGTAATTCAGATGAGAAGAGAATTCCATAAGTATCCAGAATTATCTTTTAAAGAAATAAGAACAGCTCAAAGAATAGGTGAAGAACTACAAAAAATAGGGGTACCTTTTGTCTCTATTGAACCAAATATCGTAATAGCTACGATAGAAGGTAAAAAAGAAGGTAAGACAATTGCAATTAGAGGAGATATAGATGCGCTTCCAATGCAAGAAGATTCAGATGTAGAATACAAATCAGAATATGATGGAATAATGCATTCTTGTGGGCATGATGCTCATGGAGCTATGTTACTAGGACTTGCACATATGTTAAATGATATAAAAGAAGATTTAGAAGGTAGAGTATTATTAGTTTTCCAATCAGCTGAGGAAGTTGGTGGAGGTCACAATGAGATAATACAGTACTTTAAGGCAAATGGAGGGCCAGATAGATTAATAGCTACTCATGTTTGGTCAAATATTGAAGCTGGTAAAATTTCTGTTGAACCAGGACCTCGTATGGCTGGTGGCTCTGGTTGGAGAATAGATATAACGGGTAGAGGTGGTCATGGTTCTAGACCGGATCAAAGTATAGATCCGATAAAGCCGGCTTGCGATATAGTTTTAAAAGTATCTTCTATACCAGTTAATCGTGTAAGTGTACTAGAACAATGTGTTGTACATGCATGTGCAATACATGGAGGAACTACAATAGGAAACATTATTCCAAACAGTGCAGAGATAATAGGTGGATATAGATATTTTACTGAAGAGTCAGGTAAAAAAGTGTTTGATATTATAAAGCAAATAAGTGAGGGTGTTGGGCAAGTTTACGGAGTGGATGTGAAGGTTACTCATACTGGAGGTATAGGACCTGTTATAAATGATGAAGAAGCAGTTAAGATGGCTAAAGAAGTAGTTTCTAATATAGATGGATTAGAATTAGATCCTTATGAGCCAATATGTGCATCAGATTGTTATGGTGAAATATTAAAAGAGTATTCTGGTTTTTATTGTTATCTAGGGGTAGGAAACAAAGAAAAAGGAATAATATATGCACAGCATCACCCTAAGTACAATATAGATGAAGATGCATTAAAGTTAGGTTTAGAATTTATGGCTAAATATGCAGTTGAATTTTTAAACAAAAAATAATAACTAAAATAAATCAAAATTTATAAATGGGGGGATAAAAATGCAAAGTGCATTAAAGGAAGATAAGAAAAAAAGCGGTGGAGGATTTTTAGGATGGATTGAAAGAGTTGGTAATAAAATGCCACATCCACTAGCATTATTTACATATATTACGTTGATAGTAGTAGCATTATCTGCAATAGCAAGCTTTTTAGGTTTCTCAGCAATAAGTCCTTCTACAGGCAAGTTAATAGAAGTTATGAACTTAATAAGTGCAAAAGGTTTAATACTATTTATGCAAGAGTTTGTTAAGAACTTCCAAAGCTTCCCTGTACTTGGAGTCGTTTTAGTTATGGCAGTTGCAACAGGGGTTTGTGAAAAGACAGGATTTTTCTCAACTGCTATAAAAATGAGTTTATCAAAAGTTAAGGGAAATGCGGTTGTATTTATAATAGCTTTTATAGGAGTATTTGCTAATCAAGCTGGTGATGCCGCTTTCGTATTAGTACCAATTCTTGCAGGGGCAATATTTTATGGATTAGGTAGAAATCCATTAGCTGGTATATTCTGTGGATTTGCATCAGTTGGTGGTGGATTTGCAACAGCTGTAATTCCTGGGGGATGGGATGTCACGTTAACACCAATAACTGTATCAGCAGCTCGAACTATGCAACATGGGTTTGATATGACATTATTAGCTAGTTATTATGCGCTATTTGTGTCTGCATTCATAGTAGCTACAGTATCAACAATAGTAACTATTAAATTTATAGAACCTAAATTAGGTAAATACACTGGTAAGCCTGAAGGTATGGATGATGCTCAAGGTTTTGAGGTTACAAAAGAACAAGCAAAAGCAGCAAAGTCAGCAGGTTTTACAGTGTTAGCTTATGTAGCATTATTAGTTGCTTTATGTATACCAGCTAATAGTTTTTTAAGAAGTCCAGAAGGTTCTTTAATATTTGGGGCACCACTTATGTCTTGCTTACAGTTCTTCATAGTTTTACTATTTTTTTTACCAGGGATTGTGTATGGAATAAAGGTTGGTAAAATCAAGACTGTAAAAGACTTAAATGATATATTATGTCAATCAATGGCATCAATGGCACCGTTTATCGTACTTGCAATAGTTATAGGCCAGTTCTTAACACTATTCTCAGTGTCTAACCTAGCACAGGTACTAGCTATAAAAGGAGGAGCATTACTCAACTCATTGCCATTACCACCGCAAATTATAATACTGCTATTTTTAGTGCTAGTAGCATTTATAAATATATTTGTTATAAGTGGAAGTACAAAATGGATGATATTTGGACCAGTATTTGTTCCGATGCTAATGCAATTAAACATACACCCAGCATTTACTCAGTTTGTATATAGATTAGGGGATTCTGTAACTAATCATTTATCACCATTAAATGCATTCTTTATAATACTTTTAGCAACAGTTCAAAAATACGATAAAAATGCAGGTATGGGAACTATATTCTCAGCTATGATACCTTATACTATAGGATACTTTGTAGTACTTGCAGTTTTAGTAGTAGTTTGGATGACTATAGGCATACCAGTAGGTATAGGTGGACAAGTTTGGTTATAAAACATATTTAATAATTTTGGGAGGAAAGAAAATGGAAACGACTGAAGTAATATACAATTTTGATGAAGTAATAGATAGAAGTGGAACAAACTGCCTTAAATATGACCTTAAGGCTCAATTTATGCCGAGCTCTCCAGAAGATGCACTACCACTATGGGTAGCAGATATGGATTTTGCATGTGCTCCTGAGATAATTAATGCAATGCATAAAAGAATAGACAGAAAAATATTTGGATATAGCTCTCAACAAACTGATGATTATTATGAAGCTGTATGTGGATGGTTTAAGAGAAGATTTGATTGGAAAATAGAAAAAGGGAATATATTCTTTAGCCCAGGAGTTGTACCTGCATTAGGATTTTTCACACAAATACTAACAAAAAAGGGTGATGGTATAATAATAGAAAAGCCTGTATACTACCCTTTTGAAGCTAAGATAACTAATAATGAAAGAAAGGTAGTCAATAGTCCTTTAAAGTTTGAAGATGGTCATTATTCTATGGATTATGATGGATTTGAAGAGTTAGCTAAAGATGAAAATAATAAGGTGTTTATATTATGTAGTCCTCATAACCCAGTTGGTAGAGTATGGAAAAAAGAAGAGCTTAGAAAAATAGTGGATATATGTAAGAAATATGATTTATGGATAATATCTGATGAAATACACTGTGATATTATTCGTAAAGGTGAAAAGCACATACCATTGGAAGTAGCATGCCCTGATTATAAGGATAGAATAATAACTTGTACAGCTCCAAGTAAGAGTTTTAACTTAGCTGGTATGCAATTATCAAATATAGTAATCAACAACAAAGAATTACAAGAAAAATGGATACTTGAAACAGATGCTAAATTAGCTATATTCTTACCTAATCCATTTGCAATAGTTGCTACTAAAGTTGCTTATAATGATTGTGAAGATTGGATGAATCAAGTAAATGAGTATATAGATAGCAATATTAAGTATGTAGAAGATTTTGTTAATGAGTATATGCCTAAAGTAAAGATGATAAAATCTCAAGGAACTTACTTAGTTTGGTTAGATTTTAGAGAGTATGGATTAGATGCAAAACAGCTTGAAGATATAATGTTTAACAAGGCGAAGGTATTGTTAGATGAAGGATATATATTTGGAGAAGAAGGAGCAGGATTTGAAAGAATAAATGTTGCTTCACCTAGATCAATTATAGAAGAATGTATGAATAGAATAAGAAGTGCATTTGAAGGATTATAATAGTAATATCTAGAAATAATATATTACTGCAGGTGTTAGAAAATACTAAGAACTTTTAGATGTACTTGAGGATGAGACTATAGTTGTAAAGATATGTAGATATAGAGGTTGTAAAAAAGTCTAGAAAAGAAAGTTTAAGCTAGAAAAAATTTGGTTTGATATTAGTAAGGTAGAAATGTTCCTGGGTCGATAAAACAGACAGAGGACTATTTCTACCTTATTTTATATGTATTTATATTTGAAATGGTATATATATTAATTAAGTGCATGATTTGTACCATATATGGTAAAATAATGAAGTGTATAGTCGTACTTGAAGTGTACAGTCATACTAGAAATTATATGGCTGTAATTTTTAGTATATAAGTCTAGATTTTATTATAGCTAGGCTTTATAATCATATTGAGAAAAAATGAGAGGGATGAAAAATGGTAACATTAAAAGATATTTCAAAACATACTGGATTGTCTTTAACACAGGTATCTAGAGCAATAAATAATCATAATGATGTAAGTGAAGCTAGTAAAAAAAAGGTAATGGAAGCTGTAAAAGAATTGGGATACGTGCCGAATCTAGCAGCTAAAAAATTAGCCACTAAAGTGGATAATTCTATAGCACTTATAATAGTAGGATTTGAAAAACATAACATAAGTGCAAATGATATGTTTATAGAGATTATGAGTGGAGTATTCAATTTTGCTACAGAAAATGAATATGAAGTAGTTCAATATTTATACTCTGAAAAACTTAGGAATAAAAAAGGGTATCTTCAGTTTTGTAAAGAAAGAAATGTAAGTGGAGCGATACTTTGTGGGGTGAAAAGAAATGATCCAAGCGTAAAAGAATTAATAAAATTAGATTTTCCAACTGTATTTATAGATATACCGTATCTTACTGAAAGTGTGGGATCTGTAGTAATAGATAATGAGAAATATGCTTACATAGCAACGAAAACATTAATTGAAAATGGAAGAAAAAATATTGGTTTTATAAATGGTCATGAAAAAGCACATGTATCTATAGGAAGAAAATCTGGATATACAAAAGCTCTCAAAGAATCTGGATTAACTATAGAGGAGTCTAAAATAAAAAATGGTGAGTATGAACTTGAAAAAGCCAAACAATGTGCGATAGAATTAATAAATGAAAATGTAGATGCAATATTTTGTGCAAGTGATATAATGGCACTAGGAGTACTAAATGCATGTAAGGATTTAAATAAATGTGTCCCAAATGATGTATCTATATTTGGATTTGATGGTATTACTTTGCTTGATTATATAACACCTTCTATATCTACAATAAAGCAAGATAGTTATGATAAAGGATATAAGGCGTGTAAGTTGCTTATAAATTATTTAAAAAAAGAGGAACCAATGGATATTGTAGAATCAGAATGTAGTGTTTTGATACGAGAATCTACTTAAGGAAAAAATAAATTGATATTTTTTCTTTTTTTCTTTACAAATCCGAAACGTTTCGGTAAAATGTGCTTATAAACAAAATATATAAATAACGAGGTGGAGTAATGACTTTAATGAAATATGATTCAGGTCAAGGAGAATACAAAAACTGGATAGTTTCTGAAATAGATTTTAAATCTAAATTCTTAGGTAAGTGTGAATCTATAATGTGTTTAGGAAATGGTTATCTAGGGCTTAGGTCGGTGACAGAAGAAAAATATGTTGGTGAATCAAGAGGTATGTTTGTAGCTGGAACTTTTAATAAATTCGAAAATGAGGTTACAGAACTTCCAAATGTGGCTGACCTAACTGAGATAGGGATATATATAAATGGAGAAAGATTTAATCTTTTGGAGGGGGAATTTAGAGATTATAAGAGAGAATTAAATATCAAGACTGGGGAATTGATAAGACGTTTGATATGGTCTAGTGAAAATAGTGGAGAGATAAGATTTGAATTTAAAAGATTTGTATCTTTAGAAAATATTCACTTAATAGCACAAAGTGTAAGCATAACTCCTTTAGAAAAAGACATCAAAATAAATCTACAATCAGGTATAAATGGACAGGTATCAAATACAGGAGCACAACACTTTACAGAGGGAGAAAAAAGAGTTTATGATTCTAAGTTTGTTCAATATACTCAACAGACTACAGAATCAAAAATAGATTTTGTATTAAATACAGTTCACAATTTTAAGATAAATAATGAGTCTTGTAATGTAAATAGTTTAATAGCTATGGATAGAAGGAAAATTTTCTATAATTATGATATAGAATTAAAAGCTAATGAAAATTTAATACTTGAGAAAATTTCTAATGTATTTACTTCAAGAGACAAAGAGTGTGAAGGTTTATCATATGAACAGCTAAAGACTAAATCACTAGAAGAGTTAAAAACTGAAATCTCTAAGGGATATGAAATACTACAAGTAGAGTCTGCTAAAGCTTGGGAATATAAAATATGGTCAAATGCGAAGATCATAATAGATTCACAAGATGGATATGAACAATTAGCAATGAGATTTGCTCAATATCATTTAGTGATAATGACACCTGCTCATGATAATAGAATGAACGTAGGTGCAAAAGGATTATCAGGAGAAGGATACAAAGGTCATACATTCTGGGATACTGAAGTATTTATCTTACCATACTTTATATATAATGACCCTAAAACCGCAAGATATTTATTAGAATATAGATACTTAACATTAGGTGGAGCTAGAAAAAAAGCTAAGGAAAATGGATATGAAGGGGCACAATTCCCTTGGGAATCAGCATGGCTTGAAGATGGAGAAGTTACACCGGTATGGGGAGCTGCCGATATAGTAACAGGAAAACCTGAGAAAATCTGGACAGGATTTATAGAAATACATGTTACAAGTGATGTAGTATATGGAACATGGCAATATTACAATGTTACTAATGATCAAGATTTCATGGATAAGTATGGATATGAAATCATATTTGATGGTGCTACATTTTGGCAATCAAGATTAGAGTGGAATGAAGAGGAAAATAGGTATGAAATAAATGGAGTAGTAGGTCCAGATGAGTATAAAGAACATGTAGATAATAATGCATTCACAAATTATATGGCGAAATGGAACTTAGATTTAGCTGTAAAATATTACAATGAGTTAAAAGAAAATAGACCAGAACTTTTTGTTAGTTTGAATGAAAAATTAAACTTGGTTGAAAATTTTACAAAGTGGGAATCAAAGAAAGATAAAGTATATCTTCCAGAACCAAATGAAATTAATGTAATACCTCAAGATGATACCTATCTAGAGAAAGAAATAATAGATTTAACAAAATATAAAAATCAAGAAATTGTAGGTAGCTTCTTCAAAGATTATAATATGAAGCAAGCTAATGAAATACAAGTATCAAAGCAAGCTGATATAATGGTATTATTCTTATTATTAGAAGATTTATTCTCTGAAGAAATAAAGAGAGCTAACTGGAATTACTATGAACCTAAAACACTGCATGACTCATCTTTAAGTTTATCTACACACTGTGTACTTGCAAATGATTTAGGTGATAATGAACTTGCATACAAATTATTTAGAAAAGCTTGTGATATAGACTTAGGTCCAAATATGAAAACTTCAGATGCAGGTATACATGCAGCTTCTCTAGGTGGGGTATGGCAATGTGTAGTTAATGGATTTAGTGGAGTGAGGATGATAGATGGTAAATTAAGAATAAATCCATCTATACCAAGTACATGGAATGAGTTGAAGTTTTCGATATATTGGAAATCAGATGTATTAGAAGTTAGTATAACTAAAGATAAATTATATATACAAAATACTACAAATAATAAAGAAGTAAGTTTTATACATGAAAATAAGGAATACACTTTAGTTGACGACATCACTATAGAATTAAAAAAGGCTACTTCATTAGCCTAATTTAACTGAATTAATTAGAAGCTGGGTTTATGGGAGTTGAAATCCTATAAACCTATTTTAGAAATAAGATAAATAGATAAAAGAGAGGTAGAAATAATGAAAATTAAAGGAGTAATATTTGATTTAGATGGAGTTATAACAGATACAGCTGAGTATCACTACATAGCATGGAAAGACTTAGCTAATAAAATGGGTATAGATATAGATAGAGAATTCAATGAAACATTAAAGGGGATATCGAGGGGAGAATCATTAGAAAGAATACTTGAAAAAGGTAACAAAGTAGAGTTTTATACAAATGAACAAAAAGAAGAGTTAGCAAAATATAAAAATGATTATTATTTAACATTGCTGGAAAGATTAACACCGAATGATATTATGGATAATATAGAGAAAACATTACTGTATTTAAAAGAAAAGGATATAAAAATAGCTCTAGCATCAGCTAGTAAAAATGCACCACTTATATTAGAAAAATTACAATTGAGAGAGTATTTTGAGGCAATAGTGGACCCAGCGAGTATTAAAGCTGGAAAGCCATCACCGGATATATTTTTAGAAGGTGCTAAGCTTATAAACTTAGATCCAAAAGAATGTATAGGTGTAGAAGATTCGGAAGCTGGAATTATAGCCATAAATGATTCTAATATGTTATCAATAGGTATAGGAAGTGAAGAAAATTTAGGTCATGCTAAAATTATCATACCAAATACGAGTAGATTAAAGGAAACTATAGAAAAAATAGAACAGAAACAATTAACGTAATATATTGTATTCCGAAACGTTTTGGCATATAATAGGATTAAAAAATAAAATACTTCATAGGGGAGGTTTAAAAATGGGGAAAACATATGCATCAGATCCGAAAGACTCAGAAATAAAAAATATAAAATCTTTTTCTGAGATAAAAGATAAGAAAATAAGTTCAAATAAAAGAAAAGGAGAATTATTACACGCATATGGATTTATCACTCCAACTGTATTAATACTCGGTACATTTGCACTATTTTCGGTGATTTATTCATTATATATATCATTCACAAGAGTAAATTTACTAGGAGATGTATCATATGAGTTTGTAGGATTAAACAACTATATAAACTTACTTAATGATGAGCGTATATGGACTGCATTTAAAAATACATTTAATTATGTTATAGTGGTTGTTCCAATCCAAACATTTATAGCTTTAGTGTTAGCATACGTACTTAATCAAAAATTAAAGGCTAGAAACTTGTTAAGAACAGTATTGTTTTTACCAACTCTAACATCATCCGCAGTGCTTACGATGATATTTATGTTTTTATTTAGTGTAAATGGTCCGATAAATCAATTTCTACTGTCATCACGAATAATGCAAGAAGCAATAAACTTCTTAGGAGATCCAGATTTTTCACTTAAGGTCATAATGGCCATGAATATATGGTCTACAGTACCATTTTTTATGACTATATACTTAGCAGGCCTTCAAGATATACCAGATGCTTTATATGAAGCAGCCTCTATAGATGGTGCAAATGTTATACAAAAATTCTTTAGAATAACTGTACCAAATATTGCACCAGTAACAGTCTTTGTTGTATTACAAGGGATAATAGGATGTTTCCAAATGTTTGACCAAGCATACATATTCTCAAATGGTTCTGGCGGACCGCAAAACTCTACACTTACAGTTGCATTAGCAATGTATCAATATGCATTTAAGACTAATGGAACAATGGGATATGCAGCATCTATAGCAGTAGTACTTGCAGTGGTGATATTTATAGTATCTATGATTGCAAGAAAATTACAGAGAGAAGAAATATAGAGTTTTAGGGGTGATATAAATGAAAAAAGGTAAAATAGGAAAAATGTTAGTTTATACTATATTGGTAATATATGCATTGATAACACTGTATCCGTTTTTATGGGGGTTGTCAGCATCATTTAAGCCATACAATGAAATTGTAGGTGGAGGACTTAGCATTTTATCTGAGAACTTTAGCTTGGATAATTATAAATATATATTTAGTACAGCATCTGATTTTGTAAAGTGGTTCTCAAACTCTTTTATTATAGCTTTAGTAGGAACTGTTTTAAATATAATATTTAACAGTATGGCAGGATATGCTCTTGCTAGACTTAGTTTTCCCGGAAAAAGACAATTATTTCATATCATACTTGCTGTAATGATGGTACCAGGTCAAATACTTATAATACCAAACTACTTAATAATAAAGCAGTTAGGTATGTTGAATAGTTTTTCAGCCATAATAATACCAGCTGCAATAAATGCAACATACATATTTATGATGAGACAGTTCTTCCTAAACTTCCCTAAAGAAGTAGAGGAAGCCGCATCAATTGATGGACTAAACAGAATTCAAATATTCTTTAAAATAGTATTACCAATGGCAAAACCAGCACTTTCAACACAAGCTATATTTGTATTTATGGGATTCTGGAATGAATTTATGAAGCCAATGCTTTATTTAAATGATCCAAATAAATATACTTTAACATTGGGACTTCAAATGTTTCAGACTCAATATGTTGCACAGTGGCACTATATAATGGCAGCATCTATTATAACAATAACTCCTATACTTATAATGTACGCACTATTTAACAAATACTTTATGGAAGGTATAAGAATAGGTGGAGATAAATAATATTAATAAGGAGCAAATATGAAAAGTATAACTAAAACTCAAAATTTAAATGATCCATATATAGTAGTAGGGAATAGGATGTACTCTATAGCAAATCAAAATGGAAAATTTCCAAGAATAGGATGGCATGTAGAAGGAGAGATGGCAGGTGTTTGGGCACATCCTATAAAGTTATTTAATGAATATAGTCTAAATATATTTGAAAATAATGAAAAATTAGATTTAGAGGCAACTACTTTTAATATAGAACCAACTAAAGTTAACACTATTTTTAGAGCTTTTAACATAGAAGTTGTAAAAAGTGAATTTGTACCAGATGATTTGGAGGCTTTAGTAATTGATTACAAAATCAAATCAAATAAGGATTTAGATATAAAAGTAGCATTTAATGCAATCGTTAACATTATAGGAACTTGGACTATAGAAGATGCAGGATATAAAAATGGAAACGATGAAATATTTAAAAATAATAACATAAATAAAGTAGTGTTTAAAGATAGTATAAACCCATGGTTTGCAGGTATTTATGCTTTTGAAGATGGAAAAGTTGATATACACAAAGAACTATTGTACAATGCTTCATTTAACTATGATTTAAGCATTAAAAAAGGTGAAACTAAAACTTTAAGCTTTATAATATTTGGATCAAGTGAATCGTATGAACAATTAAACAAAACTCTAGAAAAAGTATCTAAAAATACGTCTAAGTTAAAAGAAAATAAAGCAAAAAGATATGAAGAAATAAAGAGCAAATCTGAAATAATAATTGATAATAAAGAGGTAAAAACAGCTTGTGAATGGTTAAAGTACAACGCGGATATGATGATAAGAGAAATACCAAACTTAGGAAGAGGTTATGGAGCAGGGTTCCCATATTATCCATGGTGGTTTGGGACAGATGCATGTTACACTATTCCATCGACTTTATCAATGGGTCAACATGAAGAAAGTAAGGATACATTAAGACTTATAAAACAAATATCAGATAGAGAAAATGGAAATGGTCGTATAGTACATGAAACATCTACATTTGATGTTACATACAACAAAGGAAATACTCAAGAGACACCTCATTTTGTAAAAGCTGTAAATCAAGTATTACTGTGGACTGGTGATGTAGATTTTATAAAGGAAATGTACGATTACTGTAAAAAAGGTACGTTAGAATGGTTATTAGGAGAAATGGACGAAGATAAAGACTTATTACCAACGGGATATGGAATAATAGAGCTTTACTGCTTGAATTTGGAAATGTTAGATGGAGCAGTACTTACTTGTGAAGCTTTAGAAGCTCTATTAAATATGGCTAATGTATTAAATGATGAAGAAGTAATACAAAAATGTGAAGAATTAATACCAAAAATAAAAAAAGAAATAGATAAAAAATTCTGGATGGAAGAAGAAGGACTATATGCTGATATGAGTGGCAGTATAGCTGATATGAGAGAAAGAGTATCTCATCTTATAAATAATGAAAAAATGGATACATATAAAAAATGTGAAATAGAGCATTATTTCTCATTACACAGATGTGAAGATGAAAATAAAGAGATACCATGGCTTATGAAAAACTGGATAACTGTATGTCCACTAGAGGCTAAACTAGTAGATGAAAAAAGGGCTAAGCGTATATTTGAAAGGCTGGAAAGTGCTGAATTTACAAATGAGCATGGTTTACAATTGTGTGGAGTTAAAAAAGATTATGAAATAGAAGAAAATGAAAAAAGTGATGATATATATGCCCTAGATATAGCAATGTCTATCTCATCAGGAGTTATGGCTTATGCAGAAAGCTTATATTCTAGAGTTGATCAAGCTTTTGAATATACTAAAAAATTATCTAAACTATTATACTGTGGCATGCCTGGTGCTATAAGTGAAAACTTACCTGATAAGGGATGTTTCTTACAATCTTGGTCAAGTTATGGTGTAAACTGGACAATAGCAAGTGGAATAATGGGAATAATCCCTGATGCGTATCATAGGACTATAACTATAAAACCAACTCTTCCTAGAGAATTAGACTATATAGAGATAAAGAAAATGCTTATAGGAGCAGAGTACTTTAATATAAAAGTAGAAAGATTAGATGACGAAGTAGTTGTATATGTAAATGGTATGAATAAAGAAGATTGGATAATAAATATAGGATAATTATTAGAAGAGGTATTTAAAGATACCTCTTCTAATATAAGTTAGAGTCTGAAAACATTGGCTTACGAAACGATTCGGTATAATATTGAAGTATAAGAAAAAAAGATTGTATATTTGAGGGGGAAAACTATATGAAGTTCAAAAAATTAACAACGCTAGCTATGGTAGCGATATTAAGTACAAGTTTAGTCGCATGTAGCTCAAAGAATGAAGGAGAGGGTGGATCAACAGAAAATAAAGAGGTAACAGTTGGTGTATGGAATGGAAATCAAGGAGAAGAGAAAGCCCTTACACAAATGATATCTGAGTTTGAAGAAAAAACAGGAGTAAAAGTAGAAAAGAAAATTTATACAGATTATAATACTCAATTAAAAACAGATTTAATAGGTGGAACAGCTCCAGATGTATTTTATTTAGATGTTAACTTATCACCAGAAATGATGGATTCAGGTGTACTAGAGCCGTTAAATCAATATGTAGATGAAGAATATGATGTTAATGATATATATCCAAATTTAATAAATGGGTTCAAAAATGAATCTGGGGAAACTTACGCAATACCAAAAGATTACTCATCTTTATCAGTATATTATAATGAAAGTTTATTAGAACAAGCTGGATATACTAAGGATGACATACCAACAGAACTTAAAAAGTGGCCTGAATTTTTTAGTGAGCTACAATCAAAGCTACCAGAAGGTAAAAAAGCAGCTATGATAGACCCCCTATTACCTAGAGTTATGGGATTTATTGAAGCTAATGGAGGAGAAGTTGTAGATAGTGAAGGATATTCAAATTTAAGTGATTCTAAAGTTACTGAAGTTTTAGATTTAGTTAATTCATTATATCAAAGTGGATCAACTCAACAAGCAGCAGAATTAGGCTATGGATGGAATGGTGATGCGTTTGGATCTGAAGCAGGAGCAATAATGATAGAAGGTAACTGGGTAGTAGGTCATTTAAGAGATAATTTCCCTGATGTTAAATATGGAACTTTAGAGATGCCAACATATAAAGGTGAAAAATCTAGTCTGTTATTTACAGTTGGTTATGCTATGAATAAGGAATCTAAAAACAAAGAGAATGCTTGGAAATTTATAAAATATGCAACAGGTAAAGAAGGTATGACAACTTGGACAACGGGAAGTGGAACTTTGCCATCTAGAAAGTCTGTAGCAGTTGATACTAAGGTGGATGAAAATGACGTATTAAAGTCTCATATAGCAGGAGCGGATTATGGTACAGTATGGCAAAAAGGATTAACTTTACCAATCATAGATAGAGAATTTTCTAACTGGATGCCTGCTGTTATATTAGGTGATGAAACACTAGAAAATGCTATGAAAAAAGCTACAGAAACGGCTAATAAAGATATAGATGCTCAAATGAAGTAATATAAAAATAATAATTTCAACAAAATCACTTTGATAATATTATCAAGGTGATTTTTTGCTGAAAGATTCAAATGAATAGGGTGGGAATATTGACTACCGAGAGGTAGAGAAATGAAAAGGTAATTTCTGATGTCGCACTTTTATACATAGAGCATCACCAATATCATGCGTAACTAAAATAGTAGACTTATTCTCATTTTTAATAATACTATAAACATCATCACAAACTAACAATCTCGTCTGATAATCAAG
>NZ_OEZH01000024.1:47332-68053 GCF_900243075.1 Clostridioides difficile
ACCAATATCATGCGTAACTAAAATAGTAGACTTATTCTCATTTTTAATAATACTATAAACATCATCACAAACTAACAATCTCGTCTGATAATCAAGAGCTGAAAAAGGCTCATCTAAAAGTAAAATATCTGGATTTACAGAAAGTGTTCTAATAAGTGCAACTCTTTGTCTCATACCTCCAGATAATTCTTTTGGATACATGCTTCTAAAATCCCATAATCCATAAGTCTTTAAAAGACTTTCAACTCTATCTAAAGATTTTTTATCTTTTTTACCTTGAATTTCTAATCCAATAGTTATATTATCCATTATATTTCTCCATTCAAGTAAGTTATCTTTTTGAAACATATATCCAATATTTCCAGTAATCTTTACATCACCACTAGTCGGTTTTAAAAGATTAGTAAGAATATTTAAAATTGTAGATTTACCGCTTCCAGAAGGACCAAGCAAAGTTAATATTTCTCCTTCTTTCAAGTTAAAATTGACATCCTTTAATACTTCAAGCTCGCCTTCCTTAGTGTAGAAGTTCATATTTATATTTTTAACTTCTACTATGTTGTCATTCATTATGCCACCCCCTATAGCTTTTAGCTCGTATATATTATGTTATTAACAATATGACCTATTTGTACCATTTTTCATAAATATAATATAAATATTTTGTTTATTTACGTATTTTCTTAGTAACTTGTACGTATAAATTATAGATAAATAAATTATAAGGTAGGGGATAAGATTGAGTAACATAATAATGAATTTGATAGAGTCAATATTTACTAATCCAATAACTATATTGTTTTTACTTGCAATAACTGTGTATTCTATTTTTAAAATAATAGAAAATAACAGAGTATACTCATTTGTAAGTTCAAAATTAGAAGAAATCAATAGGGATTATAAAACGAGTGAGTTTTATAAAAAGGTAAGGGATGATTACTATGTATATAGTAAAGAAAACCCTTATGCAGACGTAAATATAACTTCATTCATAGAAGAAGTTGTATCAGATTTAAAGCATAATAATTTGCCATTGTTAGAGAAGATTAGAAGCATAAAAAATTCATCTTCAATAAGTATATTGCTTGGAGTCTTAGGTACATTTGTTGGGCTTTCTACAATGCTTTTATGTGTTGATACTAAAGACATTATAAATTCACTTCCTTCAACTATTAGTAGTATGCAAACTGCATTTACAACCAGTATATTTGGAGTTGTATTTTCTCTAATTATAGGGTATTTTACGAAAATAAAAGATTGTGAACATGTTTTGATACAAATAATGTTAAAGTCTGAAAATTTATTAACATCTGAGATAACTCATTTTAAATCAGAAAGAATAGATTTAAAAGTAGAAGAGGTAAAAAATACAATAAAACAAATAAGTAAGTCTATAGAAGCCATTGAAAAATTTGATAAAATATCTAAAGATTTAAACGAATTTAATGATGAATTTATTAGTGGTATAGAAGCTTTAAAAAGCCTTTTAGAAGGTTCTCAAAGTTCTATTAAGACATTTGACCAGAGCGTAAGAAAATTAGATAAACAGTTTAATATTTTAAATATAAAATTTGTAAAGCTGTTTGATAAATATGATAATCAAGACAATATAAATAAAGAGATTTTATTTGACATAAAAGAATCTTCAAAGAATATATATAATGCCACTGAAAGCCAGTTTAAAATTAGAGATTATATAAAAAATATAAATGCAGGATTTGCTCTATATGAAAGAAGTGCTCAAGATTTATTAACTAAATTAATGACTCATGAAAATAAAATATCTCAAAATCAAAAAATCCTTTTAGATGAAAAATTTACCTTAGATGATTCAATAAAAAATCTTTCAAGTATTATTGAAAACTTTTCTAATGACCTACAAGTTAAACTGGATATAATGTTTGAGAATTCTTTAGATATTCAAGATAAGTTAGATGTTATGTTTAATAACTCTTTTATGCATGATGAAGTTCCTCTTGATAGTGAAGAATTATTTAAAGATGATGTTGATGGTGTATTTAATCCTTTTAGCGAAGAGATTTATGAGATAGAAGATAAAGAAATAAAGGTCGTAGGTGAGGATGAGTTAAATGAATAATAAATATAGAAGAACTGTTAACAGAGAATTTGAAAAGAGTAGCTTTTGGCCAACATTTACAGATTTATTATCTACTGTATTGATGGTTGTGATTCTTATCCTATTTAGCTCAGAAAGTATTTCAGGTTCTGTCGAACAAGATTTAGCTAAAAATGTTAATGCTTCTGTTGAAGAAACTTTTAAAAAAAGTGGAATACCTGTGAAAGTAGATAAATCTAATGGTCAAGTAACTTTTGGTGAAAGAACTATGTTTGATGTAGATAGTGATGTTTTAAAACCAGAAGCTAAAGAGATGTTAAAAATGTTCGTTCCAAAGTACATAGAAACTATTTATAAAGATTATGGTGATTATATATCCAAAATAGTTATAGAAGGTCATACAGATGATGTGGGAAGTTATATATACAATTTAGATTTATCGCAAAGAAGAGCATATAGCGTTGCTAAATTTATAGTGGGGGATGAAATAGGTGACTATAAATACAAAGATAAAGTGACTAAACATATTATTGCAATAGGAAGATCAAAAGCTGAACTCATAAAAAATGGTGATAATAGCGTAAATAGAGATGCATCTAGAAGAGTAGAACTAAAATATGAAATAAATATTAATCAAAATAAATAATTAAATTTTTATAAAAAAAAAGAAGGCAGTTGGTGTGAGCTTTAAGCCTTCTTTAAGGAAAAAGTTTATTTATTTTTGTTGATACTTAAGATATTATAGTTTTTAGAGGAAATTTGCAATATCTAAAACGTAAATGGTCGTTTAAAATGCATAACTGGATACTACTGATGTAAAATATTTCATTTTATATAACATAAAACTTATATGATGTCAATTTTCTATGTTATTGTACTATAATCTGTTATTTAAAATATTATGTAAAAAAATATCATAAAAACGCATATCATGTTATAATTACTAGAGTATTATGAATATGGAGGCGTAGTTTGTGATAGAAAGAAGAGTAAAAAATAAAAAAAATTCTAAATTTAAAGCTTTGATACTTTTATTGATGGTATCTATATCGATTTATTTAACCGGTTGTGCTACATCAGACACTGGAAATAGTCAATCAAATAATCAGGATTCTTTATCTAGTAGTATATCAAGTGATAAGAATGTAAAAATTCATTTTATTAACACTGGAAATAGTGATGCAATATTAATTCAAGATGGCAAAACTTTTACATTGATAGATGGGGGAGATAACGATGATGAGAATTTAATGGTAGATTATCTAAATAATCAAGGTGTAAAAGATATTAAATATCTTATAGCTACCCATTCTCATGCAGACCATTTAGGAGGACTTGATTCTGTTGTCAAAAATTTCAATATAGAAAATGTTTTTGTATCGAATGGCTCAGCAGAAACAAAGAGTTATAGAGATTTTATAAATGCTTTGGCAAATAAGGATTTATCTCCAAGTGTACCACTTGAAAATAACAAGTTTTATTTAGAAGATTCTTATTTTGAAGTTCTAAATACAAATGGAGGAGACACTACTAATGAGCAATCTCTAGTTCTTGTATATACTAATGGGAATGATAAAGTTTTATTTACAGGTGATGCTGAAGAAGGTACTGAAAAAGAAATACTACCAAAACTTGATAAAGTAGACCTTTTAAAAGTAGCTCATCATGGTTCTCGTAGTAGTTCATCTCAAGCTTTTTTAGATAAAGTAGACCCTGAATATGCAGTTCTTTTAGTAGGCAAGGGTAATTCATATGGTCATCCACACCAGGAGACAATGAATAAATTAGAAAAAATGGGAGTAAAAGTACATAGAAGCGATGAGTGTTCAGATATAATATTTGAATCAACAGGTGATGGAGTATTTACAAGTTGTAAAGATGGAAGTTATAACAGAGGTGTTAGAGAAGATGGAAACTATGGAAAATCAAATAATAACACAACTAAAACTGATTCTTCTCAAAATGAATCTTCAAATAAAGAACAAAATACATCCAATTCAGCTTCAGCAGAAGTAGTGTATTTTACTCCAAAAGGGAAGAGTTATCACTCTACAAAAAATTGTAGTGGACTTTCAAGAAGTAAAAAAATATTATCAGGCACAATTACAGAAAGTAAGAAAAATGACCCATGTGATATATGTTATGGAAAATAATAAACAGAGTAACCAATAAAAAATAAATACATAAAAAAATAAGCTATAATCAATAGATAACACATTTTATCTATACGAGTAGCTTATTTTTTTAAGTATTCTTTAATAGCTATTTAATAACTCTAAATACACCAGTTACAATACCTACAATTTCAACTTCTGAGTCATTGAGCATAATTGGTTCCATAAAATCATTTTCTGGCTGAAGTCTTATTAAATTTCCTTCTTTAAAAAATCTCTTAACTGTAGCAGATTCACCATTTATAAGTGCAACTACTATCTGAGAATTCAAGGCTGTATTTTTTTTGTCTACTACAACGTAATCTTCATCTAAAATTCCTGCATTAATCATACTTTCGCCTTTTACTCTTAATACAAAATTATTACTGCCCTTTACTAAACTGGCAGGGAATGGAATGTATTCCTCTATGTTTTGTTGAGCTAAAATGGGTTCTCCAGCTGTTATTTGACCTACTAAAGGAAGTTCTATTATTTCTTGATTAGCTCCAGAAACATCATTTACTTTACTACGTTCTAAAACTTCAATAGCTCTTGGTTTAGTAGGGTCCTTTCTTATGTATCCCAGTTTTTCAAGTTTATTTAGATGAGAGTGTACAGTTGAAGTAGATCTTAACCCCACAGCAGTACATATTTCTCTTACAGCAGGTGGATAACCTTTTAATGTGATTTGAGACTTTATAAATTCCAATATCAAGACTTGCTTTTCAGTTAGATCTAAATACATAACATCACTCATTTCCAAACATATTTTGTTTTTATTTCCATACACTTTATATTTTTAATTATAACATAATCCATTTATATCTGCAAACATTTGTTCCTGATTTTTAATCGTCCTCAATCCATTCAAAATTCTTAACTATATCACGTTTTACGTTTTTCTTGTGGGCTGCATAAAGCTGAGTGGTTGTGACATTATCATGGTCAAGTAAATTTTGAACATCATATATAGAAAATCCAGTTTGGATTAGGGAAGTCGCTGCTGTTGCTCTTAGTTTATGAGGACTATATCCGTTATCTCTAGTAGTATCAAGTGGAATAGAAGTATATTTTTTTACTAGTGTTCTTATAGCTTTTGCTGTTATTCTCTTATTTTGAAGAGATAAAAATAAAGCATCTTTTTCTTCATCATTTAATAAATCATCTCTTGTTCTTTCATTTTGCAAATAATCTTTTATTACATGTTCACAAGTGTGATTTATAGGCATTAAAACTTCTTTTCCACGTTTTCTATATATTTTAAATTCACCTCTTGAAAAATTGAAAGAGGAGATATTGAGTTCTCTAAGTTCATTTAATCTAAGCCCATATGTAACAAATAAGGCCAATATAGCTTTATCACGTAACCTAGTTTTTCTCCAGTACACTTTTTCTTTTTCTGTAAGTCCTTCACCTGTTTCTACTGATTCAAGCATCTTAGCAACCTCATCTATCTCAAGACGCTTAATAGCATCTGGTTGAGGCTTAGGAAGCTTTATTGGATTGAATCCATCAGTTATATTGTTATCTATTTGGGAGTTTCTGTATAAAAATTTAAATAGAGTAGAGATGGATGATTTTTTTCTTGCCAAAGCTCTATTGTTATTTTCAAAAATTAATGTGTTTTTCTCCGTATTTTTATAATATCTGCTACAATAATCACCTAAGAATAAATTTATATCTCTTGATTTTATTGTATTAAAATCATCTTCTGTAATATCTTTTATACAATCTGCATTTGTCAATTCCTTGGTCTCAATCAAATATGAACAGAAAAAATTTATGTCTTCTAAATAAGCAAGTCGTGTGGAAACTGCAACAGAACCCTTAAGATAGATAAAATAATCCTTCATAAATGTAGGAAGTTTATTTTCCAAAAGTAGACATTTTTCTATGAGTTCATTTTCCTTGATGACAATATTATCAGGTTTATCTGATTTGTTATGTACTTTTATAATTTTTTTATCATTATTCAAAATTAAACCTCCTAAAACTAAAATATAAATTTTTATTTTGTATTTTTAAGAGATTAGTAGTGCTTTAATCGAAATCACTACTAACTATTCCCTAAATCCACATTTAAAGACTAGTTAGATTTAAGTACTCTTTTTTTATTTCTCAATATACTTTAAGAATATTTATTAAAATATATTGAGAAATTTTATGTTCTTTTAAAATCTTTTATATCTAATATTTTTATACATTTCTAATGAAACTAAATATATAGTAAAATATGTAGTTCTTTAATTAAATTTTTTAAACGGGCTAACTAAGCTAAAAAGATAAGATATTATAAGCGTTACTATTGAAAAAATAAGCCCTATTGCCATAAAAAAACTTACAAATATATTATACTGAACTATTAAACCTGATATATTCAAGTTATCCGGCCCAAGTAAGTATGTGATTAAACTTATCACAAAAATAACTATAACTATAAAACTCAAACCATTTAAACTGTTTTTTAAATCAGCACTACTAAGTGACATATGTGTAGATATAGAATACATTAAAAATATAAATATAAAATACTTAAATGAATATACACTAGGTGTTAACAACATTATTCTTATAAAATTAGAAATGTCATCTAAAATAATGTGTATAAAACCATTTATATTAAAGTTGTTAATCATACTTATGTATAATTTTAAATCTATATTTTGTGTCACTTTCATATAACTCTCCGGCAATAATATTTTAAAAAATAAAATAATCATTATTGTTCCACCTATAATAGGTGCAATTCCTATAAAGAAATTTCCTATACTTTGATAAAGATTATCTTTTTTATAACTATGACTTACATATCCTAATATACCATCATTTTTACTTTCTATTGGTCTGAAAAACTTAACTGAATTTATTTTATGCATGAAAATCAAACACATTAACAAATGACTCAGTTCATGAATAAATGTTCCTATAGCTCCAGTTACAATAATTCCAGTTTTTCCAAAAGATGAAAATATAAATCTATTATTTAAATTTTCTGTAATGCTAAAAATCAATCCAAATACAACAAATATTCCTACAAAACAAAAGATATTTATCATACTTATTTTTAAAAATTCTATTATATGAATCATAAACTAAAACCTCATGTAAAAGTATTCAACTACTCTACTTCATATCCATTACAGTTTAAAATTTTACAAGCATTTTCTATATCTTTTTCTTTTATTAAAATATAATCTGTATCATATGTAGAAATTGCAAATATACTTATTTTATTGTCTGCCAACAAACTACTTAGCTTAGATAAAATTCCTACAAGTGAAAAATCTAAAGGACCTAGTATCTTAAGTATTCTCCATTCTTTTTCTGACTTAACATCAGAAGGAATATTATTATTTAAGCATACAATACTCAATTCATCATCAGTTTTAGTTATAGAATAAAAGTTTTCTGTATCTATCCATGTTGGTATTTTGCTATCATTCTTCAATCTACATACTGCATACTCTTCCATAAATAATTTTAATTTCATAATGTATATCTCCTCCAAACTTATTTACTTAAGATTATACATTAAAAATTATATAAAATAAAACATATAAAGTAAAAAAGGTTCACTATAGCATCCTATTTCTATAGTCAACCTTTAAAACTTAATTAAATTCTAATAAAAAGATATATTATCTAGGTTCAATTATAAGTTTAATGGCTGTTTTCTTATCACCCTCGATTTCTATATCAGTAAATGCGGGAATGCAAACTAAATCCATTCCACTAGGTGCAACAAAACCTCTTGCTATTGCAATTGATTTTATCGCTTGATTTAGAGCTCCAGCTCCTATAGCTTGTATTTCTGCAATGCCTCGTTCTCTCAGTACTCCAGCCAATGCTCCAGCTACAGAATTAGGATTAGATTTTGATGAAACTTTTAGTACTTCCATTTCAACATCTCCTTGTTAATTTGTTAAAGTATCCATTACCTAAAGTACTAAATCATAATTGCCATTTACTAATTACAATCATCATTTAAAGTATACTTTTATAAAAATATACTTCTATAATCGTTTTAAGAAAACCTTTATTTTTTAAAACCATTTTATAATGAAAAAACTACAAATTTCTTTATATTCTATAAGCATTTTCCAATATTTCTAAATTTATTATATCTTTGAGCTATAATTTCTTCTTTATTCATATCTTTATAATGATTTAATCTTTCTAAAATATAAGCTTTTATTTCCTTTGAAACAGCTGCTACATCTTTTTGTGCTCCTCCAATAGGTTCCTTTATAATCTTATCTATTATTTTTAAATCATATAAATCATTACTTGTAAGCTTCATAACATCACAAGCTTCTTTAGCTTTAGATGAATCTTTAAATAGAATACTAGAAAGCCCTTCAGGTGAAATTACAGAATAAACTGAATGTTCTAGCATACAAACATCATTGCCTACTCCAATACCTAAAGCTCCTCCACTACCACCTTCACCAATTACAAAAGTGATTACTGGAACGGAAAGTTTACTCATTTCAAGTAAATTCCTTGCAATAGCTTCTCCTTGTCCTCTTTCTTCTGCTTCTAGACCACAAAAAGCTCCTGATGTATCAATAAATGTTATTATAGGTCTACCAAATTTTTCAGCTTGTTTCATAAGTCTTAATGCTTTTCTATATCCCTCTGGATGAGGCATTCCAAAATTTCTTTTTATATTTTCTTTTGTATCTCTTCCTTTTTGGTGACCAACTATAGTAACATTAAATCTTCCTATTTGACCGATTCCTCCAACTATAGAATGGTCATCTTTAAAAAGCCTATCTCCATGAAGCTCTAAAAAATTAGAACAAATATGTTCTATGTATTCCAACGTCGTAGGTCTTTTTATATCTCTACTCAGCATTACCTTCTCATATGGTGATAGATGTGAAAAGGCATCTTCTTTAAGCTTTTCCAATTTCTCATTAAGTGAATTTATTTTATCACTTAAATCTATATTATTTGCCTTAGAAATAGTTATTAATTGTTTAATATCATTTTCTAAGACCTTTATTTTTTCACTATTATTTTCAATCAAAACAGTTCCTCCTTTATGCCCTATTTCTTGTGCATAGCAAGAATTTGATATAATACTTCCTTCATTTTTCTTCTATCTACTATCATGTCAATAAAACCTTTTTCAAGTAAAAACTCAGAAGTTTGAAATCCTTCAGGAAGTTTCTGATTTATTGTTTGTTCTATCACTCTTGGACCTGCAAAACCTATCAGCGTATTTGGTTCAGAAATTATAATATCTCCAAGCATAGCAAAACTAGCAGTTACTCCTCCAGTAGTAGGGTCAGTTAGAACTGATATATATGGTAATGATTTTTCTTCAAGTTTAGAAAGTGCTTGAGAAGTCTTTGCCATCTGCATAAGAGATACCATACCTTCTTGCATTCTAGCTCCACCTGAGGCAGAACAAATAATTATAGGTAAATTATTTTCAGCAGCATATTCTATTGAGTAAGTTATTTTTTCTCCAACAATAGAGCCCATACTTCCCATCATAAAATCAGGATTCATTACACAAATAACTGTTTTAATTCCATTTAATCTTCCATAACCTGTGACAACAGCTTCTGACTCATTTGTTTTTTCTTTATAAGAGTCTATTTTTTCTTTGTAATTAGGAAAATTTAATGGATTTTGAAATTCTATATCAGAATTAAATTCCATAAAAGTTCCTTTATCAATCAATAAATTTATTCTTTTTCTTGCTCTTAAGCCATAATGTCTTGAACATTTTGGACATACAAATGAATTTTCTTCTATGTCCTTTCTAAATACATGACTATCACAACCTTTGCAATAAGTCCAAAATTTATCATCTACACTATTCTTTTTAAAGTTGTCATCTAAAGAAATCGTAACGTACTTAGATTCTTTTGATGATAAAAATTTTTTTATCATAATCTATTTACTCCTTATAATGTAGCAAATTCTTTCTTCATAAAGACATCTTCTATAAATTTTGTATGATGAGTATCTTTTCTAAACTCTTCACTTGTTACAAGTGCCTTTTGAAATTCTACATTTGTATTAATACCTTCTACAATAATTTCGTCTAGAGCTCTGTACATTCTATTTATACATTCTTCTCTAGTCTCAGCCCAACATATTAATTTACCTATCATAGAATCATATAAAGGTGGTATAGTATATCCTGCATATACAAAAGTGTCAAATCTAACGCCAAAACCTCCAGGTAAATTTAATGATTCTATCTTACCTGGTGATGGAGCAAAATTCTTTGATGAATCTTCAGCATTTATTCTACACTCAATAGCATGACCTCTAAAAGTAATATCTTCTTGTTTAAAAGGAATCTTTTCCCCATTAGCTATAGATATTTGAAGTTTTATAAGGTCAAGATTTGTTACCATCTCTGTAACTGGATGTTCAACCTGTATTCTTGTATTCATCTCTATAAAATAAAAGTTTTTATCTTTGTCAACTATAAATTCAATAGTACCAGCACCTACATAACCTACACCTTTTACTATATCTACTGCAATTTTATGAAGTTTTTGTCTTTCCTCATCTGAAAGGTATGGACTTAAAGATTCTTCTATTACTTTTTGATTTCTTCTTTGCATAGAACAATCTCTATCACCTAAATGTAATGCATTTGAATATTTATCTCCAAATACTTGTACCTCTATGTGTCTAGGATTTTCTATAAATTTTTCCATATATAAATCGCTATTAGAAAATGCTGATAGAGCTTCTGAACTTGCCATATCAAAATTAGAAAAAAGTTCTTCTTCCTTTCTAACGATTCTCATACCTTTTCCACCGCCTCCACTTGAGGCTTTTATCATAACAGGATAGCCAATTTCTCTTGCAACTTCTAAAGCTTCTTCCTTAGTTTTCAAAACAGATTCTGAACCAGGAACAACAGGGATATTTAATTCCATCATAGTTTCTCTTGCTCTAGATTTATCTCCCATCAAAATCATTTGTTCTCTTGTTGGACCTATAAAAATAATATTATTCTCTTCACATTGCTTTGCAAATTCAGGATTCTCTGATAAAAAGCCAAAACCTGGATGAATAGCATCACATTTCAATTTAAGAGCAAGGTATATTATATTTTCTATATTATTGTAACTCTTGCTTATATTGTTTGGTCCTATACAAATAGATTCATCAGCTATATACCTATGAAAACAATCTTTATCTATTTCAGAATAGATAGCAACAGTCTTTATACCTAGTTCCTTACATGTTCTGATGATTCTAACTGCTATATCGCCTCTATTTGCAACTAGTATTTTTTTTATCAACTTAAATACCTCCTACTACAATGGTTTTATCTTAAATAAAGGTTGATTATATTCTACTAGTTCTTCATTATCAACTAATACCTCAATTATTTCACCTTTAATTTCACTTGTTATCTCATTCATAAGCTTCATTGCTTCTAATATACATAAAGTGTCACCTTCTTCAACTACATCGCCAACCTTTACAAAGCTATCTGCATCAGGACTTGGAGAATCATAGAATGTTCCCATCAAAGGAGCTACTACTACTGATAGATTCTCATTAGATGTGACAGGTGTATCGTTTACAACTGGCTTTTCTAAAGAAAGATCCACTACTGATTCTTGTTGTACACTTAAAACAGGTGAACTTGTAGCTTGAGCCTTTTTAGATACTTCTAATTTTAAATCGCTACTTTCAAGTTTTACATATTCTAAGCTAGTTGAGTCTATGGCCTTTAATAATTCCTTAATTTCATTGATGTTCATGTTGTTACCCCCTTGTATTATTACCTGGTGCTAATATTATATCACAAAAAACAAATTTATAAAAGAAAAAGTGCTGACTAGAGAATCAACACATCAATATATATTTTAATTTTAAATTAACAACCAGTAACTTATATTTGTTTTAATTTTCCATTATTAATATAAATTATAAGTATAAAATGAATAAAATTCAATATTTTTTGCAAAATACAAGAGAATACAAATTAATACCTCGGGAATTTTTAAGACAAATACCAATATTATGCAATTTAGACTTCGCTTTCTTTCAAATTAGTATCATTTTCTTTATCCTTACATAGGATATACTTTAATTTAGTTATTAAAATATTACTATATAGGTTAAAAGTTATTAAAATTGCAGGAATTATAAAATAAACTCTAGCACCTATAAAGCCAAAAACTACTGTAGTAAGTATTAATCTTTTATTTAAAGTAAAAAAAGGTATATTAAAAATACTTTTATCGGATGTTTCTGGAGTATAAGAATATATAATTCCAAAAATCAAAGTAAGCATACAAAGTGGAAGTAGTACATAGCTTGAAATTATTCCTAAAAATCCTATACTTTCAAAGTATTTACTAGCACTATTTGTATAAACAAACATGTATCCATTTAAATAAGCGCATATACATGATATAATGCCAAAAGTTCCTCCTAAGGATTGAGTGTACCAGTTAAAAAATTTAGATTCCATATACCTCACCTCCTAAAACTGTATATATAATGATATGCTTTTAAATAATGAAATATATCTTTGATATGATTATGAATAAAATTTTGTTAATTTCATTAATTTATGTTTAAGAAATTTGAAGTATAGTGTAGTATATATTAATGTAGATAAAGTTTTATAATGCTTAATTACGTTATCTTATTTATAGATTTAGCACAGGTTTAAAAGTTATTTGTAGGGTTTTATATTTTGTTGAGCTGAAAAATTTATTATAAATGAAGGGATGTTTTCGCTTTGATAGATACATTAGAATTCGGTCTTAAAGTTTTATTTTTTATATTATCAATAATTTGGATGGGTAAAATAATGATTTTAAGAACTGATAAGCAAATAGTAATCAATCCTTTGCTTATTGGTATATCTGCGGTTCTTGTGATGTTGCATACCTCACAAAGTAACATTGAATTTTTTGGATTAGATGTCCAGTATATAAGAATAGTTTTGTATGTCATATATTCATTGATAATTTTAATAGGAATATGGTCTACTAACAGAAGAAATGGAATTTTTTAGATAATCTATTTTTATATAGATATTTAAAGGTTGCTAGTAACAAAGCACTAATATTAGTGTTCTGTTACTAGCAACCTTTATTTTGATTATACATTTAAATTGAAAATAGAATGATTGAATAGGTTGACATATTATTTTACATTGACAGTGATTAGAACTTCTTGAGATGTATTTAAATCATTTTTGTCACTTAGTATAACTTTTACTACCGCTTGACCTGTTTTATTACCTTTAACTATCATATCTTCACATGAAAGTACACTCTTATCACTTACAGACGCAACAAAATCTAAATCTTTTGGAAGGTTATCAGTAACTTCCCAATATTTATAATAACTATCAATTTTCTTTGTAATTATTTTTCTCAAATCAATACTTTCACCTTTTGCTATATCAACATTATGATATTTAGATTCCAGTTTATACTGATTATCTTTTGTATCAATAAAATTTAAATCGCAATTTACGTCTACACCATTATTAGAAAGAGAATTTACTACATTATCATCAATCAAATAATTATTGGCAAGATTGATTGAATCCATATCTTTTAGACCTAAAGTTTCTTTAGGAACTTCTTTTATATTATTGTTCCAAAAAATAAAATTATCTACATTTTCAAGATATGATATACCTTTTAAATTTGAAATGCTTTCACCAGTTGCATAAAACTCTCCATCTAGGGCCTTTATATTACTTATAGTCATCTCATCTGGGTTTATATATCGTTTTACAACTGCTCTTAGATTTGCATCAGGAAAAATATCTTTAAGTTGATTTTCACTTAAAACCTTATCATTTGAATTTATTGGACTTAAAGCTGCCGCAGAAATAATAAATGGTATCAAATTAGCTAAATTCATAGTACCCTCCCACATAAATTTTTTTTATTATAGTAATTTAATTTCTATGAGAGGGTTCTGTTTCCTTGTTATATATGCCTACTTTCGTACACTTTATTAATATAAATTAAAATAAATTTCTACTATTAAACTTATAAACATATTGCTAGTTACGTTTTTTAGCTTCACATCTAAATATTCGCATACCTTGTGACATAAATTTGTCTTCATACTCTGTTGTAACATTATTTTTATACTCACTATTTCCTAAATCAAGAGAAATATTCTTCAATAGCCAATTATTTGCAGCAATTTCGTTTAAACTAAACTCGAATAATTTTTCATTATCTGTTTTAAAGTGAATTTCGCCATCATCTTCCAAAACCCTATTGTACATTTCTAAAAATCCAGAATGAGTGAGTCTTCTTTTACTCCATCTATTTTTAGGCCATGGGTCACAGAAATTTATATAAATTCTAGATAATTCTTTAGCTTCAAAGTA
This sequence comes from Clostridioides difficile, assembly GCF_900243075.1. GTDB lineage: Bacteria > Bacillota > Clostridia > Peptostreptococcales > Peptostreptococcaceae > Clostridioides > Clostridioides difficile_D. The sequence continues at coordinate 61,926 of NZ_OEZH01000024.1, forward strand.
ATCTAAAATATGGCTTACATCTGCCCATAAAAAAAGTATATTATTCAAATTAGAAGTATCAGCTTTTTCAACAGCCTTTAAAAGAACTTCTTCCTTAAGTTCCATAGCAATATAATTTATCTCAGGGTTCTGTTTGGCCAAAGTTGTTATAAACTGACCTTTTCCAGTACCAAATTCAACGTGTATTGGATTATCATTTCCAAATTTTAAATTCCACTTACCTTTTAATTTATCTATATCATCTCTTAAAACATATTTTGTATAACTTAAAAGCTTTTCATCTGCACCTTTTTTTCGTCTTCTTCTCACAATAATTCTCCTCACATATAAAAAATTAGTAAAATACATTTTTTATTATACATTATTTCACCAAAAAATAAAAAGAACTCTCTTAAAATAGAAATTTATTTCTATAAAGAGAGCTCTTAACTTACTAAAAAGTTAATCTTAGTGGCACCCTGAACAACCAGAGCATCCTCCTCCACCTTGATCTTTCATATTTTCAGGAATAACTCTAAATCCAAATCCTGTATCTTCTATTATTATATCTCCATACTGACTATATTCATCAGAGCTCATTACAAATTGTAATTCTCCAACTTCATAAGTTAAGTCATCTTCTTTTTTCTCATCTAAAGCTAATCCAAAAGAAGGACCTCCACAACCAACACCTGCAAAGTATACTCTTATATTATTAGGTTTATCTTGATTGTCTTTTAAGATACTTTTTAAAGTATCAATAGCTGTTTCTGGTAAAGTAATTTTCATTAAATCATTCCCTTTCAAATATTTTATTAAAACAATATCTATTATATACCCATATAAGGTACATAATCAATTAGTTTTTGCATATTTTACTAAAACTTCTACCTAATATTACCTAAGGCTTTAAAATATTTTATATGATATTTTATTACCTTAAATAAATACCCTATCATAAACTTAGTAAACAAATAAAATTATTATTCTAAAAAATATAATAATTTTATTTGTTGTTTTAATATTATAACACATTTGATAATGTCCAATTCATATATGCAAAATTTATATACTTTAAAATATCTAAGAAATTATTCAATAAAAAAATACTATTTTTAAAAAAATTATCATTATTAATAAAGCTCTACTATTTACATTTTTTAGTGTATTCATGCATAATAAGTAAAAGCACAACAGTATACACTGCTGTGCTTTTTTTGTAACTATTAAACAATATTATGGCTTATAACAATGAAAAATGGCTACTTTCCATAATTGATTTCATCTGACATAAGCAAAAAGGGTGTCCAGCTGGGTCAATCATAACTCTCCAGTCATCAGTAAATTGCTCCTCTGCGATTGTAGCTCCACAACGAATTGCATATTGAACTGCTTCTTCTAAATCATTAACAGCGAAATCCATATGAGCCATTTGCTGTTGAGCTTCAGGTTTTTCTGGCCACACAGGCGGTTTATACTCAGGATTTCGTTGAAATGTTATACCAGGATACGTTCCCTGATTTGTTCCTGGAGCACCAACACATGCATATTCTTCATTATAAAATGCTATTTCCCAATTGAGTAACGCTGCATAAAATTTTGCTAATTCATGTGGGTCTTTGCAATCCATTGTAAATGAGTACATTTTGATTTTCAGTTCACCATGCATAACGTAATTACCTCCAAATATAAATTTCTTCGTCTTTTCATTTTTAAGCTAAATTCAAACATTAAGTATGTAATTTATTCCAAGTATTTTTCTATTATGCCCCAAGCCTTTGTTTTTTGCAATATAAAGAAAAAATTATATATTTTAATATTTTATAATTATTGAAATTGTGTAATAAATTCAACTGTATACATCGTGCGTTTTGAAATTTCTTCTAAAGCTAAGCCTTGTTTTAAAAGCCTTTTTATGACACTTCCCATACTTTCTGAAATTTCTATAATATTTTTATCAAAATCATAAAACCTAAAAGTTCTTTGACCCCATGGGTATTCCTTTATATAATGTAAAAAATCAATATTTTCTATTCTATTTATCTTACTTTCCCATTGTTTGATATCATCAACCTCAAAATACAACTGAAAGTTATTTGATTGTTGATATATTGGTAATTCATATCCAATTATAGCTTTATAATTACTTTGTAATCCAAATCCATTTTCAAATGATACATGTTCTCCTAAATCTAATGTGATTTTTTGCTCCATAACATCTTCATAAAACTTTTTTGATTTATTTATGTCTTTGACAATTAACAATACTCCTCCAAATTTCATCTTATCACTATCCTTTCTTTGTTATAAGTATTATAACTTAAAATTTTGCAATTTCACTGTAAAAATCAGACATATTAGCTCGGTACTTTTGAGGAGTTATTCCACAAACAATTTTAAAATCCTTAATAAAATGTGGAATATCATAAAATCCTAATTCATTACATATAGACATCAATGAAGTTTTATTATTGTTTAGAAGCTTTATAGATTTATTAATACGTACCAAGCGAGAAAATGACTTCATACTCAACCCTAGGTACTGATTAAAAAGTCTGTTTAAATGTCTAGAACTATAAAATACTTTTTTAGAAATTTCTTCTGAAGATATATTTCCAAAATTTTGAATAATCAACTGAATTGCTAAGATAAACTCATTTGAGTATTCAATTTTAATATTAGAAATCAATAACTCTTCCAACTTTAAAATCAATTTATCTATGGATAAAGATTCATTAAATATTTTTTTAATTTCTAAATCTAATGAAGTATTAATTACATAAAATGGAATAACTTTATCAATAAGTTCGCTTTGCTGTATACCTATAAGCGGAAAAAAACCAGCTGGTTGAAATTCTATAATTAGTATAACATCACATCTATTAGCAATATTTCCTACTGTTTTTGGTTTAGTAGTTGGACCAAATAATAGACTATGTAATCCTGTGGCATCATAAAAAAACACCAAAGTTACACTTCCATGAGGAATAATCGTGTAATTATCAGAAATTATTGTTTGATTTGGAAACGATATAGTAAAATTCGATATCCAATTTCTTAATTGTATAAAAGGCAAGAGATAAACAAAACTATCTTCACAAACTAGAAGCGACCTATTTTTATTTATAAAATGAATACTTTCTTTTTTTAACATATATTATATCCTGTCCTATCGTGAATATTTATTAAATAAGAAGAATCCATACTATCTCTACATATCATTAACTGGTTTTAATAATAGAGATAGAATAAATACTCATTAGATATTTAATAAACAAATAAAATTAAAATAATCAATAAAAAATATAGTACTTTTATCTGTTATTTTAATATTATAGCACATTTATAATATCTAATTTATATCTACTTTACATATGTCTAATTTATATAATTAAAAATGTTTATCTCAAATACAATAATTAGTCCTTATACAATTAAACCATCTGAAACTGTAATAGTACGACTACTACTTTTGGCTGCTTCTGGTGAGTGAGTTACCATAATTATAGTTTGTCCATTGTCCCTGTTTATTTTATTCAGTAAATCTATTATTTCTATCCCTGTTTTACTATTTTAAAGGAATTATTCCATTTTTTAATTTGTATGTTAGCTTTAAGTCATTTATAAGTGTATTTGTGTATTCTATATTCTTTAACATGATTGAAGCATATTTGTGTACTTTTTCAGATGAATGAGTAATGCTATTATCTGTGAGAAGTTCTGCATATCCTTTTATTGGTGAAAGTGGAGTTTTTAAATCATGAGTTATATTTGAAATCCATTCTTCTCGCATAATATCCGTTTTCTTTTGTATATTGTCACTTCTGTGAATCTCTTCATTTAGAATATTTAAACTATCATATACATCAGCAAAAACTCCTTTAATATTAATTGGAAGATAGCTTCTTTTTGCAACATCACTAACAGCAGATGTAATATTTGAAATACACTTTGTTACCCAATAACCATAAACAATTCCAGAAATCAAAATTATTAAAAATATAATCCCTATGATTGAAAATATAATGGACTTCCCTCCTCTAAATTTAGTTCCATCAAAAAACATATTCACTTTGGATACATTTAATGGAAAATATATAATATAAAGATAGTCATTTTTATTATTTTTAATTGTATTAAAGTACACAGTACCATTACTTGAACTATTTTGGTCAACTAATGCTAATAATTCAAACTTAGAATAATAATTTTTATGGTCTTCTGGTTCTGAAAATCCATAAACTCTATTCCTATTAGAATCTAAAATTTGCAACCATAATTGATTTTCTTGAAGTTTTTCTAATCCAGATTGTTTTATTTGTGGTTTATTATCTATAAACACGATTTGCTCATTAAAATTTTCTGTAAATTTTTTTGGCCAATCACTACGCACATATTTCCCATTTGGATGTTCAGTAGTAATAAGGGATAAGAAAATACCTATTACAATCAAAATTAAACAAAGAAAAATTATGAAAAAAATAAGATATGAATGAAGTATTGTTTTATAGCTAGATTTATGCATTTAATCAACTCTTTTCTTAAACTTTTATTTTAATCTTTTTAGTTTGATTATTACTTATATAAAATAAACAGTAATTATTGACATACAAAAACTTACTTAAAAATACAACTGTCTACATAAATTATATTTATATAACTTTATGTTATCAAGTCATCTATTGTATTTAATAAATCACTTTGATAACATGTAAAAGTAGGGCTTGTTAAACATTTTATATAAAATTAAGTATACACAAAATGTCTATATACATTAAATAATATAGAAAAAATTTTCATAGAACCATTTTTATAGGGGATACTTTATAAAAAGACTAAAAAATTATAACATATAAAATTTTTACAGGTAAATAACAATATTAGTAAGGATATTAAAACACTATATAAAAATTAACAAATATTAAGAATAATAAAACACTTGAAATTACTTATGTCAAGAAAATTTATATAATATAAACTGGTCAGATATGTTATAATATTAAATTGTGACAAGTTCATGGAGGTGTTTATATGAAAAAACAAAAGTCGCCAATTTTACTTGAAATGCTTGGACTATTTTTTGGTTGTATATCAATGAGTATTGGTATAAATATGTTTTTAAAACCACATACAATTGCTCCTGGAGGACTTAGTGGTCTATCATTAGTATTAAACAAAGTTACAGGACTTCCAGTATCAGCTATCATGTTAATTATAGGTGTACCATTAGTAATACTTGCTTTTAGGATTATGGGTACAAAAAATTCATTAAAAACGTTATTTGGAACAGTTGTGTTTTCAGCTATAGTTCAATTAACAGACCCATTATCAAAGTTAAGATTTACTAATGACTTACTATTATCTTCTATTGCAGGAGGAATCTTAGTTGGTATAGGTTTAGGAATAATGTTTAAGTCAGATGCTTCTACTGGGGGAACAGATTTAATTGCACTCATACTTAGTAAAAAATTCCCAGGTATAAAAGCTACAAAATTTATGTCGTGTCTGGATGGAATGGTAGTTATATCTTCTGGTATAGTAAATCGTAGTTTAGAAACTGCACTTTACTCTGGTATAGCACTTTGTGTATTAATAAAAATAGCAGATATGATAATGGAAGGATTTGACCATTCAAAAGCATTTTTTATTATTTCTGATGAGCCTGAAAGTTTAAGACAGGCTATAACTGAAGAACTTGATAGAGGACTTACTATTCTTGATGGTAAGGGTGGATATACTAGAGAAAATAAAGAAGTTCTATTAGTCGTAGTTTCTAAAAAACAAGAGCTTTATTTAAAGAGATTAGTTAAAAGGACTGACCCTACTGCATTTGTTATTGTTACAGATGTACATGAAGTTCTTGGAGAAGGATTTAAAAAATTAGAGAACTAATAAAAAATTAATACTTTAAAAACATATACTATTTTAGTTAAAATACGATTTATTCAAAGGGGTGTCTCAAAATGAACTTTTTAGTTCATGAGGCACTCTTTTTTGTATGAAGTCAAATATATTTTCACCATTTCAACAATGAAAAAAGGCTTATCTCTATTTAGTATAATCCCCTTATAGTAGACATTTAAATAAAAGGCCATTATAATAGGTTTAAAAAGCGTATACTCTAAGGGGGTTTTTCTATGTCTAAAAAA
>NZ_OEZH01000086.1 GCF_900243075.1 Clostridioides difficile
ATATAAAAAATAAAAATATTCTCAAAATAATTACCTTTATTTTGAGAATATTTTTATTTTATTGACAAAATAATTCTACTATTGTACAATCATATTAATGATACTACGTGAATAGAATGTAAATTTAACAATATTTACATAAAAAGTTTATACATTTCAAGTCACTTACTTAATTTAATTACTCATATCACATAAGTCTAAATAATAAATTAAATTTGTTTAAAAAGTAATACTTTAGCTAAAATGAGTTTGAATTTTTTAGTTCTTCTATTAAAATCAATGTTTTGTTTCATCTTCAATGATTTATGTTACAAAATATTATACATTAAGAAAACTAAATATGGGTACTAATTTCGGTTTTACCGATTTAGTTATACAATAAACTCATTTAAATATATTTGAGTTTAAAATTGAATTACATAACTTAAAAAAGAGGGGGATTTAATTATGTTTAAAAGATTTAAACAAGCATTTTTATGTTGTATATGTGCTTCGGTTATCATTGGTGGCACTAACATCGTAAGTTATGCAACAGATGATATTACTGAAAAGGAAAAAGAATCTATAAAAAATACAGTAGAGACCTTTGTAAAAGAGGATTATAATTTTAATGGTGGAAAAAATAATTTTTCAACATTAGGTTCAAATGACTTTAAAGAGTATTTAAAAGCTAGAAATGATTTTAAACAAGCTAATAATGATTATCAAGATTATAAACCAATTGATTCAAAGTATACTTTTGATTTTGAAAAAATAGAAAAAGATAGTGATAATGTCAAAGTTGATGTTTATGTATCAGAAACTTTTTCTTATGACTTAGAGGGTAAAAGAGAAAATGATGCTTCTGCAGGAAATGAATATGATATTTATCTTACTAAAATAGGTGATTCTTGGAAGATTATGTCTGCAACAATAGATGTAAGTGTAGATCCAATAGATTGTTTCTTTGATGTAAATCAAGAATTTGGATATGCACAAAAAAATAAGGTTGATGCGAATACAAGAAAAGATAATCTAAAAAAAATGTTAGATAAGATTGAAGAGTTAAAGTCTAATATATCTTCTGAACCTCCAGTATCTTTAGAAGATGTAGATCAAAACTTAAAGGAAGAGAGTGCTCCAAAACTTGGTGCTATAACTAGTAGCCAACGTCAAGCTATTTATGACTATGCGTATGCCTATAGAGAAAGTAGACGTAATCCTAACTATCTTTCATTTAAAGCTGATTGTGCAAATTATGCATCTCAAGCATTGAGAAAAGCTGGTGCAAGAGCTGATAAGAGTCATTCTATAAAAATAGATGGGAAAAATAGAACTTGGTCATTAGAACCAGATTCAATACATATACAACCAACTTATGGAGATGCATGGGCTCAAGCACATTATTTAAGAGCGTTTATTGTTAGAAATGAAAATGGTTATAGAGGTCCTGGAGGACATGCAATCGAATATGGTTCTACTCTTCAACTGGGAGATTTAACTTTTATACATAATGGAACATGGTTTCATACATATATAGTAGTTGGGCCAGGTTCTAATTTTAAAATAGCAAGTCATACTGCTGATAGATGGATGGTTCCTATTAATACAGCAGCGCCTTCAAGTCAATATGATAGATCTTATGTTCATTTAACAACTTTAAATTAGAAAATAGAACGGATTAAATTATAATTTAATCCGTTCTATTTTCTAATTTATCAAATAATTACTATAGGAGAAAATATAATGTCTAATGTATTGAAAAAAATAGTCTTTCTTATTTTAGTTACTTTTCTTATCATGGGAATTATATTTATTATAAATAATAAAAATTCTATAAAAAAGGTAGTAGAGATATTTATAAAAGAGGATTATAATTTTAATGGTGGAAAGAACAATTTTTCAACTGTAGGCTCTGATGATTTCAAAGAATACTTAAAAGCTAGAAATGATTTAAAACAGGTTAATAATGACAATCAAACTTATAAAGTGATTAATACAAAGTATACTTTTGATTTTAAAAATATAACAAAGAATGGTAATATTGTTAATGTTAATTTATATGTATCAGAAACTTTTTCTTATAATTTAGAGGATAAAATAGAAAATAATGCTTCTGCAGGAAATGAATATGATATTTATCTTACCAAAAGAGGTGATTCTTGGAAGATTATGTCTGCAACAATAAAAGTAGAAGAAGATCCAGTAGATTCTTATTTTGATGTTAATAAGGAATTAGGTTATTCAAATGGTAAAGAATTAAAAGGTATAAATGTCAAACAAAATCTCAAGAAGATGTTAGACAAAATGGATTATATAAAAAAAAATTATAAAAAAAAAAATATATAGAAAAATTTGCTAGTAAAATTTAATAACTAGAATTATAATTAAATTATGAGAAAAATTGAATATAAAAAAGACTACTGCTCGTATTAGGTTTGACAGACCTTATAACGAGTTAATACCCACTATCTACCACATAGTAAGTAACAGTAATCTTTTACTATAAATTAAATACTAAATGTTTTGACAGAACATAGAGTATATAAAATATAGCTATTATCTTCTTAGATATACATAAATTATAAGAGATGCAAGAAAAAAAATCAAGGAGATAACAATAAAAGATAAAAATTACGGACTTGTTCAGATAGTAGGACAAGTCTTTTTTAGTGTAGAAATACACAAAAGTTTTATAAGGAAGTGTGTTTGACTTAGAGCAAACCGAAAGGCTCGATAGAGTACAGGGGTAGCCGACTAAACACTTGGATTGAGTTCCAACACCATATAAATATGTCTGATACCATATTAAAGGGGTGAGAGTAGTAACTAGGCACTACAAAGGATAAGAGCTAGGGGTGGCAACACTTAGTGGAAATACTCAAATATACTGTCTATTGTCGGGGTGTTGGTAGACTGTGTTAAATCACAAAGTAGAGTATTTACTTGTATCAGTCCAACGTTGTGTGGTCGTAACACACCAATCCTATTGGGTTTGAATGATATGGAAAGTAACCACGGACAGTAGTTCGTGGGTAACTGCGTCCAATTACAAAGCCTTTAGGTTTGCATTAAAAGAATAAGTAGTCAATAGGATTTAAAACATGTATAACAAAATTCGATATAGGTCAAGTCCCTTCTGACTTGGCATATTGAGAATGCGTTAGTAACAACTGAAAGCCGTAGGTTGAAGGCGTAAGTAACCGTTAGGTTATAATGTTATGTAACATATGTAATTAGTATGTATCAAGTATTTAAAGTAATAACTAGTTAAAACTAGATACTAAACTGGTGTAACAATTGTTTTGGTGAGTTTCGCTAAGGATTATATATTGTTAAAAGATAGAGGAAATTTTACATTAAAAAATATGTGTTTTTGGTGGTCTGATAGTGGTCTAAATGTGTATTTTTGAGTGATTTTATGACCCCAAAAAAATGACCTATAAATATAGATAGTATTTTGATTTTAGCCAAAGAGTTTTACGAGGCTTTGCCTAGTTCTCCATGTTCATGAAATAAATGAAATTTATGTAATATGGGGGCAAAAACTCCTTATGCTCTTTTTTTTAAAATAACTTTACAAAACAAACAAATAAGGGCTTATAAAAATAAATAAACACTAGAATATAAAAAGAAAGTTATAAAGGCTTACAGAGGCACACAGAGCCTTAAAAATATACTTTAAACTGTAAAATTATGTAATTAAAATACTCGTTTTATCATACTCAATTTTATAAAGTTTTATCATAAAAAATTAGGCTGCGAATTATAAAAAGACATGATAAACTTATTACCATGTCTTTTATTGAAATTATTTATATGTAAAAATTCTAATCAAGATTTGTAGCAGAAGCAAATTTTTTCCATGTTGCACTACCAACAATTCCATCAGCAGTTAAGCCATAACTACTTTGAAAGCTTTTAACTTTGCTAAGTGTAGTGTTCCCAAATTGACTGTCTACTTCTAAAGCATATCCAACTTTTTTTAACAACAATTGTACTAAATGAACAGGATTTCCTGAATTTCCGTATTTTACAATCGTAGAAGTGTTAACAGTATAGTTTTTATCTCCAGTAACTTTGTAGTATGAATAATGATAAGTTACTGTAAATGAACTTGACCTAGCTGAATACATGTCTATGTTGCTATAAGTTTTTAATTCACTAGGTGTAATAAAAATTTCATCATTAGGTTGTGGCTCTACACCTATATCCAAACAATTTTCCTTATATTTATCTTTTATTTCTTGTGGTGCATTTTCATACATAAATGTGTAACCCGATATAGTAAAGCTTTTTCCTTCACTATTTTGTGTTTCTGCAAAAGCTGTGCTACTCATCATAAATAAACAACAAGTAATTAGCAACATTTTTTTTAATTTTTTTAACATAATTCCTCCCTATAATTTTGAATATATTTGAATACCAGCAAATATTTAATCTATTGTTATAGTAAAAGATTTTTCTTTGCCTGTATTAACTGGCAATGGTGCATCTAAGGAGTGATTAATTGGCTTTGATATAATTGAATCAAATTTAAAATATGTAAATGATGACAATAAGCATAAAATCAATGCTATTAAAATACCACTCTTACCCTTATTTTTAAACATGTCATAAACTCTTTTTTCAAAATTTGATTTTCTGTGTAATCCAGTAGTGTAGTTATTTGAATCTCTTGAACTTCTTTCAATTGAATCTAAAATTGTGTTAGCATAACTTTTTATATTTTCAAGGGAACAACCTTTTAATACAACTTCATCACAATGTAATTCACAGTTATGATATATAATTCTATCAAGTAGATAAATAAAAGGGTTAAAGAAATAAACACACTTTAAAAATAAAACTAAATATCTAATGTATAAATCTTTACTTTTGTAATGAATTAATTCATGTTTTAGAATCCAATACAGTTCATTTAAATTATAATTATGTGGTGGTAAAAGTATATAATTATCAAATAATCCAAAAAATGAGGGTGTATTGATTTCATAAGTATATTTTAGTTTAATGTGCTTTTCTATATTTAGTTCTTTTAATAAATTATTATAAAGATTGTTTATTTCAAGATTTTCAATGTCATATGATAAGTCAGTAACCAAACTCTTAAACTTTAAATATTTTATAAACCTATAAATTGCAAGTAAAATAACAATTGTTAGATATATTATTAATACTGTATTTGAATAATCAACTTCATTCAAAATAGGTTTATATTGAAATTTAGAATCAGAAATAGTATAAGTAAAATAAGAGAATGGAAAAAGTAATCTAACTATTACAATTAGCCAAATATAATAATTAAAACTCTTATTGAAAATTCTGAATATAGTTGTCCTTAAAAGTAGCAGAAAACAAATAACTAGACTGCTTGTGATGCTGGTTCTTAAAATATCTATTAGAATTAAATTAGACATATATAGTACCTATTATTTCTTAAGTTTTTTTATAAAAGCTCTCAAAGATGCCAATTCATCTTTTCCTATCTTTTCTTTATTAACTGAATCAACTAAACTTACAATAGAATCATTATGTACATTCTTTACAAAATCAGATGTTGCAAACTCTAAGTAGCTCTTTTTATCAATCAAAATTTTATAAGTAGTGTATGTAGGTTTTTTTGTAGGCTCTAAAAACCCTCTTTTAGAAAGCCTAGATAATAGTGTAAGTGTTGTTGTTTGTTTCCATTCTTCACTCATTATATTTACAATATCTCTTGATGTCAATACCTTGTCAGTGTCCCAAAATAGCATCATGACTTTAAGTTCAGCATGTGGTATTTTTTTTATCATAATATATATCCCCCATTCTAATGTTAAAAAAATAATAAATTTAATTTTATTCTATTGAAATAGAGTAAAGCAGTCAATTGTTTTTTGATTTGTATTTTATATATGTAGAGTAAAATAAAAGAAGTATATTACTTGAAATATTTTACGTACGTAGAGTATTTTCATTAAAATTCTTAATTTTTTTAATTGAATTATATATACGAATATCAGATTAAATCAATTTAAAAGATACAAAAAATTAATATTTACTGACTTGTAACTGACAAATTGATTAAAATAAGAGTTGTAAAAATAAGTATATATATTGAAATTGCTATATTCTATAGAAAAATGGCATAAAATACTTATTTTTATGTCCTTTTCTACTGACATGTAAAAAAGTCTTGTAAGTATTGGAATTACTAGTTTATATAGGTTTTAGATGCAGAATTGTCGTTTTGTAAAAAAGGTCGATAAAATTTATAAAAATAATTATTAATTGATATGAATTATCATAAAAAAAGACATCTATTTCCATGAAAAAAAATTTTTCGTCTGCATGTAAAAATAGCTATAGTAATACGTACAGATGTTCTGTTTTTATAGAGTTGTTTGTATGTAAATTATATTTTAGATAATATGTTTAATAGCTTAATAAACAGGATTTAAAACAAGGGGGGGTGTATGTAGGAGATGTAGAGCAAGTGTAAGATTTATTTTGTCTTAGTGCTTTCACTTCCACATCATGTAAAAAGCATAGAAACATAACAAGTTAAGTACCCCTTAATATATGACTTATAACTTTAATTTTTTGATTTTGCAATTATGTTTTTAAGCTATAAATATAGTATTAATTGTTAGGTTATAATCTAATTTCGCTAAGAGGGGTAGAGGGATGATAGATAGAGTAAATTTGTATAAAAAAATAGAGTTAGATTGTAGTAGATTTAGTTTAAAGCTAAAGAAGAACTATAGTGAATATGTAGACTATGAAACAGGAGAAATAAAAAAAGAAATCATATCATATAGTTACTATCTAAATGGTATTAGATTTTTATATGCAATAAAGTCTAAAAAAATATACTTGTATGGCAGGCTTATAATGCTATTGAAAAACTCAAACCATTTACACAATCTTGATGATGTATACTTACAAAGAGAAGAAATAAGAGAGAAAGCTAATAGTAAGCTTAAAGAGCTGTTTAATGCTGATTTAGATATATTAGATTTTAGTGTTTCTAGTGTTGAGGTGAATTTTAATGTTTATAATGTAAATGCAAATTTGTATATAGAGCTATTTAATCAAGTAATAAAAGATAGACAAGACAAAAGATATGTGAACTATGTAGATACTAATAAACTTGCTAAAAATACAAGTGTATATATAAAGTCAAAACATAATTTTAAGAGCAATAGAAATAAAACATATACACTAAACTTTTATAATAAGCTAGACCAATTACATAATTTAAGGGTAAAAGCAAATGAGGCTAGAGGCAATAGAATTAATATATCTGAGAATGATTTAAAACTAGCAGAGAATACTTTAAGATTAGAGGTTAAGTGTGGTACATATGAACTGACTAAGTATGGTAAAGATTTTAGAACTTATTTCAATGACATATATTTGTGTAGAGATATAGTTCTAACTAAGTACAAGAGATTCATCTGTAGCACTAGACTAGATTTTTATAATTACTTTGAAGCTAAAAAAATAGTACAAGAAACAAATAAGTTGAAGAAGAATAGTAAAAAGAAGCTATTGCAATACTTAGAGATGCGATATGATAAAAAGAAAAAGTATTCTAAACAAGAACTAAAGAAATATTTTAAAATGTTAGAAGCTTTAAACATAGCCCCTGCACTCATTCCTACTTTTCACAAAACAAACAAACTAGATAGTCCAATTAAGTTACTAGATAATAAATTATTTGATTTAAAGGATGTTCATAGATAGAATAAGAATATAATTGTAATACAGATGTATTCAGATATATTTAAGAGGTGAAATATTATGAACTGGAATGATTTAAAAAAATGTAATATTAATGATATTGTAGGATATGTAAATGAAAAACTAATTGAATATAAAAGTCTTAAAAAGGTTTCGGATGAACTGGAAGTTAATGAAAGTACAATAAGAAAGTACCTAAATAGCAAGGGTTACAGAAGAAAAGAAAATCAATTCGTACTTTTAGAATACACATGTAATCCTCGAAGTAATACATTTAAAAATAAAGAAAAAAATTCAGTTAATAATCAAGATGATATAAGTAATATAGATGTAATATCAACTCCAAATTTAAAAGAAAATATGCTTTATATATCACAAGAAACAGAAACTTTAAAAGAAATGATAGAATGGTTTAAAATTAATAAAACTGGTAAATCAAATTCAGATATTATTGAATTAAGAGAAGGAATAAATATAGATTTACCTGAAGCACCAATTAAAAGAACTACTATTAGAATTAATGAAAAGATATGGCATGAGTTTAATATTTTGGTTGAAGAAAATAAACCATATGATAAACATGACCTAATGGGACAAGCTTTAAAAGAATTTATTGATA
>NZ_OEZH01000023.1 GCF_900243075.1 Clostridioides difficile
GAATATTTAAAGTTATTTCTCCAAAATCTGATTTAACATTTTTATTTCTATATCCATTTCTAGAGTTTTTAGTATTTTTATTCTTATTGTCATATCTATCATAACCTAAATGGTCGTCAAGCTCCGCTTCTAACATTTGATGAATTGTACTTGCAAATAAATCTTTTAGCATATCTTGAATATCTGTAGTTGTTTTAACATCATATTCTTCAATAAGTTTTTTTAATATTTCGTTTTTGTTAAACATAAAAAGTGTGCACCTTCCTTTATATAGTGATATTTAATATTTTAATTATCACCACTTTTTAGAAGAATACACACTTTATTTTAAA
>NZ_OEZH01000014.1 GCF_900243075.1 Clostridioides difficile
TTATAATATTCTAAATTTATAAAATAAATTATATTGAATTAAATATATTTAAGGTATATAATTATAATTAAAATTTTTAATAATAGAGGTGTTGTTTATGATGTTAAAAGAATATTTAATAAGAGAATTAAATGAAGATGATATTAAAAATGCATTAGACCTAATCTGGAACGTATTTGAAGAATTTGAATCTCCAGATTATTGTGATGAAGGAATTAAGTCATTTCATGAATTTATAGAATATAACTCTATTATTGAAAAAGTCAAAGAAAAATCACTCTTCTTTTGGGGTTGTTTCGATTGTGAAAAATTGATTGGAGTCTTAGCTATTAGAGACTTAAATCATATATGTATGCTATTTGTAGATAAAAATTATCATAAACGTGGAGTTGCAAAAAAATTAATGGCTACAGGTATAGAATATTGTACTTTTAATAAAACCAATTTAACTGGAATAACTGTAAATTCATCACCTTATGCTGTTGAAGTTTATCACAAATTAGGATTTAAAGATACTGCAGTTGAACAAATTTCTGATGGTATACGTTTTACCCCTATGAAATTGTTAATATAATAAACCAAATAAAAAGCAAAGTCTCTTAAATCTTTTATAGTGGCTTTGCTTTTAAATTATGCTTTAAAGATAGAACTCTCTTTTTTATTTTTTTAATAACATACTTTAAAAACTTTACTAATATGGAGCTCTGATTTATTTTTTGTTATCTTTTTTGACCAATATATAAATCAACTCCATTATTAAGCTTAACCCATGCTGTTTCTCTTTATATCTCCTATTTGTAAGCACGATTGTTCATTAGAAAATAAGCATTCTTGCAATACACTGCTGTCCTACAGTTTTTCATTTGATACAAATGATGAAATTTTTATCATGGAATTTTAATTTGTATGCCTTATGAAGACGTGTTCAATAAGTACGTTAAACTAGTTGATTTACCTACTTAATCATATTTTTTATGAATACCTAATAATACAGTCTCAATAGAATCAGTTAAACTTTTTATAGCTTCTTCTTTATTCAAAAGTGATTTCCCAAGTTGCAAAGTCGAGTAACCATGAAGTACACTCATTATTAGATTTAATACTTCACCTGTATTCTTTGTTTTTAGATTACAAGAAAGAATAAGTTTTTCTAATAAGGATTTATATTCATCAAAGGTTTCTAATGTTTCATTATTTCCATGCCAAGTAGCCCACTGAATTGTTTCATAAACACCAGGATTAGAAATTATAAAATTAAAATATGCAATACTTATATATTTTATAGCTGTATCTCCCAAACTGCCAATAGCCGCCTTTGTCATCTGATTATTCATCTCTCTCATACCTTTATGAGCTACTTCAAGTAACAAGTCATCCAGACTTTCTATATGATTGTATAAAGATGGTGTACGTATACCTAGATTTTCTGCAATAACTTTTAAAGAAACTTTGTTAAGCCCATCTTTATTAGCTATATCTGATGCAGCTT
This sequence comes from Clostridioides difficile, assembly GCF_900243075.1. Lineage (GTDB taxonomy): Bacteria > Bacillota > Clostridia > Peptostreptococcales > Peptostreptococcaceae > Clostridioides > Clostridioides difficile_D. The sequence continues at coordinate 1,490 of NZ_OEZH01000014.1, forward strand.
GTATAACCATTTCTCTACTAACACGCATGATTCTCCCTCTTTCATTTAAAATTAATTACTTTATTAGTTTAACTAATCTAATTAGTTTAGTCAATAATTGAAACTTACAAAATGCTTTATCGTATCATAAAATCTTGACAATTTAATTCTAATTCAATATAATACTAATTGAATTAGTTTTATAGCTAAGTCAATTAGCATTATATTGAATTAGATACTACACAACATCATTTTATAGTTTGATTAACATAACAATAACTAATATATCAAACTGAGAGGAGATTTTTATGAAAAAAAAACATTTTCAAATTAATGGAATTCCTTCAATCCTTTTGGGAAATCCTTCAAGTAAATTATATATTTATATACATGGTCAATGTGGTTATAAAGAGGAGGCTGAAGCTTTTGCTAATATTGCTGTTCGTCATGAATGGCAAGTTTTAAGTATTGATTTGCCTGAGCATGGAGAACGTAAAGAAAAAAAGAATTCATTTGACCCATGGCATGTTGTTCCAGAGCTAGTATCCATTATGGAATATGCAAAGTGCCACTGGAATCAAATTTCGTTATATGCAAATAGCATTGGAGCATGGTTTAGTATGCTAAGCTTTGAAAAAGAGAACTTAAAGGAGTGTATTTTTGTATCTCCAATTCTTGATATGCAACAGCTTATTTCAAATATGATGCTTTGGGCAAATGTATCAGAAGAACAACTTAAACATGAACTAATTATCCCAACTTCATTTGGGCATACTCTTTCATGGGAATATCTACAATATGTAAAACAACATCCTATTACTCAATGGAATGTACCAACAAACATATTATATGGTAAGTACGATGAACTTACTGAAATAAGTGTTGTAGAGAGATTTGTAGAAAAGTTTAATTGTAAGCTTACTATTATGGAAAATGGTAAACATTGGTTTAACACACCAGAAGAATTAAATGCATTATACAAATGGTTAAATACTTTAGTTAAATAAAAAATAATACTACAATCTTCTATTGATTAACGCTAGTTTACATAATCTTTTTAATATAAACTCACTACATTATATATTCTTCTTTTTAATATATATTATAATGGCTTTATATGTTATACCAACAATTTATTATTGAAAAACAATAAATTATATATTATAATCAATAATATAGTTTATATTAAGGAGATGATATTTTATGAGTACAAAATTTTTTAGTAATATATTATCAGTATTTCTATATTTTCTGTTATCACTTTTAGGTGTTGCTGGTATAATATTCTTATGTATGATACCTATGTTTTTATATGATTTTAGTTCTGACAAAGTAATTACTTTAATTGCAAGAATACTATATTTTTCTGACTACTTTATAGTCATTTTATTCTTGATATTTATAATTAATAGTACTAAATACTCCCCATTCATACTTGAAAATGTAAAAAGGTTCAAAACAATGGGATGTTGTTTATTAGTAAATACTATAATTGAATGTATAATTGGTTATGGCTCAAATACTGGTCCTATAATGATATTTGGGGACAATAGTGGAGGTATTTCACCACTTATGGTTATTTCTTTTGTATTTGCACTAATGTGCTTTGTAATTTCTGAAATATTTGATAAAGCTATAAAAATAAAAGAAGATAATGACTTGACGATATAGAGGTGATGTTATGGCAATTGTAGTTAACCTAGATGTAATGATGGCAAAAAGGAAGATATCACTTAAAGATTTGGCAGAAAAAATAGATATCACAAATGCAAACCTATCAATTTTAAAAACTGGAAAAGCAAAGGCTATTCGATTTACTACTCTAAACGAAATTTGTAAAGCTTTAGACTGCCAACCAGGCGACATACTTGAATATGTAGAAGATGATTAAAAAAGAGTGTTTAAAAGCACTCTTTTTTATTATAATATATGTTTCTTATTATTTTACTATAACATCACCATTAAAATTAACATTGATTAAAGTAATAAACAAACTATCTTCTAAAAAAGAAACTGTTCCTTTATATATTTGCTCTCCATTGCCTATAAGAACTTTAGCATAGCAATTCATACTTTTCGATTGATAATTTTACCACATACCCCCATCTTTGTACATTCTTTTCTACCCAATGTTTATTTGCACTAGTAGCAAAATATCTAACTTTTCATCTGCTTATAACTCTGTTTATATTATTACATTAGTTTATCCATACATGTTATAAATTGTATTATTACTGATTCTATCTAATATTTGTAATCTTTTAGATACTCTTTGTAGTTACAGCACTGCTATACTCTAATTAAATAAATTAAATCTGATATAAGTTGGTGATTATATGAAAAGAAAATAACATTCTAAAGTGTGGTTTTTCTATTGGATTTACAAGAGAAATGGATTAATTTGTTAAACCCAGTATATATCGAAAACAAAGTAAATAGTAAAATAAGTTTACAAATATAGATTAGAGTATATCAGAATTAATAAAAATAATATGTACCTAGTATTTAAAAAAGGTAACAACTCTCTTTAGTTGTTACCTCATAATTTATCTACATCTTTAGTATTAGATTTTCTAGTTAAAAAAAGATAGTAGTGATTATTTTTAGTTTCTATCTTTCAATTATCAATTTCTGTATGTAGATATACTAAATGTTCTAACTTGAGATTTAAATAGCTTTTCAATTTCATCAACTATTCTTTTTACCTTATTTTCATACTCTAAATCATAATACACATTTATCTCACCTATACTATTTACGCTTATTGTATAATGTTTTTTTTCGATTACACATATGCTTCCAAAATCTGATAAGTCATTGTCTATCAATTTTAACTGACTTTTTATTCTTGAAAAATCTAATCTTGAAAATATATCATTTGGATAGAAACTTTTATTATGTATAAGCATTTCATCCACCTCTTATCATTCTATTTATAATATTTTATACCCTGATTAATAATATATTAAACATATTTTTCCATGTATTCCAAATTTCCTTATATAAAAATAAAAAAACTGACTGCCAGTTAAATGCCAGTCAGTTTTTTATAATATTTTGTCCAAACATCACTATATTTGAACCTTTTAATAACTATAATGCTTATTAATATGGAAACTTTACTCATACACAGAATATCTTTTCCAAATTTGCTCCAAATCATCAAAGTGTTGTTTAATATCTTCTTTTTCCTTCATTCCAACAGATATAGCAAGAGCATTTGAAATACTAAGCGCTGGAACTAGAGAATCTACAAACGAAGCCATATTACTTTTAACCAAAAGAGTGTTGTCTGCAAGTGCTGCTACTGGTGCAAATAAACTATCTGTTAATGATATTACATGTGCTCCTTTTTCCTTAGCATAATTGACAATTTGATAAGATTTCTTTGAATAACGAGGGAAACTAATCGCAACTATAACATCTTCTTCATTTATTCTTACAATCTGCTCAAAAGCATCTCCCATATCCATTCTAATTATATGAACATTGTCAAGTATTATATCTAAGTAAAAACCTAAATATTGAGCTACTACAAAAGAGCTTCTCATTCCAAGTATATATATTTTTCTAGCTTTTAAAAGTTTATTAGAAGCTTCTTTAAATGCTCTTTCGTCAATTTCTTCTAAAGTAGATCTTATATTATCTATGTCACTCTTTAAAACTTTATTCAGTATTGCGAAATCATCGGAATAATCATGTGCCATTTCAACTCTTTGTACTGTAGTTAGTTTATTTTTTATGAGTTCTTGAAGTGCAGCTTGTAATTTAGGATATCCACTATAACCTAAGGCATTTGCAAATCTTACAACTGTAGACTCACTTACTCCTACAGTTTCACCCAATTTGCATGCAGTCATAAATGCAACTTTATCATAATTATTTAAAATGTATTGTGCTATAAGTTTTTGACCTTTACTCAATCTAGTGTACTGAGATTGTATATTTGATATCAAATGTTTACTGTCCTTCATTTCATTTGTTTCTTCCATTTTTTTCTCCTTTTAGTTATATAAACTATTTTGTTTTTGTTAACACTGTCTTTTTCTCTAAAAATTTTATTACTTTATTTTTTATCTCAATTTCATCTTAGTTTTTATCATAACTTCTTAAACTCATAAAATTCTAACTTTTCTGTACCTTATACTTCACATAGTATTTTCGATTAAATTTATTATACCATCTTTCCTTGCATTTTTTAATATTTATCCAATATTTCCTTTAAATTTTTCAATTTTTACTCATTTAAAAGTTATCCATCTTATTTTGCATATTTAAGTGTATATTTTATTTTGAAAGCAAACTATCATATGCTTATTATTTAAAGTAATTTTAATATGTCACAATATATATATTAACTCTTAATAGAATCTTGTCAAGTTTTTTTTAGTATTTACTGTGATTTTTTCTTTTCAATTAAAATCAATTGTGGTGGGTTATTGACTTGATTTAAAAACTTAGATTCTAAAACATTAAATTTATCTTGATTTAAATTATTGACAAGGTTATATATACAATCTTTTTCTTCTTGCCCTCCATCATGCCCTGTATATATAGCAATGCTTATTATTCCATTTTCTTTTAACATTCCTAAACTCAATTTAATGGCTTTTAAAGTTGTTTCTGGTTTGGTTATAATTGAATGTTTTGCTCTTGGAAGATACCCTAAATTAAATAAAACACATGAAACTTCTTCTTTTATATACTTATTCATATTTTCATGCCCATCAAAAATCAATTTTACTCTGTCTATATATCCTTCTTTTTCTAATTTTTTTCTTGTAGACTTTATTGCTTCCTCTTGTATATCAAAAGCATACACAAAGCCTTTTTCTCCGACCTTATCAGCTAGATACCTTGTATCATAGCCATTTCCCATAGTAGCATCAATTACTATATCACCTTCATGTATAATATTTTCTAAATAAAATTTATTTATATCCGTAATTTTAGTTAAATATTTTGCATATGCCATAATATCATTTCTCCCTACTATTAACTTTGTGTCATTTTTATCTTATTTTATTGATTTTAAATATTTTATTTCATCTTCTGTTAAGTATCTATATTCTCCAATTTTTATATCTTTTAATATTATTTTCCCTACAGAAATTCTTCTTAAATTTAAAACTGGATGATTTATAGCTTTACACATTTTTCTTACTTGTCTATTTCTGCCCTCATGTATGGTTATTTCACATACAGAATAATTTTTTTCTTTATTTTCTTTAGTTACTCTTATTTTAGCAGGTGCCGTTGTGTAATCTTCTATTTTTAATCCTGTCTCGAATCTTCTTATTTCATCATTACTTACAATTCCCTTCACACTTGCCACATACGTTTTATCAATCTCATGTTTTGGATGAGTAAGTTTGTATGTCAAATCTCCATCATTAGTAAGTATCAAAAGTCCACTAGTTTCATAATCTAGTCTTCCTATTGGATATACTCTTTCCTTTACATCTTTAAGTATATCTATTACACTTGGTCTGTCAAACTGGTCTTTTACTGTAGTTATATATCCCTCTGGTTTATTTAATACTATATAGATATAATTTTCACTTGGTTTTACTTTTTTATTATCAAATTCTACTATATCTTTTTCTTCATCAATATTAAAAGATAACTCTTTTACTACACTTCCATTTACTTTTATTCTTCCTTCAAGAATTATTTCTTCTGCTTTTCTTCTAGATGCAATTCCACAAGAAGCTATATACTTATTAATTCTCATACATAATCCTTCCTTATCCTAAATTATATGTTATTTAATATTTTATCAATGTTAATTTTGCTACATTATTATACTATACTAGACCTTAATTAAAAACAAGCTAAAAAATTATTTAATTTTCCTAAATAATTGTAATTTCTTTTCACATACTATTAATATGTAATAGCTGACTAAACACTATTTTAAGGAAGTGATTATTATTTCAAAAGAAAATATAAAATATTATTTAATAGTCGTATTTATTGGAATTTTATTTTTTAAATTTATTAATACTCCATCAGATTTCATATCTAGCATTGAAGGATTCTTAAAGTTTTTTAGCCCATTTTTGCTAGCTATTTTACTTGCTTTACTTTTAAATCCACTTGTAATGATTTTTGAGATAAAATTCAAAACACAGAGGCTTTTAGCCATTTTTTTATCTTATATATTTATAGGTCTTATTTTAGCTTTTGCCATTAGGTTGTTAATTCCCTCAATAGCCAATACATTAAATAGGTTGATAAATGAAATGCCCATGTATACTGATTATATAAACAATTTTATAGAAAAAAATATGTCAAACATCGATTTTCTAAAAGCTTTAATTCCTCATATGCAACATAGTTTAGATAATGTATTAAAAGAAGCAAGTAATTTTATTAGTAGAATTCCTAAAAACTTCTTAATCTATACACTTAGCATATCTTCTATGTTATTTAATATGACAATGGGATTTATACTATCTATATATATTATATATGACAAAGAAAAAATTTCATTGGGATTTAAGAGATTTCTATACTCTTCTACTGCTAGAAACAAAGCAGATAATATTATAGAATTTTTTAGGACTACTCATGATATTTTCTATGATTATTTAATTGGTAGAATATTTGACTCTCTTATTATTGGTATAATTGCATTCTTAGGATTTCAATTTGTTATCCGTATAGAAAATTCTTTGTTTTTAGCTTCAATAATATTCTTAGGTAATATAATACCTTATTTCGGCCCTTTTATTGGTGCAATACCTCCAATAGCCATGACAATATTATATAGTCCACAAAAAACTATATGGGTCATTGTATTTATATTTATATTGCAACAATTAGATGGAAATTTTATAGAGCCAAAAGTTATGGGTAATCAAGTTGGTATAGGAGCTATATGGGTAATTTCTGCTATTTTAATAGGTCAATCTCTATTTGGTTTTATAGGAGTTTTTCTTTCAGTACCAATAGCTGCTGTCGTAAAAACTTATGTTGATAAATATATAGATAATCGCTTACAATAGCTTATATCTATTGTGATTTTAATTTTTAGTTTAAAATTAGCTGTTATTTATTAAATTATTTCTCAAAAAATATCTCTTAGTAAGAAAAACCTGCTAAGAGATATTTTTTATAATATATATTTTGTTCATTAAACGCATGTAGATATTTTATATTTACTGATTATTTGAGTTTTGAGAATTTCCACCACTATCTGAACTACCACTACTATCTTGTGGAGTTGGTGCTGGTGTTGGATTACTACTATTTGGCTTTTCTTGATTTTGAGAAGAGTTGCTATTATTATCAGACTTATCACCATCTGACTTTTTATTGCTATTTTTAGAACTAGATTTATTATTTTTACTACTTCCACTATAAGAAGATTTCCTTGCATCTGATTCTACTCTATACCTATCTTCTCCCGCTGTATCTTTTGCCTTTTTCTTTCTTTGTTCTTCTGCTTCATTTTGTTCTTTTTCTAATTTAGTTAATTCTTCTTTCTTTTTAGTTGCCTCTTCTTTAATAACAGATGAACCATTTTTTATTTTCTCTATAAGCTTAAGTTCCTTAATTGCATCCTCATAATTTTTTAAGTCTTCAAACTCAGTCACATTTGACATTCTCATAGCTTGCATATACATAGCTCTTGCATTCTCATTAGTATTATCTTCTTCTAATGCAGAGGATAATGATTCCATAGCTTTTTTATAGTCATGCTTTTCTAAATATGTTTTTCCTTGCTCTGTTAAATTTATTTCATCTTTTTTATTAAATGAACATCCTACAAGAAATATAGATAATATCGATATTAATAAAATTACTCTTCCTCTCATTAAATCCCTCCTTGTCATATACTTTAAATTTTATCATAATTAGGAAGTTTTTAAAATATTTTATATTTATTACAGGAAATTTGTTAGTAAACGAAAACAAGCAGATATGCTACAAATGACATCTCAAACTAAAAATTAATTTAAAGATACATATCTTAGCAAATCTGCTCATAATAAATTTTAATATTTAATTTTTATTATATACTTCTTTATTTATACCTCTAAAGCTAATAAATCTTCATAGCTTTGTCTCTTACAAATTATCTTATCATTTCCATCAAATACTGATACTACTGCCGCTCTTGGTATTTTATTATAATTTGAAGACATTGAATACCCATATGCACCAGTTGATGTTGTTATAAGTATATCTCCACTTTTAATGTCCATTATATTTATATCTCCAATTAATATATCTCCACTTTCACAACATTTTCCAGCTATTGTTACATGATTCATAGTTTCATGGTTAATTTTATTCACAATGCTACATTCATAACTAGCTTGGTACAACGAAGGTCTTACATTATCTGTCATACCTCCATCTACACTTACATAAACTCTAACATCTTTTATATCCTTTATTGAACCTACTGTATACAATGTACTTCCTGCATTTGCAACTATTGATCTTCCTGGCTCTATTACTAATGTAGGCACTTCTATTCCAAGCTCTTTACATGAATTTTCTGCTTTAGTGATTATAGTTTCACAGAATTCTTTTATAGTTTTAGGTTTATCTCCTTCACTATAATAAACTCCAACACCCCCACCTAAGTCAATCTCTGTTAATTGTATATTGAATTTTTCTTTTATTTCTCTTACTAAGTTCATCATTATATCTACTGTATCTATGTATGGTTCCACATCAAATATTTGTGAACCTATATGAGCATGAAGACCCACAAGTTTAATGTTTTTGTATTCACTTAATTTTTCTATTGCTCTAAATAAATCTCCATTTACTAAAGCAAATCCAAATTTAGAGTCTATCTGTCCAGTTTTTATATAATCATGTGTATGAGCTTCTATACCAGGAGTTATTCTAAAATATATATCTTGAGTTTTCCCTTTCTCTTCACATAACGCTTCAAGTAAGTCTAACTCATAAAAATTATCTACTACAAATTTACCCACACCTAAATCTAATCCCATGTTTATTTCTTCTTTAGTCTTATTGTTTCCATGGAAGAAAACTTTTTCCATAGGAAAATTTGATTTATAAGCTGTATATAATTCGCCTCCTGAAACTACATCTAAGCACATTTGTTCTTCATTTATAAGCTTACACATGTAAAGAGGTAAAAAAGCCTTTCCTGCATAAGCAACCTTATTTTTTCCATCTTTTACTTTAAAATATTCTATATATTCTCTACAATTTTGTCTTACTAAAGCTTCATCAAATACATAAAGTGGAGTTTTATATTTTTTACTAAGCTCTAAACAACTCACTCCTCCAATATATAATTCATTATCATTTACGGTCATAGTTCCATGAAGTTTCATAATATCCTCCCTAAATTTTATATATTAAATACTTCTGCTATTTTCTCTATAGCTACCTGTTTATCATCAGAATTTATAGCACAAGTTATACGAATTTCTGATGTAGTTATAAGTTTTATCATTATACCATTTTCATTGAATATCTTAAATACTTTAGCAGCAACTCCAGAAGTATTTTTCATACCAAGACCTACTAAAGAGAATTTAGTAATATTATTATCAATTACTACATGTTCTTCATCTGTATATTTAGATACTATTTTTTTACATTCACCTAATTCTTCTTTTGGAACTGTAAATGATACACTTATCTTATCCAAAATAGGTGCAGTTTGACTTATCATATCTACGCTTATTCCCATAGTTGCTATATCTTCAAATAAACTAGATATATTTTCTGCTTTAAAATCTTTTATTGTTATAGAACTATCATCATCACTAGTAGCTAATCCTGTTATTACTTTATCCTCTAATTTCATGTCTTTTCCCCCTCTTATATATGTTCCTTTTACTGTACCACATGTACGTCCAACATAAATTTCAACACCATATTTTTGTGCAAGTTCTATACTTCTTGAATGCATTACTTGTGCTCCTAAACTTGCTAACTCAAGCATTTCTTCATATTCAATCTCATCAAGTTTACTAGCCTTTGAATATTTTCTTGGGTCTGTAAAATAAATTCCATCAACATCTGTATATATCTCACATTTTCCATTTAATTTTACTGCAAGAGCCACAGCAGATGTATCTGAACCACCTCTTCCAAGAGTAGTTACATCACCATCTTCATTGATTCCTTGAAATCCAGTTACTATTACGACATTTCCTTCATCTAAACTATTTTTAATTCTATTTACATTTATATCATCTATTTGAGATTTTCCATGAAGACCACTTGTCTTTATATTTAACTGGTAAGCATTATAGCTTATAGCTTTACATCCAAGCCCATTCAATGCTATTGATAATAAAGACGCTGAAATCATTTCACCAGTAGACATCAAAGCATCTAATTCTCTCTTACTGGGTTCATGGCTTAATTCTTTTGCTAAATTTATATATTCATCAGTGGATTTGCCCATAGCAGACACAACTATTACCATTTGTGTGTTTTCTTTTCTTCTTTCTATTATATTTTCTGCAATTGATTTTATTTTGTCAGTATCTGCTACTGAACTTCCACCATATTTTTGGACAATTATACTCATGTCTTTTCCCCCTCAAACTAAATTTTGATAAATAAAAACGCCCAAAGGTATACTTTGGACGTGTAAATTTCATAGACCAAGTAACCTTGTAGCTCACCACTTTAAAAGTGACAGCCTTATACATATTCTGCATAAGTCCAGAAAATTTGTCTGTCAACAAACTCTCTTCGGCTATAGACCCTTTCATCAATTATCAACACTTACCAGCTACTATTGAATACTATTGAATATAGCTACCTCTACCCTAGGCTCATTATTTTTTTATTAATATAGTTTTATCACATTCTATATAATATTGCAACAATTATTTTACAAAATGTGGCAAATCAGTATTCTTCTTTTTAAAAATTTGCTTATATACAATTAAATAGTTTATTTAATCCTAAATCTATAAAATTTATACTATACTCATTATCATATCTCTCTAAATCATTTAATTCAGATAAGTTATCTGGTGTAACTACCAAAACGTTTGGCACTTTAAAAAAGGGAATTGTAGATTTATCTATTTTTTTAGAAAGATTTTCATATTTAGAAATATCTATTTCATTATTTAAATCAACATCTACTAAAACTTGCTTTATATTACCAAATTGGTCTGTATATTCAATAAATAAATCGTATTTCACATCATCTACACTAACATTTCTGTAGAATCTTTTTACATCACAACCTGCAGTATTGATTCTAACAACTAATTCTGACCCTACTAGAGCCTTTATTAAATCATCTCCCTTAAAAAGTTTACTACCATTCAAATAGTATACATAAGAGAGGTCTTTATAATTATAATAATCCACATCACAAGGATATTTTTTTAGTGTATATTCACTACACATTTTTCTCAAAGTTTTTTTGAAATTTTTTTTATTATATCTCTTTTGGTCTCCATAAATTTTTCTAAATTGAGCTTCTGTAACACATCTAACCCTGCTAATTAAAAGTAATATCTCTTTTTCCATATTCGTCATAGTACATTCTCCTTGAAGTATTATTTGCAAAGTTGTACTAATATTATATTAATTTTATGACATTAAATTTACAAAGAATTAAAATAAAATAGCTAATTTTTATAGAAATAGTTTCTATAAAAATTAGCTATTAACATACTAAATATTATTAACAATTTTTTTATTTAAATTATACATTCCCTTGATTTTCAGAATCTTGAGAATTTGTATTTTCATCAGTTCCTGTTCCTTCTTTTACTTTTTTATCTTTAAAATTTGCAATATTTAGGTTATCAAACTCTGACATTTCAATTACACCAGATTCTTCTTTTGAATACGATATTTTAACTTTATCTCCAACTTGAGTCAATGGTAATTCACTAGATACTTTTGAAGTAGCCTTGAATATTATTTCTTTATTTGAATCTAAAGTTACATAATAATTAGTATTTCCCCCTCGTACATCTGGACTTATTCTTGTCACTGTACCTTCTATAACTTCATCTTTTAAGTCATTATCAAGTTTTAAATCATTTCCCTTAGATTCTAATGCATCTTTGTAATTTCTTAATGCTTCATTTTTATCTTCACCTATACCGAGTACATTATAATCTTCAACAGATACAAATGCAACTCTCTTAACAAGACCAGCCTTATCTTTTAATGAAGATACATATGTTGGCTGACCTAATATATTGTACATTACAGGGAATGTTGCTTCATAATTTTTTTCTTGAACATTACCTTCAGCTGATTTCATTGCAGCTGTTTCAGTAGCTCCTGGCTGTTTATATAGTTTGGCTTCTTTTGTTCTAGAATCGACTAAGATAAATCCAATTGTAGATTCATCTCCACCTGAGGATGTTATACCTGTATACCAATAAGACCTGTTATCATTACCATAAACTAGTGATGTTCCTTCTGTTGGTACTAATACTCCCTTTTCTGATATAACAGAATTTAAAAATCCATTAACATAAACACCCCAGTCTTTAATCTGGTCTGTTATAAATTCTTGTGGCTGTATTCTATCCACCCATTTAGGTGTGTTCTTAACATCATAAACATTTATCTTTCCAGTTTCTGCATCAACAGTGGCTATTCCTGTAGCATTTGCTCCTCCATAACCAATTTTATGTTCATATAGACTTACAACCCAATAAGGTTTACCTTCGTCATTTATTTCAAGAGTGAAATCTGTCATACCAACATTTACAATACCATGTATGTATAAATGTCTTTGTAAATCTTGATGTAAGTAGGCTTCTGGTTGATAAACTATCTTTATTGGCTTTCCATCTATTTCTTGAACTAATTGAACGTCTTGAGGATTACTAGCTGATACTTTTACATAACCACTTGTACCACTTAAAGATGTTATCCATTTAATTATGTCTCTATGAACAAGAGGTGCTACCCAGTACAACTCTCCATCCACATTTTGTATATGAAATTTTCCTAATTTTGATACACTACCTATTGCTGGAACTTCTCCAAGTTTTTTGTCACCCAACTTCATGGCCATATCTTCATCTACAAGACGAATGTCATTTACACTGACAGGACTAATGTCATTGGTAAATTTACTCTCAGTTACTTTTCCCAATAATTCTTTATATGATTTTGCATGAAATACAGGTGTAGAAGTTATAAAAGGAACCACTACAATATACACAAGTAAAGCTATTGCTATTGAAAAATTATACTTAGCAATTTTAGATGTTCTTTCATTTCTATCTAGCATCATATCTAGTATTCCTGATATAACAAAGAAAATTATTCCTACTGAAAATAAAGATGTAAAATCTAATCTTAGTACAGGTAATTTAACAAATGCATAAATTATTACAACTATTAATGCAACTCCATATGTTTTAAGATATCGTTTCATTTAATACTCCTCTCTAAAAAATGTTATTATTACTATTATATCCATATATTTACAAAAAATAAATATTTATCATATTTATTATGCGTTAAGATATCTTTATATATTTATAGTTCTGTTTATTTAATTATATCTAATATATATCCAAAAATACCATAAAAATATAAATAATAACAGAAATTTAAAAACTGAAGAAAGTATTCTAACTAAGATTTACGAATTCTTAATCCTCTCGAAGTTAAACTACTATCTTCAGCCTAATTATCTATCAATATTTTTTATATGAAAAACTCTAAAGTAAGTTTTTAGATATTTGCGATTTTTGATACATAAGAATGTTGTCTAGAATTATATTCTGATAATAAACCTTCATATTCCAAGGTTAAACCAGATAAATTATAAAAATCATTTGGTGTTACTTCAAATGCTGGTTTATTTAAAATGTCTATCTCACTTTTTTCTAACATATCAGCAACAAAATTTGAGCATACATATTTATATTCAGACTGTCTATGAATATTTATTGCCAAATATATTAATGCCATTATATCGTAATAGTAATCTTCTCTATAATCACTAATCAATTTTATATTTTTAGATAGATTTTCATATTGTAAATTATCTACTTCTAATGAATATACTCTACACACAGTGTTTTTTCTTATAGCATATAATCCTTGATTTATATTTTCTTCAACAAAACCTCCAATAAATGGATTTCTTGGATTTAGTCTTCCAAAAGAATACATTGGTTTTAGATTTTCATTTAGTGATATTGACACATGTGTATACAGTTTTTTGCTTATATTCCTTATTAAGTAAGATAATACAGTTCCTGTATATGTTGTTACAATATAGACTTTATTCATCATTTCCCCCCAATCTAGTAACTAAATAATATTATACACTTACAATTTAATATCATAAAATATTCTAACATAATAAATGTTGTTTTACAAATTTTGATTTTAAAGTGCTTTAATATGATATAAAATATAATAAAAATAAAAATATAAATTTTCTATATTTTTAACCAACAGATGTTTTCTTTAAATTAATCATATGATTTAGTATATCTTGAACCTTTCCAGAGTCCTTTAAGTATCCTAATGCCCCATTTATTTGTGATTTTAAATCTATTTCTACTTCCATATCCAAGTCAACATTTCCTTTTTTTATAGATATCTTTTTAAGTGTCACTGGATAAAGATATGTTTTTTCTAAAGTAATCTTATTTCCATTAACCTCAAATGGAACTTTTTTATTATAGTTACTTAGTATTTTTTCTAATATTTTATCACTTATCTTGAATTTTCCAAGTCTCACATTTTCAAGACTCACAACTAAATTTTCATCCTTTAAAGTAGGTTTCAATTCAAGTTCATACTGACTATTTATCAGACCAAATACCTTATATGGTCCTGCTATCTTTATTTTACCATCCTTCATTTCAACAAAATTATTTTCAAGTTCTTTAATGCCATGCTTTTGCATTAATGTATATATTAAGTTTTTAAACTCTTCCTCTGAAACAGATACTTTTCCAACCATTCTAAGCGGATTTTTTACTATTTCCATAGAATTTATATATGAACCTTTTGATAAATATTCTTCATCTATGATTTTATTATTTTGTGAACTAACATCATATCTCTCTTTTGGTGTTAAGATATATACAACAATACCTGCAAGTACTAAAACAATAACAATTAAACTTAATAAAATCTTTACAATCTTTCCCATAATCGTCTCCTTTACAAATCTGTCAACAGATTTAAAATAAATTTAGATAACTAACTTCACATAATATTCTTAACAATATACATATTATAATACAGTCTTTTAAAGATTAATTCAACCAATCTCATCTTTTGTAAATAAACTGTAAAAACATGTTTTTGGTATAAAAGTTAATATTTTGCATAATACTCTTAATTACACCTTTATTTTTTTCTAATCTTGGATTAAAATTAATATTATGCAATACAATGTAGTGTTCTGTATTATAATCAAATTAAATAGGAGGTATAAAATATGTCAAATGAAACGAACTCATCTAATTTTATAAAAAACATTATTATAAATGACCTAGAAACAGGAAAACATGACAGTATAATAACTCGTTTTCCACCTGAACCAAACGGATATTTACATATTGGTCATGCAAAAAGTATATGTCTTAATTTTGGATTAGCTAAGGAGTTTAATGGAAAGGCTAATTTAAGATTTGATGATACAAATCCATTAAAAGAGGATGTTGAATATGTAGAATCTATAAAAGAAGATGTCAAGTGGTTAGGATTTGATTGGAACGAATTAAATTTTGCATCTAACTACTTTGATGAAATGTACAAAAGAGCTTTAATACTAATAAAAAAAGGTAAAGCTTATGTATGTGACTTGACACAAGAGGAAATGAGAGAATATCGTGGTACTCTAACTGAACCGGGAAAAGAAAGTCCTCATAGAAATAGAACTATTGAAGAAAACCTTGATTTATTTGAAAGAATGAAAAATGGTGAATTTAAAGATGGTGAAAAAACATTAAGAGCTAAAATAGATATGTCTTCTCCAAATATAAACCTTAGAGACCCAATTATATATAGAATATCTCATTCAACACACCACAATACAGGAGATAAATGGTGTATATATCCTATGTATGCCTTTGCTCATCCAATTGAAGATGCAATTGAAGGAATAACTCACTCTATATGTACTTTAGAGTTTGAAGACCAAAGACCTCTTTACGATTGGTTTGTTAAAGAGTGTGAAATGGAAAATGTACCTAGACAAATAGAATTTGCTAGGCTTAATATAAACAATACTGTTATGAGTAAAAGAAAATTAAAACAACTTGTAGATGAAGGTATTGTTGATGGTTGGGATGACCCTCGTGTTCCTACAATATCCGGAATCAGGCGTAAGGGATATACTGCAGAAGCATTACGCAATTTCTGTAGCGAAATAGGAGTATCAAAAGTTAACTCTACAGTAGATAGCCAAATGCTTGATTATTTCCTAAGAGAAAACTTACAACCAAAGGCTCCTCTTACCATGGGAGTTTTAAGACCTTTAAAACTGATTATAACTAATTACCCAGAAGATAAAACTGAAATGCTAGAAATAGAAAACAATGCTAAGGATGAATCTCAAGGAAAGAGATTAGTTCCGTTCTCTAGAGAATTATATATAGAACAGGATGATTTTATGGAAGAACCTGTTAAGAAATATTTCAGATTTTTCCCAGGAAATGAAGTTCGTTTAAAAGGTGCTTATTTCGTAAAATGTACTGATGTAATTAAGGATGAAAATGGAAATGTAGTTGAAATACATGGTACTTATGACCCTGAAACTAAGAGTGGCTCTGGCTTTACAGGTCGTAAAGTAAAATCTACAATACACTGGGTTGATGCTAAATCAGCTATCCCATGTGAATTCAGATTATTTGAACCATTAATCCTTGATGATATCCCTGAAAATGAGGGCAAACATTTCTTAGAACAAATAAATCCTAATTCATTGGAAATATTACAAGGTTTTGTTGAACCTACACAGATAAAAGATGCTAAACCTTTTGATAAATTTCAATTTGTTAGAAATGGATTCTTTAGTATAGATAATAAATATACAACTGATGAAAAACTTGTATTTAATAGAATAGTTCCTCTAAAAAGCTCTTTTAAACCAACTAAATAATCTTACAATAAAAAAATGAAGACTTAAAATATAAATTACTTCTGCTATAAATAACTTTAGTTAGAAGTAATTTTTTATTTGAGTCTTCATAATTTACTTTAAATTATTAATTTTTTTCACTATAGACTCCCATAACTTCTATTCCATCTTTTATACATTCTATGCTAAGAGGAAAATCTGGCCCTTTTTCTCCATCAATATCCGTTATAAGGGAATCTTCACATTCTATATATACCTTTTTAGTTTTAAAGTATAGTATTTCATTTCCATTATATTGATCTAAATAATCCCCTCTAAGCACACTTATCAAAACTGGTATTGATTTTGGGATTGGCATTCCTTTAAAAATAATTACATCCAAATATCCATCATCTATTTCAGCCTTATATGCTAGATTTATATTTCCTGCTGTTTTGCCATTAAAAATCAGCATAAGATACATATCTCCATCATAATACATTTCTTCAGAAGATACTTTTATCTTAAATTTTCTCATATACAATGCTTCTTCTATTCCCTTTATATAATAAGAAATTCTTCCAAATGAATTTTTTAAGTCTGTATTTATCCTTTGTGATACATCTGTAAACATACCTGCACTTGCAACATTTATAAAGTACTTATCATTGACTTTCCCTATGTCTATTTTCTTAGATTTTGAATTTATGATTTTATTTATGGCTTCTTTTATATCAAATGAAATTTGAAGAGCATTTGAAAAATCATTTGCAGTTCCTGTAGGCAAAATTCCAATTGGAATTCTTATGTCTAACTCTTTCATCGCATTTACTACTAAATCTACAGTACCATCACCACCAGCTATCAGTATATGCTCATAAGAGCTATCCACTTCCTTAAAAGCATTTTTTACAGGTTCTTTAATAGTCAATCTATAGGGTATCAATAAATAATTTTGTTCCTGATATAATTCTATAATAGTGTCTAAATTTGATAATATCTTTTTTTCACCTGAATTAGGATTGTATATAAGTTTTACTTTTTTCATTATTTCTCCTTACTCATTTTATTCTTTTAGTATCCAAAATCTTCGTTTAAGAAAATTATATGTATTCTTTCTGGTGTTAATTGTCTTTTTATAAGTGTATAACTACAGCATATTCTTCCTGGACTTGAACAGTCTATACATATACCAGTAGTCTTACATCCAGTATTTGTATTTAATCTTTTACAATTGGCTGGAGCTGCTATTGTTTTTGTTCTTTTTATAGCCTCGTCTACATCTTTAACTATTTTGTTTACTCCTGCTATAACTATTACTTTATCAGGTCCATATATCATGGCAGCTACTCTATTCCCATTCCCATCTAGATTGTAAAGTTCTCCATTTTCTGTTATTGCATTAGTACTTGTAAAATAAGCATCTGCAGAAAATGATTTTCTATATATTTCTTTCATTTCTTCTGGTTTGATATCTTTTGCATATCTATCAAGAAAATCGTATTTTTCTCTTATAAAATCAATTACTCCTGTTTCAAATAAAGTCATAGAACCTCCACACCCTACTAGAGAACCCACTTTCACTATTTCTTCAATTTTTTTGAAAAGTTCTTCTTTATTATTTACTAAATACCCCTTCATATTATTATTTTCTAGCGATTTTATCGTTTTTTCTATTCTTTTTTCATTAAGCCAATTTAGATTTTGGTCCATTTTAACTTCCCCCTTATTTTTAATATGTATTAATTATCTATAAGCTTTATTTTCTTTATAAGTTTATTTTAGTACATCTAAAAAAAAATACAATATAAAACTTAAATAGTTTTCCATAAATTTTTCCACAATACTATTTAATCAAAAAAGGAAAGCAGATGTATTTTTCTACTTTCCCTATATTGTATGTAGTATTATATATTTTCTAAAATCTATATATTAATTATATGTTTTATATTATCAAATATCACAACTAATTTAAATGTAATATTATATTTTTTAACATATAAATTGTATTATTTATTTTAATATATGCAACTTCAATATTTATTAATTTGATGAAGAAGATGCTATAGCTGCACTTGTAGCTGCCATTACACATGCAATTTGAATAGCAACAACAATATTTAAAAATATATTATTAGTTATAGAGCCTATATTATTCTCATTTTGTATCGACTCTGCATAAATTGAAGCCACAATAGCAGAACTAATCATTACTCTATTACTTTTTCCTAAAGACCAATTTCCAAAGCCTTTTTCTTCTTTAAGTTTATTTGAAACATTTTTTATTTTTTCTATTATTTCATCTTCTCTATAATCTAACAATGAAATTGCTCCTATTATTGGATATCCATAATAATTCATTTTACAATCATTTTCTTTAAATACTTTTTTAAGTTCAATAGCCTTTTTACATTTAGTCATAGTTCTATCATCACTAAATAAAAGAATTTGAGATAATGCTTGTAAATCATTTCCTTTATAAAAACCATTTTTATTTAGAAACTCATAGCATTTTTCTATGTATTCTAAATCTTCTTCTAAATTTTTTGAATGAATTGCAATAAGTGCTATATTACAATAGTCATCACTAGAAGTTAAAAATGGATGTTTTTTCCTCATATATTCATATATTATTTTCATTTTTGATATGCATGTAAGGTAATCCATTTTCTCTCTATTTTCATAAACTATTGATGCTGTAAGTGGTAAATATGTATCGCCCCAAAACTTTTCATTTTTAAGCTCTTTATATATATCTAAAATCACCTTAAAACTACCTTCTGGATTTGATTCAAATGAAAGTAGTGTTGCCATATAAAATAGATTATATCCTCTAAAATTAGAGAATATTCCAGTATTTTTTTTAATAAACTCTATTCGCTCTTCTACCACTCTAGGGCTTATTCTCTTGTTCTTAAGGGTAAATGCAAGTGCACAACTATGTTGGATTAATCCCATTTGCCAAGAACCTTTAACTTCATTTAACGCTTTATAATTTTCAACTAATAAGTTTACTTTTCCATTTATAAAAGATTGTTCCATATTGCCCTCCCAGTAATATATCTAATTGTATTAATAGTTTTATATTCATTATATATATATTAAATACAACAATCAATACATATTACTTTAAGAAGCATTATTCTTCAACAATAATGTAGCCTTTTTTATAATGCCTTCCCATATTATTAACTCTATCATAGTAATCTGATTCACTTTCATTATTCCATTTTGGCACAAATACATCTATTGCATTAGAATTGCTAAAATACTTACTAGACCCCCTATCCATAACAGTTTTTAATTTTCCATCTACAATAATCTTAGTTCCAAAACTCAAGTGATTGTTTGCTACAAAACCATCTTCTAAATCATCTCCTGTAGCAGTTATAGCTCCATATCCATTTTCTTGATTAAGACTTGTGTAATAACTCACTTCAAAAGTTATGGGTACTAACTTCTTTATTTTAATCCCCAACTGATTTTGTAGTTTTTCCTTTTGTACTTTTAACTTATACTCATCACTATTTTTATATTCTTCCATACCTTGATTATATTTGGAATTAAAGCTTTTACCTGACTGTACTATAGTATCTATATTTACTATAGATTCTTTACAATGATCTGCATCTATTTTTGTTTCTCCATTTACCAATAATGGAGTTAAACATACACTACATACAACACATGTAATCAATGCTTCTTTAAGCTTCATAAATTCCCCCCTTATTATTTTGATATATTAGCATATTTAATATTATATGTCTACATTTAGATTTAAATACCATACCCATTTGCTTTAAGAAGTTGTCTTATATTTAATTCACCTTAAACCCTTATAAATCCTCTATCTTAGAATCATATAGAATAAAGCTTTTATAATTAAATATATTTTGTTAATCTTTTAAGACCTAGAAACACTTTTATTTAATTTTTCTATTTTTTAGAATTTAAGAATTAAAATTCTATAATTTTAAAATATATTGAATTTATTTTTTTGAGATGATATAATTTTTTCAAGAGGTGATTAATATGATAAAAAATACAAAACAAATTACAGTAGAAGTTAATGAAATTTTATTGCAAGAAATATCTAAGATAACTAATGATGAAGATAAAATTTTGACAGATTTGATAAATGAATCAATTGTAAATTATATTCTTGAAAATAAGAAAGATGACATTGAAAATAAAGACTTGGAAGAAGTGATTAAATTTTACAAAAAAGAAAATACTGAAAGCCCTAAAAGTGCAGCAAGAGCTATTGCTGAAGCAAAAACTCACACTTTATATTAAGCAAATAAAAAAGTTCCTAAAAACTAGGAACCTTTTTATTTTAACAATTATTAATATACATTTCAACATTTATCTTAAGTTTATAAATATAAACATGTTTAATACAACCTATTATATACTGACCTTAAGCTCTAGAAATAATCAAAACAAAAATAAAATTATACCTTTTATGTATCTAAAACAATTAATTTACATGATTAATGGACAAAAATTTTTACTTTTAGATTAATACTCAGTATCAAGTTAGACTAATATTAACCACAAATCTAATATAAATTAAATTCTAATTGATTTGATTTTATATCAAATTTATTGTATTAATATTATGATAAAAAGATAAAAATACTTATAAAAAATTATAAATTTTACATAAGACTTTATATTGGATTCATTTGACTAATTATTGTAAAAACTATTTATTTTATGATAATTAACTACACTAAATTATTCATCTTTCTTAATGTCTTTAACCCATTTTTCAACAGAGTTCAATTCTTCCTCATTTACCCCCTTTTTGAACAAAGATTTCATAAAGCTCTCAATAGAACTTCCATGCATATTATCTAAAAAAGTTTTTGTTTCAAAATGTAAGTACTCCCCTTCTTCAATAAGAACTGTATAATGTGTATGCCTATCAATCTTTCTTGCACTTAAGAATTGCTTATTTACTAATCTTGATAAAAGTGTTAGTGTTGTAGTTTGCTTCCAATCATATAGTTTTTCCATAGCTTCAATGACATCTTTTGATGTTACTGTAAAATCTGAACCCCAAATAAATTTCATGACTTTTAATTCTGCTGGTGGTATCTTAGTAATAGTCATATGATTTTACACTCCTCTCAAACTTCTATATAATTAAATACTATATTAATAGACTTTTAGAGTCAAAGGTTTTATTTAAAATGTCTAATCCAATTTTATTAATATAAAAAACTTAAATTTTTAATATAAATGAAATATATAATCTATTAATATAAAAAGTAAATATCTTTTATTTATAAGTATAACAGATTGTTAAATCAAAATTCTAATATTTGAAATAATAAATATATATGATGTATTAAAATAGATGCAACTTTATTTCAAAAACTATTTTTGAGTTCGTATATATGTTATAATAAGTGTATAAAATTTTGATTGGTGGGTTATATATGAATGCATTTATTAGAAAAAGAAATAAAAACTATGTTGTTTACCTTGAATTTACAGATGAAGATACAGGCAAAAGAAAACAAAAAAATATGGGTACTTTTGACAAAAAAAGAGAAGCAAGTAAAAGATTAAATGAGGTAAAAGAAAGCTTATATAAGGACGGTTTCTTAGTCCCAAATGAAATTACAGTTTCAGAATTTCTATTAGATTTTCTAAATAAATATAGTGAAAATATATCTTTAGCTACATACAATAGTTATGTTAGTATTTGTAAGAATTACATTAATCCATCTATTGGAAAATATAAAATACAAGACTTACATCCTATTCACATACAAAATTACATAGATGAACTATCTTATAAACTAAATCCTCAGTCAATTAAGATTCATATAAATATATTGAAACTTGCAGTAAAAAGAGCTTATAGACTCAAATTAATAAAAGAAAATGTCATGGATGATATAGAAACTCCAAGATATAAAAAATTTAAAAATGAAATTTATGATAGAGAGCAAATGATAAAATTATTAGATTTAGTAAAAAATACAAATATGGAGTTACCTATTAATTTGGCCATTGGATTAGGACTTAGAATTTCAGAAGTTTTAGGTCTAACTTGGGATAATATTGATTTTGAAGAAAATACAATAACAGTAAATAAGATAACCTCCAGAATTAATGGTTCTGTAATTCTTAAGGAACCAAAGACAGAAAGCTCTATCAGAAAAATATCTGCTCCAAAAGAGTTAATGTCTTTATTAAAGGAATATAAAGTAAAACAGAATAAAAATTTATTAAAATTTTCTATTAGAAATAATAGTAATTTATTGTTTTTTAATAAAAAATGTGAACCTATTGCTGAGGATGTTATGAGTAAAAGATTTAAAAGATTTTTAGAAAAGAATAACTTACCTCATATTAGATTCCATGATTTAAGACATTCACATGTTACTTTACTTATAAATTCTAAAGTACCTATAAAGGTTATATCTGAAAGAGTTGGACACTCAAATATAAATACTACCTTAAGCGTTTATTCTCATGTACTTAAGGAAATGGATAAAGAAGCTTCTGACAAAATTTCTGAAAGTTTATTTAACGCTAATTAATATTATATTTAAATTTATATTTTTCACTATTATAATTGCAATCCAAAATAAATACTAAAAATATATCATTCTTCCCGCAGAAGATAAAATCCTATTATGCTAGTACACAATAATTTATGACATTATGGTTATAGCAGTTGCATCTTGGCATGAAAATGGACAAGTTCACTGAGATAGATTTATGCAATTATATTATATATTTTTTGAATACTTTGTCTCCAAACCTTATTGTAAGTTAACCCAACGTAGACAATCAATTTTGATTTGGAGACACTCATTTTCTATAATTTTTTATTCTCTAAATACTATTACATCTTAAAACTATTCCTAATTTTATGAACTATATATGTCTACACTAGAATAAATTGTACTTATTAATATTATTTAGCTAAAATTTCAAATCTTTCTTCTAATATTATTTATTATAAATTTACTTTCAGGAAGCGTGGGTATCCTACTTAGACTATAACTTAACTTCTGATTTGGTACATTATATTCAATCTTATTTACGAGAAAATCCAAACTAGCTTTCATGATTTCAATAGTAATTCCTTCTCCTGGACAACGATGTCCTTTAGCGGGATTACCTCCGCCCTGAGGAATAAAATCAAATAAGTTATCCTCTCTTTCTTTAAAACGCTCTGGCCAAAATTTATCAGGATTCTTCCATATTCTAGAGTCATGATTAGCACCATAAACATCAAGTAGCACAAGCATTCCTTCTTTAAATTCACACTTATTCCAGATAAAATCTTTCTTAACTCTTGCACCTAAAAGAGGTGTAAATGGATAGTAGCGTCGAACTTCCTGTACAAACATTTTAAGTTCATTACTATCTCTAGTTAAGAGTTTTTCTTTACATTCTGGATACTCATGTAATGCTAAAGCTGAAAATGTAATAAAGGTGGAAATAGCAACAATAGGACGTAATACATTAATAAGTTCTACCCCAGCCATATGACTATCCAACTGATTACCATTCAAATCTCTATAAAAAGCCATAGCATGAAGTGCTGTTTCTTCTTCTGCTTTAATCTTGCCTGAACGGACCTCTTCTATGATACCTTTTATCCATTCTTCTGATTTAGCTCTAAATCTTCTTCCTTTCCAATGCCTAATACCAACAGCACCAAATGCATCAATCATTAAACTAAATTCTTTTGCTAATTTTTCTGCTTCAGATTCTTTTAGTGGAACTCCAGCCCATTGACAAGCTGCTCTGCATAATATTTCATTTAGTTCATCAAAAAGAATAATCTGCTCTTTATTTTCCCAAATTTTAATAGAATCTTCAAGCTTTTCCATTGTAAGTTTAGCAAGTTGATTTTGATGTGATGGAGTCATCAACGACATGAATAAACTTTTTCTATGAATGTGAGCGTCTCCATCCATAGATTGAATAGCTCCAACTCCAAATAATGTTTTTTGTACTCTTTTAGGTGCTGCACCATTTCTATAAAAAAGTTCTGAATCATAAAAAATTTTTGCAGCCTCTTCTCCAGTCATACAAATTACTTTTTGTCCAAGTAGGTGAGTCTCAAATATATCAGATTGATACTGACTAACTCTGTTTTTAATAAATAAATACCCTTCATGTAATAAATTTAGAGTGTTATCCAATCCTTCATCATACGGAACTTGTTTCTTAATTGACATACTACTATGTTCTCCTTTTCTTGTTAACGGTCGAGTTAGTTACTTTAATATAATTACCTCTTCTAAAATGTATTTTAGAAGAATAATTCTACACTGTTTTTATTATTGTCTATATCATCACATATAATACTTCTATTATAATACTTCCATAGTCCAATTTATTTAACCAACCATATAGTTCAACTTGCTACTTTTATATTTAGTTCTAATAAAAATTTCCCTATCACATATTTTAATTATTTCAACAATGAAAAAGAGGCCTACCTCTATTTTAGTATAATCCCCTTATAGTAGACATTTAAATAAAAGGCCATTATAATAGGTCTAAAAAGCGTATACTCTAAGGGGGTTTTTCTATGTCT
>NZ_OEZH01000046.1 GCF_900243075.1 Clostridioides difficile
TTATGGGGAGGACATCTTTGGAATCCTAGTTATTTCGTTGCTACTGTATCAGAAAATACAGAAGAACAGATAAGAAAATATATTAATAATCAGAAAAAACAAGTAAAGTGAGGTGGTAGTAGTGGAAAAAGCTTATAAGTTTAGAATGTATCCAAATAAAAAACAGCAAGAATTAATTAACAAAACTTTTGGATGTTGTAGATTTGTATATAATAAGTATCTTGCTAAAAGAATAGAAGTTTATAAAAACGATAAAGAAACTTTTACTTATAAACAGTGTAGTTCTGATTTGACCAATTTAAAAAAAGAATTAAATTGGCTTAAAGAACCTGACAAATTTTCACTACAAAATGCCTTAAAAGATTTAGAAAATGCATATGAAAAATTCTTTAAAAAAAGGCAGGATTTCCTAAATTTAAATCAAAGAAAACTAATAGATTTTCATATAAAACTAACTTTACAAATGGAAACATTATGTATTGTGGTCAACATATAAAACTACCTAAACTTGGTATGGTTAAGATAAGGGATAAAAAAGTACCTCAAGGTAGAATGAACAGCACCCTATTTAGTAGACACAGTAAACAAGATACTGTAAAATTCTACTAAGTGGGGTGATTTTTTTGATTAAAAAATGTAATGTAAGAAAA
>NZ_OEZH01000038.1 GCF_900243075.1 Clostridioides difficile
TTAAAAAATATGTGGCACCAGCAGTAGGTCAATTAACTTTTGATGCAACAGATAAACAAATAAAAATGGCATCAGGAGATGAAACAGTAGACCTATCAGATAACACATATACACTAACATTAACAAAAGGAACAGTAAAAGATGGAGATGTAAAAGCTAATGTTGAAGTAACAGGATTACCATCAGGATTGGATTATACAGCAGAAGGAGATTCATCAGCAAATACAATAACAATAACAGTATCAGGAACAGCAAGCCCAGCATTACAAACTGATTTAGATAATGTAAGTGTG
>NZ_OEZH01000079.1 GCF_900243075.1 Clostridioides difficile
TTAGTATTTTCAAATGCTTCAATATCTACATCAGTACAACATAATGATACATAATATCTACCACTTGGTTCTTTAGATATAGTAGCATTAAGTATTCTCCCTTTAGGGACTTGTTTATCCCTTACTTTAACCATACCAAGTTTAGGCAATTTTATATATTGACCACAATACATAATGTTTCCATTTGTAAAATTAGTCTTATATGAAAATCTATTAGTTTTCTTTGATTTAAATTTAGGAAATCCTGCCTTTTCTTTAAAGAATTTTTCATATGCGTTTTCTAAATCTTTTAAGGC
>NZ_OEZH01000155.1 GCF_900243075.1 Clostridioides difficile
TATCAGGCTCAGATACTATTGTTATCAAAATATCTGGCTTTATGGTTTGTTTCTTGTTTATAAATTAACCTACTGTTTAATTTTCAAAGTTCATTTTTTATGTTTGCCCTTTTCTTAAGGACAAGTAATACTATATCATCTTAAAAATAATTCGTCAATACTTTTTTTGTTTTTTATTTAAAAAAAGGTTATAACTCTTTGTTTTTTTTAATAAACTTAACTAAAACTAATAGATATAACCCTTAATATTACAAACAATACATGCATATATAACTTTACCTATTTTGCAATTTTATTTTCATAAGAATATGAATTGGCTCTTACTCTATCTGCCCAAACATTTATACTCTTAACTTTATTAACTTTAGTTGTACTTTCAAAAATATCCATTGCATCCTTACAAAAATATATCATAACATCAAGAACCAAAAATCCAACACAAAATAAGCATAAAAAATTAATCACTTGAAACATCAGACATTCCCCCAATAATTTTTTATATATAGTATTCTCAGAAATTATTCCTTTTACCTTCTCAAAAATTATTCTATATATTTTCATAATAAATTACTTTCAATCATATTTTCTAAATATAAAGTCTCAATCAACAAAAACTAATATCAATTTCTAACGTTTGTTGGTAATTTATAAATTAAATATATGATAGTCTCTTTGAAACATATAAAAAGCATTCTACATTGACATTTTAAATAAAATAAAGCTATTTATTGCTAATTTAATAGTTACACTTTATTTAAAACTTAGTAGAATGCTAATATTTTTTAGTTCTCTTCTTCTTTATTTGAATTGTTATCAATAGGTTTCATAGTAGGGAATAATAATACATCTCTTATCGATGGAGAATTAGTTAATAACATAATTACTCTATCTATACCTATTCCTAATCCTCCTGTAGGAGGTAGACCTACCTCTAATGCTTTTAAGAAATCTTCATCCATTTCAAAAGCTTCATCATCACCTAATTCTCTTTTTCTTAATTGGTCTACGAATCTTCCTTTTTGGTCAATCGGGTCATTAAGTTCAGAGAATGCATTAGCTAACTCCCACTTATTAGCAAATGCCTCAAATCTATCAGTTCTTCTTGGGTCTTCAACATTTCTCTTAGACAATGGAGATACTTCAACTGGATGATGAGTTATAAATGTTGGTTGGATTAATTTATCTTCTCCAAATTCTTCAAAGAAAGCATTTATTACTTCTCCTCTTCTCATTCCAGGTTTTATCTCTATACCTTTTTCTCTAGCAACTTCTAATGCTTCTTCATCTGTGTTTATAGTAGAAAAATCTACGCCAGAATACTCTTTAACACAATCTTCCATACTCATTCTCTTCCAAGGTGGTGTAAAGTTTATTTCTGTTCCTTGATAGTTAATTATCATACTTCCTGTAGCAACTTCCGCCATATGTGCAATAACATTTTCTGTTATTTCCATCATATCAGTATAATCTGCATATGCTTGATATAGTTCTATTGCAGTATATTCAGGATTATGTTTTAAGTCCATACCTTCATTTCTAAACATTCTTCCCATTTCATAAACTTTATCAAATCCACCAACAATAAGTCTCTTTAGATATAATTCATTTGCTATTCTTAAATACATTGGTATATGTAAAGTATTATGATTAGTTATGAATGGTCTAGCATTTGCTCCACCTGCTATAGTATTTAATATTGGAGTTTCAACTTCTAAAAATCCTCTATCATCTAAGTATGCTCTTAATGCCTTTAATGCTTTTGTTCTAATTAAAAAAGCATTTTTTACTTCTGGATTTACTATTAGGTCAACATATCTTTGTCTATATCTTAATTCTTGGTCTTTTAATCCATGATATTTTTCTGGTAGAACTTGTAAAGATTTACATAGTAATACTACAGATTTAGCCTTTACAGATATTTCTCCCTTTTTAGTTTTAAATATTTCTCCTTCAATTCCAACTATATCTCCAATATCATACGTCGAAAATACACTATATTCTTCCTCTCCTATAGCATCTAATCTTACATAAGATTGAATTCTTCCCTCTTGGTCTTGAATATCTATAAAGCCAGCTTTACCTTGTATTCTCTTGCTCATTATACGTCCTGCTATTTTTGTAGTTTTACCTTCAAGAGAATCAAAGTTGTCTTTTATCTCCATAGAATAATGAGTTCTATCATATCTACTTTCTTTAAAAGGGTCTCTACCTGTTTCTTGTAATTTTTTTAGTTTATCTCTTCTTACTTGAAGTACTTCACTAAGGTCTTCCTGAATTTGCGCTTCTTCATTGCTTTGTTGATTATTTTTCATTTTTTTCCTCCAGATTATCTTCTTATTTCTAATATTTCAAACTTAGCAACTCCATCAGGAACTTGCACTTCTACAACTTCTTTGGCAGCTCTACCTAAAAGTGCTTTTCCTACAGGAGATTCGTTTGATATTTTACCATCATATGGGTCTGCTTCTGTCGAACCAACTATAGTATATTCAACCTCTTCATCAAACTCTAAATCCTTAACTTTAACTATTGATCCTATTGTAACAACATTAAGGTCTATTTTGCTTTCATCTATGATAACAGCTTTTCTAACCATATTTTCTAATTTTAGAATTCTTTCTTCAACTTGCGCTTGTTCCTTTTTAGCTTCATCATACTCAGCATTTTCAGATAAATCACCAAAAGATATAGCAACCTTTATTCTCTCTGCAACTTCTTTTCTCTTTACAACCTTTAAGTTTTCTAATTCTTCTTCTAATTTATCATATCCCTCTTGTGTCAATAAAAACTCTTTATTTTCTTCCATTATAAATACAACTCCTTCACAAATTTCTTAGGAATTTTCCTAATTATATTTTAAAAATTTTATAATCTTTTTTTAATTTATGCGCTATATTATAAGTCACTATTATTTTTATGTCAAGGAGTCTTCCATATAGTACTCCAATTTCGACACAACTTCTTGATAGTCTTCTATTTTGTTAATTTCATCCCTTAATTTTGCAGAGTTTCTAAGACCTTTTAAATACCAAGCGATGTGTTTTCTCATTTCCCTTACAGCTACATACTCTCCATGTTCTTCTACTGCAAGCTTTAAATGTTTAATGGCAGTACTTATTTTTTCGTTAAGAGTTGGCTCTGGCAAAATCTCGCCTGTATTCATATAATGGTTTATTCTTTTAAATATCCATGGGTTACCTTGAGCACCCCTACCTATCATTATAGCATCACAACCAGTTTTGTCTAACATATTTATTGAATCTTCGACTGTAAATACATCGCCATTTCCTATCACTGGTATGTTTAAGTTTTTCTTAATTTCTGCAATTATATCCCAATCTGCTTTACCTGTATAAAATTGTTCTCTTGTTCTTCCATGTATTGCTAAAGCACTTATTCCACAAGCTTCTGCTATTTTTGCTATTTCAACAGCATTTACACTATTGTCGTCCCATCCTTTTCTTATCTTTAAAGTTACTGGCTTTTTTGAATTCTTCACTACTGCATTCAATACCTTCTCTGCAAGCTTAGGATTTTTCATAAGTGCTGAACCATCTCCATTTTTAACTACCTTTGGAGCTGGACATCCCATATTTATATCTAGAATTTCATTTGAATAATCATTCATTATCTCTGCTGCTCTTCCCATAAAATCTGGTTCTGAACCAAATATCTGAACTGCTACAGGATGTTCTTCCTCTTCTATCTTAAGCATTTTTTTAGTATTTTCATCATCATAGCAAAGTGCCTTACCATTTATCATTTCTGTATATAAAAGTCCACAGCCTTGTTCTTTACAAATCAATCTAAATGGTAGGTCTGTTACCCCTGCCATAGGCGATAGAAAAACTTTATTTTTCAATTCTAAATTTCCTATTTTCATTGTTTTTCTCCTATTTTTCCTTTATTTTCTGATTTAAATTTAAATTCATATTTCCTCATTATAATATACCACACAAATCTAGAAATCTATCATAAAAAGGGAATTGGATATATAACCCAATTCCCTGTATATTAATTATTCTTGGTTTTTTTCATATATTATTCTCAATCCTTCTAGTGTTAAAAAACCATCTACATAATCTATACTTTTTGTCTCTGAAGCAATCAGTTTAGCTAATCCACCTGTAGCTATAACCTTAACATCATCACAATTCAATTCTTTCTTCATCATACTTATTATTTTATCAACTAAACCAACATATCCATAAATTATTCCAGATTGCATGGCTGATACAGTGCTCTTACAAATAGTCATACCTGGCTTAGCTAATTCTACTCTAGGTAATTTAGACGCACTCTGAAATAAAGCCTCACTAGATATTTTTATTCCTGGTGCTATTGTTCCACCTAAATATTCACCTTTTTCAGAGATAGCACAAAATGTAGTTGCTGTTCCAAAATCAACAAGTATACTTGGTGCTCCATATTTTTCTATCCCTGCTACAGCATTAACTATCCTGTCTGCTCCAACTTGTTTTGGATTATCATATTTTATATTTAGACCTGTTTTTATGCCTGGACCTACTATTAATGGTTGTTTTTTACAGTACTTTATACAAAAGTTTTCAAGAGAATGCATAACATTTGGAACTACAGATGATATTATCACATCATCAATATCATTTATATTCACATTATCATAATCAAATAGGTTACTTATTAGAATTCCATATTCATCAGATGTTTTTTCTCTATCTGTTTTAATTCTCCAATAATTAACTAATTTGTCACCTTTATATATACCTAAAACCATATTAGTATTTCCAACATCAAATACTAGAAGCATATGTCATTAACCTTCTTTCTATTTTTTGCTTTTCTTAAGTACAGTGGCAACGGCAGCTACTACTAAAGCCCCTACTATTGCTTCTGGTACTCCATTTGCTGCAGCAAGAGCCATTATTACTTTTCCTGCTGAACCACTTTTACCCATTGCCTGAAGATACTTGTCAGCATATAGGACATATATCATTCCTAAAACTCCAGCTGTATTTAACATGGAACCTATTGCTCCTGTAATTAAGCCTGATATGTATACCTTATTTGTAGCTTTAATTATTAGCTGATATACATAGTAAGCCAATATACCTATCATAACTCTTGGTAATATTGAAACTAATGGATTTATAAAAACAAAAGATGTTACTGTTGGGTTTATTATAGCATTTAAGAGACTTGATACCCCAAATATAAATCCTATTACTCCCCCAACTATTGGTCCCTCCATAATAGCTCCAATAATAACTGGTATATGCATTATAGTTGCTTTTGTAGGTCCAACTGGAATAAATCCCAATGGAGTCATAGATAGCATAATAGAAATAGCTGATAGTACTCCTATTATAGTCATCTTTCTTACATTTACTTTTCTTACTGATGCACTTGTGTTCATCATAAAAAATACACCTCCGTTCCAGCTCATTACGATGCCGGACTACTTAATTTTTTAGTTTTTTCGTCTTTTTTTCTTATAATTATGAGTCAAGCTACCATTGTAGGATGCCCGCTCTAACAAGAATAATTTTATCAAGATGAGTTGCCATTGTCAACAATTTGACAAGAAAAATATGCTAATTTCATCATATTTCTCGTTTTTTTACTATATCTTTATATGCTATTATATTTTCTACACTATCCGCTTTTTTTACTGCATTTATTATACTTTTTTCCACAACCTCTACAGCCAATGAACCTACTAATGTTATATCTGTTTCTATTTCTCCTGTCGATATTGTGAATATTGTATCTCCATCATGAGGTGTATGGATAGGAAAGATAGCTTTAGCATATCCATCATGTCCCATTTGAGATATCTTTTTACATCCAGCTTTGGTTAACTTAGCATTTGTTGCAATTATCCCAATTGTAGTATTATCTATACTAAACCCACCCTTACTTTCGCCTTGTTTCATTAATTTATATGTATCAATAGTTTCTGTCTTTTTATCATTTAAAGCACCAGCTATAACCTTACCACTTTCATAAACATCTCCAAGAGCATTTACAGCAACCAATGCAGATACAATTAATCCATTATCTAATTTTATAGAATAGCTACCTATTCCACCTTTCATAGCATACTCCTGCCCTCTTATCTTTCCAACAGTGGCTCCACATCCTGCTCCATAATTTCCTTGATTTAAAACATCAGCATTTGCAACTTCACAAGCTCTATAACCCATCTGCATATCTGGTCTACATTTAAAATTTCCTACTCCTAAATCAAATAGAACCGCCCCCACAACTATAGGTACTTTTCCAACACCCACATCAAAGCCAATTCCTTTTTCCTCTAAGTATTTACTTACACCACAAGTAGATTCAAGACCATATGCAGAACCTCCAGCTAAAACCACTGCATGGACTTTTTGAACCATATTTACAGGGTCTAATAAATCGGTTTCTCTAGTCCCTGGAGCAGAACCTCTTACATCAACACCACAAGTAGCTCCTTCTTCACATATTACTACTGTGCATCCAGTAAGACCATCTCTATCCTCAACCTGTCCAACCTTTAGACCTTCTATATCCAAAATATTATTATACATATCCATTTTCTCCTCTTATAGAAACTTCACCTGAAATAATTTCTTTTACACTCCCATCACTGCTTTGAACTAACAGATTCCCTTCTTCATTTATGTCTAAGCATTTCACTAGTTCCTTATCATTGCCTTTTAATACATATATATTTTTATCTATAATTGCAGAATAATCTCTACATATTTTTAAGGTTTCCTCTTTGGAATTATTTGCAATATAATCTAAATATAATTTTTCAAATTCAGTCAATACATTTCTAACAATATCTACTCTGGATAACTTGTATCCTTCTTTATACAATGATGTAGCTTTATCAACTATTTCTGGTTCAAAATCCATTATCTTAACATTTATTCCAATTCCAAGAACAACATAATTTGTTCTTTCAATTTCAGCAGATAACTCTGTCAATATGCCACATATTTTTTTCCCATTTAAAATAACATCATTTGGCCACTTTATTAATGTATTTGTTCCTAGATTATTTAAGGCTTTTGTTACACTTGCTCCTGCTATTAAAGTTATAAATGGAGCTTTAAATGGTTCCATATCCGGTTTTAATATAATACTCATCCATATTCCTTCATGAGGTTTTGAATCCCATCGTCTTCCCAATCGTCCTTTTCCCATATCTTGATGTTCACTTAAAATTACAGTTCCATCTACACTATTTGTAGCTATTCTTTTAGCATGTTCATTCGTTGAATCTACAGTTTCAAGATGTTCAATATTCTTTCCAATAAACTTTGTATTTAATTTATAGTAAATATTCTGCGGACTCAACAAATCAGTTGGATTTTCTGCTAATCTATATCCTTTTTTATTTACAGATTCTATATTATATCCCTCTTCTTTTAAGGCTTTCATATGTTTCCATATAGCTGCACGTGACACCCCTAGTTGTTTTGATAATTCCTCTCCTGAAATAAATTCAGATTTATTATTTAATATAATCTCTATTATCTTATCTCGCATATTTCACCTCTAATATGACATGATTTCATGACTTATTTTCTTCTAATAAATAATTATACATTATTAATACAACTTTAATACTATTAATTTTAAATTTCCTTTTTAATTATTCCCATAGTTAGATTTATATTTTATGTTGATAATTTATATGTTTTATATTTTACTTAAATATTTTTAAAATAATAAAAAAACTGAAAGTATCAATCAAATTAACATATGCAAATATACTTTGCTTATCAATTTAATATTATACTTTCAGTTTTAGTATTATTTAACCCATAATAGATAATAATCTTAAATTACTAATATTTTAAAACTATTTATCTTCATCAGATTTATTTTCTAAATTTTTGTTTATATCAATAACATTATTTCTTTCTTCTTCATTTTTTTCTAATTTTATAGTAAGTTGTTCTTCAATTTCTTTAGGAGAATTTTCCTCTGTAATTGCATTTTCAATATCATTTAATGGTAATTCTTTATTGAATGCTTTTACAAATTGCTTTGCATCTAAAGTTTCGTATATAAGTAAAGCTTGTGCTACATACTCTAATCTATCCATATTTTCTTGTAATATACTTCTTGTCTTATCGTATGCATCATCAACTATACGCTTTGTTTCTTGGTCTATTTCAAAAGCAACTTCTTCAGAATAGTTTCTTTTGCTTGAAAAACTATTACCTAGAAATACTTCGTCATCACTATCAAATGACATTGGCCCAAGCTTAGAACTCATTCCATATTTGGTTACCATACTTCTTGCAGTAGCTGTAACTCTTTCTAAGTCATTTGAAGCACCTGTAGATACATCTTTAAGTACTAACTCTTCTGCTACTCTACCTCCAAGTAAGACTACAATATTTTCTTTCATTTCATTTTTTGTAGCATAAAACTTATCTTCAACAGGAAGTTGCATTGTAAACCCTCCAGCTCTTCCTCTTGGAACTATTGTAACTTGATGAACAGGACTTACTTCCTCAAGTACATGAGCACAAACTGCATGCCCTCCTTCATGATATGCTGTAAGTCTTCTTTCTTTCTCACTTATTACTTTTGATTTTTTAGCTACACCTGCTATAACCTTTGTTATAGCTTCTTCTATAGTTTCCATCTTAATTTTCTTTTCTCTTTTTCTAGCTGTTAATATTGCAGCTTCATTCATTAAGTTCTCTATATCAGCAGGAGTAAATCCTGGTGTTCTCCTAGCTAAGACATCCATTTTTACATCATCACTTAATGGCTTATTTCTTGAGTGAACTTTAAATATAGCCTCTCTACCTTTTACATCTGGTGTACCAACAACAACTTGTCTGTCAAATCTTCCTGGTCTAAGTAAAGCTGGATCAAGTATATCTGGTCTATTTGTTGCTGCCATGATTATTATACCTTGGTTTACTCCAAATCCATCCATTTCAACTAGAAGTTGATTAAGAGTTTGCTCTCTTTCATCATGACCTCCACCAAGACCTGCTCCTCTTTTTCTACCAACTGCATCAATTTCATCTATGAATATTATGGCTGGAGCACTTTTCTTAGCCTGTTCAAATAAATCTCTTACTCTTGATGCACCAACCCCAACAAACATCTCAACGAAATCAGAACCACTTATACTGAAAAATGGAACGCCTGCCTCTCCTGCAACTGCTCTTGATAGATATGTTTTACCAGTTCCAGGTGGGCCTACCATAAGCATACCTTTTGGTATTCTTGCACCTAATTCAATATATTTCTTAGGATTCTTTAAGAAGTCTACTACCTCTTGTAAGTCTTCTTTTTCTTCATCTAAACCAGCTACATCTTTAAATGTAACTCTAGTTTTTTCATCATCTTTATGAACCTTAGCTTTTGATTTACCAAAGCTCATAACCTTTCCGCCTCCACCTTGAGACTGATTCATAAATACGAACCAAAGAATCACCATAAAGAATATTAACAGTAATGTAGGCAACATTTCGACAAACCAAGGTGTAGATGGCTTAGCTTCACCACCAAAAGTTAGTTTCCCTGCTTTAGCTTGGTCTAACACCTCATCTGCAAGTTTATTTCCCATTACTTCTGTTGGAACATATGATTTAAACTTTGTATTTGTATCTTTTATAGTACCTTCTACAGAAGTTTGATTTACAAAGTATAATCTTGATATATTCTCATCTGTTAATTCTCTATATACTTCAGAGAATTTTAAATCTTTTATTTTTTCTGTAGGCTTACCTGAGAATTGAACTATACCTACTATAATTATAAAAACAAGTAGATAAAAACCTGCCCCTTTTAGCAACTTATTCAATATAGAAGCCCTCCTTTCATACATTGCTTTGCCCTATAATTTGTTGAAATTAATTTTTAATACTTCTTTTGTGCTTTCATCAATTTTATAATTCTCACTGATTTTATAATCTCCAACACATATTATTCCTTCACTATCTGTGATTATAGGAATTTTACATCTTTCTTCTCTTGGGATTTTTAAATCTATGAATAAATCCTTCACTTTTTTACTTCCCATAGCAAGCTTTATCTTATCACCTTGCCTTCTACTTCTTATTACTATACCCCCTTTTACCTTATTAAAATCAAACCCTTTAGATGAATTGTCTAATTTCATACTCTTATACCTATCTATACTTATTACTTGGGTCTCAATAATTTGTTTTAATTCTTTTATTTTTATAAACCCATTACTAGGTACATTGTAATAAAATTCAATTTCCTCATTAACAATTTCCTCATTGGTTAATATTATACTGTCTTTTTTTCTATAAACAAATATATTTCTTGGAAGAGTTAACATTTTATTTACTTTTGAATCACTTTCTAAAGACATTATATCCTCTATATGTCTTTGGTCAACAAAATTAGTATCTCCTAGTATATGTTTTATAGAATTTCTAAGAACCCTAACTTTGATTGCATCATGCAAGCAAATAAAATTATCTAAATTTATCTCTACAAAGCCTTTTTCTTTTACATTTGAAACTTCTCTAAATTTAGCCTCCGCCTCTTTCTCAATATAATCGTTATCACTTTTTAAACTATTGCTCATCCTCACTATAGATTCTATTACATTTGAATTAAAATTATCCTTCATATATGGTAAAAGGTCTAACCTTATTTTATTTCTAGTGTATATATTTTCTAAATTTGTTTTATCTATTCTCGGGTTTAAATTATAAGCTTCACAATACTCCTCTATCTCACTTCTTTCCACATCTAATATGGGTCTAATTATGCAATTATCTCTAATATAATCAATTCCCTTTAGACCTGTTAAACCTGTTCCTCTCATAATACGCATCATAACAGTTTCAGCTTGGTCATTGAGATTATGACCTATTGCTATTTTATTGGCTTTAATCTTATCCTTAATTTCATAAAACATTTCATATCTTAGCTTCCTTGCTCCTTCTTCTAATGATAATCCCTCATTTTCACAATATTTTGGTACATTAATAGACTTTACAAAGAATACAATTCCCATATCCTCACAAAGCTTAGATACATATAATGCATCTTTTTGAGCTTCTATCCCTCTTATTTGATGATTTAAATGTGCTGCATATATTTCTATATTAAAATCTTTTTTCAATCTATTTAGTACATGCAATAAACAAACTGAATCAGGTCCTCCAGAAAGACCTAAAACTATTTTATCGCCTTTTTGTATTAAATTATGTTTATTTATAGTACCTAGTACCTTATCAAATATCATATTTATCCCTCTTACACTTAGTTTTATTCACTTTTAAGTATACTTTCTATAAAAAAACGCTAAACCCTTGTATCAATTTTAAGAAATTAAAGTTTAATATAAATATAATAATACCAAATAAATTAAATAAAAGGTAGTTTTTTCACTACCTTTATAAAATTTCTGGAAAATAGCTATAGTTATTATTTAATACCTATGTATATATCTATTTTATTCCTACCTAAAAATAAATCTTGTATCTTTATATTATAGTCTATTTTCAATTTTATGTATTCCCCTTCTTGTATATTTATATCTAATTCTCTTGTATCAATATCAATTAATAAAGTACCTTGTGGGGTCACATATTTTGTAGTGCTACTTTCTCCACATTTAAACAGCATTGTTGAGTTAATAGCGCCAAACTTTTTGATACTAACTTCATTTTTAAGTATCTTTATAGTATTAGTTATTTCTATATTTTCTTCTTTTTCCTTGTAAATAACATATATTCCATCATTTTTGTAAAAAATTTTACCAAAGGCAGTCATCTCTATGGTGTCCATATTTCCTTTTTCATCATATTGTCTAGTATTTATACTTATTTTTACACTCAACGATTTTTCCTCCATAGATTCTTCATATAAGCTAATATTTTTGTATTTCTACTTTTTGAATCTTATCAATTTTTTTCTTTAAAAATTCTCTTGCTATATCTGAAAATTTTTCATGTATATCTGATACATAATATTGATAAGTTCCGTGAACTTCTGTATTGTTTATAATATTTTGTCCCTCTAAAATCGTTTTTAAATCTTTAGCAGTCTCTTTAGCTGGATTAACTAGTTTTATATGTTCTCCAACTTCTTCACCTATTGTTCTCTTCAAAATAGGATAATGAGTACATCCTAATACTAGAGAATCTATGTTTTTTTCTTTCAATTCTTGTAAATATATCTTTGCTGTCAATTTAGCTACTTCTGTATTTGCCCATCCTTCTTCAACAATAGGTACAAATAGAGGACATGCTTTATTGACAATTTCTATACTCTCATCTATTTTAGATATTTCCAAATTGTATGCTTTTGAACTTATAGTTCCTTCAGTTCCTATTATTCCTACAATTTTGTTTTTTGTAGAACTTACAGCTGTTCTAGCTCCTGCTTCTATAACACCAATTATTGGTATATCATATTTTTCTTGAGCTTCTTTTAAACTTCTTGCAGTAGCAGTGTTACATGCTATAACTATAGCTTTTACATCTTTTGTTTTTAAAAAGTTTATGGCTTGAAAAGTATATTTAATTATAGTTTCTTTAGACCTTGAACCATATGGTATTCTAGCAGTATCTCCAAAATATATTATATCCTCATTTGGTAATATCTTCATTATCTCTTTTAAAACTGTTAATCCACCCAATCCTGAATCAAAAACTCCTATTGGCTTATTGCTCATATTTATACAACACCTACTTTACATTTTTGTGTTTAACAACAACTTATTTATCGCTAAAATTTTTATTTATATTCATAATTAATATATTATTACCTAAATGATTATTATAGTTTATTTTACACAAAAAATAAAGGAGCTATCTAAAATTAGAAAATAATTTCTATAAAAAGACAACTCCTTTCACTACTTAAAAATTTAAATTTATTTTGCAAACACATGATTTCCTATTCTCATATATGGATTTAGTCTATTTATCCATTTGCAAGTGGCTATTTCTGGATTCCAGAAATATACTGCTTTATTAGTCGGGTCAGTTCCATAAAGAGCTTCTTGAGCTGCTTTACATGCTGAGTCTGTTGGTGTCATCTTTATTGAACCATCAAGCACAACTGAGAAAGCATTTTTTTGGTATATAACTTCTTCTATTGTGTCTGGAAATCTAGGGTCCAATACTCTATTTATTACTACAGCTGCTACAGCAACCTGTCCCTCATAGCTTTCTCCTCTAGCTTCTCCTGCAACCAACTTAGATAATAGCATTAAGTCATTATCAGATAAATTTATGACTTCTTTCTTTGCTATATTTTTTTCTTGTTTATTTATTTTCTTAATCTTCTCTGTTGGTTCATATGCAAATACCTCTTTAATAGGTATAAATATAAAAGTCAAAGCTAATAGTATAGCCATCAGTTTACTCCACCTGTCCATGATTAAAACCACTCCTTACAATCTTATTTTTAAAATTTTTTCTCTAAATCTTTTACCACTTCAAGTACTTTAAATTTAATTTTTACTCTACTTGTTTTCTTTGGTGTATCTTGCTTTATTAACTTATATTCTTTATCAGTTAAAACTTCTTTCAACTTATCGTCTGTAGATTTATCTATTACTCCATTAGACTCATCAACAAAGCATAGTGGAGGGAACATAACACACCACCAATTTTTTCCTTCACCTTTTCCAATAATAATCTTTAATGCCTTATATTCACCAGCAGGAAGAACTATATTAGAATATTGTTTAGTAGGAAAATTGCTATATTGTATACCTACCTTTACACTGTAATTATATCCATTTTCAAGAATAATATTTTTGCTTATTTTTTCCAAACTACTATATTCTCTTTTTATAATAGCTTCACTTTCTTTTATACTTTTTGAGTTTTGAAGCTTTGGCTGTAAATATTTTATTACTTCATCTCTAACTTTTAGTTTAAGTTCTTGGTCCTCATCTGTATTACTATTTGCTATAACATGAAATCTTATTAATTTATCTTTATAATCTTTTGATATATTGTCGACTTTTTTTACTTCACCATTTATTACTATTGTCATTATTGATATGACTGATATAAGACTCAATATTAATATACCTAATCTAATCTTAATTTTTCTCATTGAAAATTCCCCCTCAAGATAAATTTATATCATCAATTATGTCCAATTAAATTTAATTTATTCATAATATTTTTCAATATTAATAAAAAAAGCTACTTTAAAATGATTACAATCATTTTAAAGTAGCTTTTAAACTTTATATTTTATAAGTCTTTACTAATCATAGCCTTATCTATCATAAACTGCTCTGCTTTTTCTATATGCTCTGTAGCATACTTCTTAGATAACTCACTATCACCTTTAATTATGGCATCAAGTAAATATTTATGTTCTTCAACAATATTATGTGATGTATCATAAGCAGACATGTAAGTAACTCTAAACCTATATACTTGTTCCCATAATGAGTTTATTAATTGGATTAATTTTTTATTATTAGTTGCTTTAAATATACATTCATGAAATTCTACATCAAGTTTTAACAGTGCATCTACATCGGATTCTAAAGTACTCTTTTTGAATTCTTCTGATATATCTTTAAGCTTTTTAATATCTTCATCACTAATTCTTTCGGCGGCAAGATATGCTGCTAAGCCTTCTAAGCTTGCTCTTACTTCTAATACATCCATAATATCCTTTAACGACATATTTGCAACATACGCACCTTTCCTAGGCAACATAACAACTAAACCTTCTAATTCAAGCTTTCTTATTGCCTCTCTCACTGGAGTTCTGCTTACTCCTAATTGTTCTGCTAGTTGTACTTCCATTAGCCTTTGACCAGGCTTTAATTTTCCTTCTAAGATTGCCTCTCTTAAATTTTCAAAGACTACATCTCTTAATGGCTTGTAATTATCCAAGTTCAGTTTAGTTAAATTCTCCACAAATTTCAACCCCTTTTTGACTGCTATTAACAACATACACCTGTTTATATTTTTTTAATAATTCTTTTTTTCCAATTAGAGCATCTTCTTTACTTTCAAATAGTCCAAAAACTGTAGGACCACTTCCACTCATCATAGAACCTAAAGCATTATTTTTCATCATTACTTGCTTTATATCATTTATTTCTCTATGTTTACTTATAGTAACATTTTCAAGAATATTTACCATGCTTTCTGATACAGCTTTTATATCTTCAGACTTTAAACACTCCATCAAATATTTATTATTTGGTCTTTTTTTAATATTATTCAAATCTAATCCTTGATAAACTTCTTTAGTAGAAACGAATAAGTCTGGTTTACATATCAATATATTCATATCACATGGTAAACCTTTGATGTCTGTTAGCTTTTCTCCAACACCTTGAGCTAAAGCAGGTCTTCCTGATATACAAAATGGAACATCTGCTCCTAAATTAAATCCTATTTCTTTTAATTCATCTTCAGATAATCCAAGTTTCCATAATTGATTTAGACCTACTAATACTGCGGCTGCATTAGAACTTCCTCCAGCCATTCCTGCTGCTACAGGAATATTTTTTTCTATGAATATCTCTACACCTTTTTTTATATCAAATTTATTCTTAAGTATTTTGGCAGCTTTATAAACAATATTATCTTCATCTAAAGGAATATCTAAACTAGTGCTTTTTACCTTTATTTCATCTTCATCTAAATTTTTTATCTCTACTATATCGTATAAATCTATCGTTTGCATTATCATTTCAACAAAATGATAACCGTCTTGCCTTTTTCCTAAGACATCAATGGATAAATTTATTTTTGCTCTACTCTTTAGTCTTATAAAATCCATTCTATCCTCCTTGTTTAAAGAATAATGCATCACTAACAATAATATTATACTACAAAAAATAAAATAATAGGGTATTATAATACCCTATTATACTTAATTACTTTAAATTTTTTAACATTAATCTACTAATACGACTTTTTTTTCTAAAATAAGACACTTACCAGGCTTAATTGGTTCATCAAGTTTTATATCATTAAGTTCTGCAATTTCATTTTCTGTTGTATTGTATTTTTTTGCAATGTTCCAGAAAGTATCTCCTTCTTTACATATATATACAATTATGCTAGGAGCTTTAGATAAATCATATACACCTTGGTCTTCACCCTTGATAATAAAGTTTTCTGCTTTCTTATCTAATGCTTCAGTAAATCGCTTGATTTTTATAATCAAGTCTATCTGGTCCCTATTCAAATCAACTTCAACTTTGTCAATACATGCTGTATTAAACACAGATGCTGTATCAGTTAAATTATCCATCTCTATATCGTGTTCAAATGGAATTTCTTCACTAATTTTATAAACCAATTTTAAACCTTCAACTGGAACAAATAAAATTTCAACTTTTATGATTCCTTGTATAATACTTTTATTTCCTTCAATATAGCTATTTTCTATAGACATAGTTGGACAAACGCTTACAATATCTTTTATTTGTATATCATCATTATCATTTCTTATGCCTTCTCTAACCATAAATGTTTCTTCACTATTTCTTAAAGTCTTATTCAACTGAATAGGTTTATGGTCAAATTTTATTATTTTTTGAGGAGAATATGCATCTTGTAATACTTCTCTTGTCACTTCATCTGTAACTTTTACTTTACAACAAGCCATACAATCTATTTCTAAAAGACCTGTATTACTTTCACTATTTTGTTTGAAAATATGATTAAAGTCTGACATAGATAACAGGACTTCCTCAGTCATACCATCACTAACTCCAGGCACTTCTACAAATTGAGTAAACTCAATACCTACTCTATCCAACTCCACAAGTTCACCCTCATATGTACAAGCTAATGGATTTATTTCTAATACTCCACCAATAATAACTTTATTATCAGTCACTCTACTTTCTTTTACTTTAACACATGGATTCAAACTTATTATAGACTGAATTTCTTCTGTGTTTATAGTTATAGTATCTCTTATAGAACTTTCTGCTTTTTCTATTCCAACTATATCTTGAAAACATATTTCCTTTCTGTACTTTTGTATTCCTTCTACTTGTGCCACATCTTTTACAATGTCTAATCTTTGCTTCTCAAACAAACTTCCCCTTATATTCATAA
This sequence comes from Clostridioides difficile, assembly GCF_900243075.1. GTDB lineage: Bacteria > Bacillota > Clostridia > Peptostreptococcales > Peptostreptococcaceae > Clostridioides > Clostridioides difficile_D. The sequence goes on from NZ_OEZH01000155.1 coordinate 17,052, forward strand.
GAGCTCCTACTTTAATTTTTCTCTCATTCATTATAGTACAATCCATATGCTCTACTTCTGAAAACAACATGTATTCCATATCTTGAACAACATTATCTTTTTCTATTACTTCGTTTATATCTACTTTCCCATCTACATTAGAAATAGTATTTTTATCATCTGCAATATAGATTACATTATAATTAAAACTTCCTCTACAAAGTATCTTCCCATCTGCCATTTCAATTTTTTTAATTGATATGTACCCTTCTGTTTTTACAATTTCATATACATCTAATTTTTTGTCTGGCACAACTGCCTCCGCCTCAATGAATGTTTGAAATTTTCCAAAGTCTATTCTATTGTCAACCTTAATTACATCTTTAATTAATTCCATAGCCTACCTCCTTAAGTATTATAAAAATATCACACTATATTTATATTTAAGGAGCCAAAAAAAAATTACACCTATTTTTAATAGGTATAATTTTAACTGATTTGTAATTTATCTTGATCTCTAAAAACTTGCAACTTTACATTAGATGTTAATAAATCTGAGTAACTATAAGATACTCTAGGATATCCATTACTTTCATCATCTAATTTTATAACAAACACGCTTGGATAAACTTTTTCTAGTATACCCTCTTTTGTAATAATCTGCTTTCTTCCTTTATTAGCTTTCAACAATATTTTCTTTCCTATATGTCTCTCTAAGCTTACTCTTATCTTGTCTAGAGTTTGAACAGTAGCCACAATATCACCTTCTTTAACGTTTATATGTTTACATAATATCACATATAAACATTTTTGTCAAATGTTTAAACTAATTATTTTATATATTTTTTGCAAAAATGTCAATACTATTTTTGAAGATATACAGTATAATTATGTTAATTTTTGTTAATGCAATATTGTTTTTGGCATTGCCCATCTAAATTTTCCTCTTGTTTCAGAACCACCAATACCCTTAACACCTGTAATAGTCTGCTCTATAACCTCATCAATAGGTACTACTACATCAATTCTTGAACAAGCAATTTTCTCCACTACAAAAACAGGGTCTAAAGCATGTATCATTATTCTTCCAGGTGAACTTGCATAATTTGCTCCAGCACTTATTATTTTTTCATAATTTGATTGGCATGCTCCTGCAAATATAACAAGATTATCCAAATTTGGTTGCCATTTACGTGCTTCTTTTACTGTTTTAATAAAGTTTAAAGAGTTTCTATAGTTACTCATATCTTCTATATCCCCTCTTTTTATTGTCATTGCATCATGACCTGTTATTACTAGTATATCTGGATTATATTTTTCTAGTAATGCTCTTACTTCTTTATATTGATTTTGTTCTGAAACAGCTACACCTACTGCAGGTATTCCAAGTTGAGCATATACATCCAAGCAAATCTTTAAATATTCTTTATCTCCATCTATCTGTAATACCTTTCCAGGCATTCCATATGTGTTAGGATTTAATTGAAGTTTTGGAACTGCTCTTGTCATTCTTTTTTGTCTTTCTTTAGCTTTTCTTACTGACTTATATAATAAATTTTCTACATTTTTATCTATTAATATACCTTTTATATCAGGTGCTTTTACTAATTCTAAGTCATCAATATAAGCATCTGCTATTACTCTAAATGCAATTCCCTTTAGTATAGCTATTTTCTCATTATTTTCATCTACACCAAAAGAGACTATTTTAAATACTATATCTTTGTTATGTGACTTTCTAGCTACAATGTCTCCTACCTTCATAGTTAAACCTCCAATAAATTTTTATCTTAGTTTATACTATGTTCGATATAAAACTTTGTTTCCTAATGTCAAAAAAACATTTCTTATAATACTTCTTTTATTACTCTTAAAGCATTTTTATAGTATATCTTTTCTATCTCATCTTCACTAAATCCTTCTTTTTTTAAAGGTTCATACAATTTACCCATTTGTGATATATCTTCAATCTCAACCTTTGAATCTATTCCGTCAAAATCTGAACCTAGAGCCACAACATCTATTCCTCCAACATTTACAATATGTTTTATATGTCTAACCATATCTTCAAGTTTACTTTCACTTTTATCACTTAAAAATAAGTGGAAGAAGTTAATACCTGTAACTCCACCTTTATTTGCTAATACTTTAATCATATCATCAGTTAAATTTCTAGAATGGTTCATCATTTTTCTTGAATTAGAATGTGTAGCAACTATTGGTTTAGAAGAAATCTTTGCAATTTCATAAAATCCACCATCTGAAATATGAGAAACATCAACTATCATTCCCAATTCATTCATTTTATGCACCACTTCTCTTCCAAAATCAGTAAGCCCTTTTTCTCTATACTCTACTTTATTATGAGGAAAACTCAATTCATTCACATGATTCCAACTTATTGTCATCATTCTAACTCCTAAGTCGTAAAATTTCTTTAAATTCTCTATTTTACCTTCAAGTACTGCACCTTCCTCAATAGATAAAAGTGCTGTAAGTTTACCTTCTGATTGATTTTTCATAATTTCTTCATAATTAGTGGCTAAAGCTATTACATCACTATTTTTTTTCATTTCCTCATGAAATTTATTTGCCATACTCATACAGTAATCAAAAGGATGCTTTACTTCTTCAGTATCAACAAAAAGAGCAAATGTTTGAGCTAACGAATCCCCTTTTTTTAATCTGTCTATATCAACAGAATATTTGTTAGACTTAAGTTCACTTGTTTCTACATTTTCCATTAATTTTGCTATAGTATCACAATGTAAATCAATAAATTTCATATTTATACCCCCTGTATATTTTATATTTATATCTAAAAATAGAAATAGTTGTCCTTATAGACAACTATTGACAACTATTTTTAATATTCTTTTTGATGTTACTTAATCTTAGTCTTCTTTTAAGTTAGGTATTACTTTTTTAACTTCTTCAATTTGATGCCATGTTTTATCTATATCATTTTCACTAATATATTTTTTTAAATCAGTTAAAGATGTAAAATCTTTAACTGATAAATTGTCATCATCATCCGCAAATCTTAAAATAAACATGAGACTACCTTACTTTCCACAACATTTCTTATATTTTTTCCCACTTCCACATGGGCATGAATCATTTCTTCCTATTTTTGCTTCTTTAACTATTGTTTTAGATTTCTTGTAAGCCTTTATTATTTCTTTTCTTTGGTCTGCTGGTAGTATTTCTTCCCAACCTTGTAAATTATATAGCCAATGAGCTTCAACAGTTACCATATTGTTATATAATTTTTCCCAATCTATTTTTATAGAAACTTCTTTATCAGCTTCTACATCTTCTAAAACTATATCTTCTTTTAAACTTTCACTTATTCCATCTATGAATCCCATAAAAAATTCATTAGTAGTTCCAAATTTTTCAGCTAATTCACTTACTTTCCCTTCAACAACATCCATTTTATTATTTAATATTTCATTATATATTCCAGCTTCAATTTTTAAATATTCTTCCCAGAATTTTACCTCTGCTTCTTGACTTTCATGATTATCACTTAAATTTCTCCATTCAGTATATAAACTCATACTTTTTCCTCCTAAGTATACCTATATTTTTATAGTTTTTATAGTATAAAATCTTTTAGTTAGATTAGAAGTTTCTTCTTTTTGATTATACCATATTTTATTTAAAGTTAACTCTTACATTATATCATAATTAAACAATTCTTTTAATACTTTTATAGCATACTCTTGATTTATAAAGTAAGGGCTTGTCGCAATTGTTATTATTTTGGCTTTTTTAATTAAGTTTTTTATCTTTTCTAATTTGAAATCAAATGGTATATAGTCCATATCACTTGAAAATATATCTAAATCTATATCAAGGACAAACTCTGATTCTATATCTAAATCAAATCCATATGAACTGTCTATTATTATTAATTCTGAAAATATGTTATATTTTAATGCTGGCTTTATAAAGCTCCCTACATTTAGAACCTCATTTGTATACCTAAATACATCTTTTATATTATTTATATCTACATTATAGTTTTCAGGTTCTCTAGTATCTTTATGTTGGTCCACATGTACTAACTTACATCCCCTTGTAAACTCATCCTTCAACATAGATTTTACCCAAAAATAAAATGCATGATTATGATTGTCAAATACATATATTTTTTTATTTCCCAGGACATATTCGACCATATTCTTCAATCCTTTTGCTTTTATTTCCTTATTTTCATCTACTTCATTAAAGACTACCTCATTACCTAACCTTACATCGTTCAATGTCCCACATATGAGTTTTGGTACATATATACTCTTATTTTCTCTTTTATCATACGAAAATATATTATTTCCCACTGGCTTTTCTATATAAAAGCCTCTATATTCATAATTTTCCATAAGATTTAATTTCCTCCATTTTATAATCCATAAGTTATAAGTTTTTTAAATTAAAATACACTTATTGCAAATCATATTATCTACTATAGAATACCTCTTATATAACTAAATATAATAGCTTCTCTCAATATGTATTATACAATAAGTGCAAAATATATTTATACAAAATATACTACATTCCTATAACAAAGCCATCCGCTTCAATTGGAAGATAACTAACTCTTGTATTCAACTCCACTTTTCCAAAAAATACTACCCAATATGGTCTAAAAATGCTTTCAATTTTAACTATTTCAATCTCTGGGATTCCTCCCATAAATCTATGAGTTAACCTTGTAGCCATTTTATTTGCCTTTGCCTTTACTCTTCTTTCATCCTTATCACTATGTTGTACAATATCACAATTCACGTTTCTTACAATTTCAGATATTGGTAAACTTTGCACTATACTACCAGCACCTGTAGAACCATTTACTAAAATTTTTAATTCATTTATATCATTAGAATGTCTTTTTCTTATGAAAATGGATTTATTTTTGTGAATTTTAAGTGTGACAATTTTAAACTCTATATAATGAAGTCTAACTTCATGAGCATATCTGTTCTTTAATATCAGCTTACTAAGTAAAGAATTTTTTCCACTTTTAGCTATATCTATAGCTTCATCTTTTGTAATTTTTATAGGTAACGCTCTTATATCCATAAAATCCTTCTCTTTCTTATTTTTTTCTTGTCATTTTTAAAACTCTATATATATAATCAAAAAATATTATAACTACAACTATCATAACTCCATATGGAATTATTTTTCCAACTATAATATCATTTCTAGTCAATATACCATAAAATATAAATCCTGTTATTAAAAAGTACAATAATACTAGAAAACCGTCTATTCCAAGCCATTTTATTTCTAAATCTTTTTTCACCTTAGACACTAATTTAGACATAATAGTTTCTCCTTTTATAGATTATTTTGTGTATTTAAATTTTCACCTATTTTATTGCCAATCAACCATGCAATAAATGAAAAGGGTATAGCTACTACAAGAGGTTCTAACTCAAAACTCTGCACTGGGAATATTTTAAAATAACCAAAAGTCACTCCACCTACAATCATTCCTAAAATACCACCCATAGATGTTCTTCTTCCATTTCCAAGAAGTCCACCTACTATAGGTACAAATGCTGAACCCATCCAAATGCTTCCTACAAATATACATGCGTCATATACATTTTCAAATTTAAATGCTACACTAAGTCCCATAACTGCTGCTAAGCATACACCTATTCTAGTGAACTTGACTAATTGTTTCTGAGATAACTCTTTTTTTGTAATTCTTCCATATATATCATTTGCTAATGTAGCTCCAGCTGCTAGATAATAGCTATCTAATGTTGATATTATAGACCCTAAAATTCCTATTATGAATATTACTCTTATTCCTTGTGGTAATGTATCCAGAACTAAAGTTATGTACCCAGCAGCTGGAGCCATTTCTGGATAAGTGGCTCTTACTATAAGACCTGTCATAGTTAGCACCATATCAAAACATATCCACAGTGAAAAACAAGTTAGTAATGCTCTTCTACCAACTTTAGGAGAATCTGCTGCAGAAAATCTTTGATAAAAAGTTGGGTCTGAATAAGCTCCAAAAGAATATACAATTAGCATTAGTGCTTTCATTGCTGACATACCTTTTGTAGGATGCATAAGCTGAGGTACATCTTTAAGTGCTTCTGTAAGTCCTTGAAAACCACCTATTTGCTCAAATTGACCTGGCATAACCATAGTCAAACCAAATACCATACAGAAAAATAATACCATATCTGTAATGGCAACGCCCATAAGCCCACCAAGTACTGTAAGTACAACAACTACTCCTACCATCATTAAGCCTATTAATTCTTTATCTATTCCCCATGCTACATTACCTATAGTTCCCATAGCAGTTATTTCTCCAAGTTGTGCACAATATATAAACATCAAAATTGCTCCAATTATAGCAACATGTTTACCATAAAAACTTTCTAGTAAGTCAGGAACTGTTATATTAGTTCTTATATGAATTCTTGGACCAACCCACAATGCTAAAGGCATTCTTCCAATATGTGCAGCTATTGACCAAACTGCCCATGCAGATATTCCATATATGGCTGCATACTCTACACTGCCTACCGTACCAACTCCCCCATACCATGATGCAACCAAAGTCCCTACTATCAATGACCATGGTAAACTTCGATTTCCTAGGTAATAACTTTCCATATCTTTTATATTTCTAGAAAAATAATAACCTATCCCTAATAATATAAATGCAAATATAACTATAATTCCATTCTCCCACAATGTTAACATATCTAATCTCCATGTTCTTATATTTTAATTTTTAACTTTAATATTTAAATATGAACAACTCTACCCATTTACATAAAAATAGGTAGAGTTATATAATAATTATAAGTATTTAAGCAATCTTGTTATTAAGCAATCTTGTTGTTCAAATTCTTATTTTCTCTTTTGTTTATCTTATTTAAAGCATAAGTAGCAAATATACCTATAACTGCACATACTACAGATAAAATAAATATATATGTATATCCTGTTTGTCCATATTTATCTAACCAATTACCTGCAATAGTGTAGTAAAATGCGTCTGGAGAAAATCCTATAAACGAAGCAAATCCAACTACTGCTCCTGTAGTTTCTAAAGATATATTAGACTCTGAAACAGAAGCAAAGTATATACCTCTAAATCCAAATAAGATTACACTTAGTATTATCATGTTTATTACAGCTATCCATATAAATCCTGCACTCTTAGGAATAACCAAGTAAGCAGCTGTGCTCACTGTCATTAGTATAAATCCTACAAACATTACTCTTATAGATGAACCAACTTTATCTGTTATGACACCAGCAACTGGAGATGCACCCATTTTTATAACATAAGTTCTGATTATTGATAGAGCTGAAACTAGAGTCATTGGCATTACGTAAACTTCTGATAAGTATGGACTTAAATAAGTTAAACTTGAAAATACTAAATAAGTTGAAAATATTATAAGACCAATCAACCAAGCCTTTGGCATTGTAACTACTTTTAATAATGACTTAATGCTTAATCCTTCATCTGATGCTCCACTATCTTTTTTATCTTCTACTAAGAAGAATAGAAGTATACCACATATTATAGATGCTGCAGAATATAACCATACTACATATTTGAATCCTACTGTTATTTCAGCAAATTTACCAAAGAAGTAAAGACCTATAAAAGAAATTAATGTGCCTGATACGCCTGATAATCCTTCATAAAAGCCAAATATTCTTCCTTGCTCTGATTCGCTTCCTTGCATTCTAACAACCTTAACAGATGCTGAGAAGAAAGTTAATATTGTCGTAAATCCCCACAATACAAATATTAAAAGTATCATACTATATGATGGGAATGTAGAGAAATAAAACCCAAGTACTCCTGAAGCAATTAAGGAAAAAGTTATCAGTTTTCTAACTGAAAATCTATCCGCAAACCATCCTCCTATAAAATAAGATACCATTCCTACTAATCCATATAAACTTAATAAGTTCCCTATTTGTGTATGACTTAATGCTAAGGCTTGTTGCATTGGGTCATAAAATGATGATTTCATATATGGTAAACTATACATAGCTGTTGTTCCAAATGCCAATATGAATATTATCAAAAATCTTTTAACATTACTTTTATTTTCCATTGATTCTCTCCCCTTAAAATTTTATTGTTTATAATCTCATTCATGTAGTTTTATTTTAATTTTTTTATTGCTTCTTTAAAGTCATTTATTATATCATTTGAAGATTCTAATCCAACAGCTATTCTTATTAGATTTTCTCCATTCATTTGAACCAATGTATGTTCTTCCCCTAAACTTGTTGCTATTGTTGCAAGCTCTAAAGAGTTCATTAATCTTCTACTAGCTTGGTCTCTTGTCAATCCATTTATACCATCCTTAAGTTTAAATGAAACTACCCCTCCACCTAAACCATTCATTTGAGTTTTACAAAGCTCATATTGAGGATGAGATTTTAGTGCTGGATATTTTACTAATTCTACATTTTCTTCTTTCTCTAAAAACTCTGCTACTGCTAATCCATTTTCACAATGTTTTTTCATTCTCATATCTAACGTTTTCATACCTCTTAAAATCATCCACGCACTCATTGGTGGTAAAGATGCTCCTGTAAAGCAACATAAACTTGGCCATCTAACTAAATCTATCAATTCTTTTGAACCTGCTACTGCTCCCCCTAAAGTATCCCCATGTCCATTTATAAATTTAGTAAGACTATGTATTACTAAATCTGCACCTAAATCTATTGGTCTTTGCACGATTGGTGTACCAAAAGTGCTATCAACTATAGCTAAACTTTTATTTTCATGAGCAATTTCTGCTATTGTTTTTATATCTACTAAATCTAAGGATGGATTTAAAGGACTTTCTATATAAACTATCTTAGTATTTGGTTTCATTGCATCTTTTACATTTTGAGGATTTACTGCATCTACAAATGTAACTTCAACTCCAAATTTAGATAACAATTCAGACATAAATAATTTAGTATGTGAGAATATCCCATCTGAGCTAACTATATGGTCTCCACTTTTTACTAATGCCAATATAGTAGATGTTATTGCCCCCATACCTGATGTACTAGATATAGCGCTTTCTGCATTTTCAAGCATAGCTAACTTAGCCTCCAACTCTGTAAGTGTTGGATTACACTCTCTTGTATACACATATCCCCATGTCATACACAACTCTTCGAAATGTTCTACTGTCTTTGCAGCAAATGTTGCTGTTTGACATATTGGTGTAGCTAATGCTCCTGTTGCTGGGTCTGCACTATGTCCCCAATGTATTATTTTTGTCTCTAAATCTTGATTAATATTATTACTCATTTTGATTACCTCCTGTTTTGATTTATTTATACAACGTTTTCCCAGCTAAATTTCACCAATTTAGCTTATCCTTAATACATTTTTTTAAGTATACTTTTATATTTGTTATAATTCCTAAAAATCTGACACTTATTTTGTTTTTTTACAGTTCTAATTATAAACTCTATAGTAACTATAGAGTCAATATATTTTTGATATTTTTTTTACAATGTTTAAAATCTTTGATACAAAAATAGGTATATATTAGAATAACTAAGGTCATTCTAAGATATACCTATTTTTATGCTATATATTAAATAATTTACATAAAGCATCAACTTTTTATATCATACATAAGTTTTCAATATTTATTACCTTTTCATAAATGTATTACAGTTAAGGATTTTAATATTACTTAATACTTATAATAAAATATACCTTTATAAAATTATATAATTTAAAAATATCCTATAAAAAATTAAAAAAGTTTTTCTACTCATTAAATCTAAATTAGAGGTATAAATATATTCAGTTTATTTATACCTCTAATATTTCATAAATTATGCCTCATTAAATTGACTTCTTAGCACGAATAAGCGTGCTCTTAGAGATGCCAGTCATCTTCACAACCTCTCTATAGGATTTAGAATTTAATAATCCCAATGCATATTGTATCTGTTGATTGCTGTATTTCTTTGGTCTACCATCTTTAAAATCTTTTTTCTTTCTAGCAAATTCCTTCCCTAATTGAGTACGTTCTATTATCATGTTTCTCTCAAGTTCTGCAACTGCAAGTAATGTAGTTAGAAAAAATTTGCCCATTGAAGTATTTTCTAAAAGACCTATATTTAAAATATGAACACTCACTTCTTTAGCGAACAAACCTTCTATTAGTTGTATCCCTTCTGATGTACTTCTCGCTAGTCTATCTAATTTAGTAGCAACAAGCAAATCGCCCTTTTTTAGAGATGATATAATTTTTTCAAATTTAGGCCTATTTGTAGTAGTACCTGTATAAGTTTCCTTTATTATTTTAGCATCATTATATTTGTTTAATATTTCCTGCTGTTGCTGATACAGACTGTTATTATCTGTTTGATTTTTTGTACTTACACGGCAATATCCATATATAATAATCATCACTTCCTAACATAAAGATTTAGTACAGAAGTTACTCATAAGTCTGTATTTATTTATCTTTATCCATTTTACTAAAACGGTTTTTTAGTGTCAATACTGTTAACTTTTGACACCATAATAATTCCTTTATAATTTGTTTGACTATGTCAAAAATTACCAATATAATGAAATTAATGAGTCTATACAAATTGGAGGAAATAATATGAATAGTCTGTTAAAAGAAGCAATAGATGAATTAAAAAACATCCATTGCGGAGAAGTTTTTTTATTAAAAGAATTGTTCAAAGGCTATGAATGGAACAGGTTGGAGATGAATATCAGATTAAAATTAGGAAAGCTTTTTTTGTATGAAGTGGTAAGTAATCCCAATTTGAATGTAGAGGTCATAAATAAAAACTCTGCTTATCAGCAAATGTATAAAAAAAAATAATGACTTAAATGTATATAATAATATAATCTTCTTGTTGATTCAAAAGTTAAAACTTTTAATACAAAACAATCGTGCTATTTTAATATTTATCAATATGTCTAAATTTATAGAATTAGTACATATAAATAGTATTGTTTAAATCACATTATTTAAGATAGATAAATCTTAACCCTACTCCAGCATAAATACTAAAATAGGGCTTAGAATTATCTATATTTTTATCCCATAAAATGTTTAGCCCTTCCTCTTGATTGAACATATATATCTGGGGAAATACAATAGAAGCGTGAATTTATGAAATTTCCAAAGTCAGAAAACTTAAACTTAAACTTAGGTATTCCAAAGCTTTCAGGTGCTATCTCATCAACCCCAAAATAGATAACAATTCCATCATCTGTAAGATAAAAAGCTTGGTCTTCAGGTACAACTAATTCAACATTAGAATAATACATTTCTCTATTTTCATTTATTTGAGATTTTATATAATCAGTTATTATATTTATATAATCAACCCTATCTCTAAAAATATCACCAAGCAAAAGTTCTTTTCCAGTTGTCAAATCTATATTGTAATTATTCAATGTATTGTATTTAGGTCCAGAGTTATTAGCAAATCCCATAAGATTTAATATCATACTTAGTACATAATTTTTATTAAAAGTAACTGCGTAATTAGTAGATACCCAATAACTTTGTTTTGGAAGTGAATTTTGAGAAGCTGCATTATTATATTCTTGTTCTTCTTCCTGCAAACCATTTTTAAAATTATTTACAGTCATTCTTACAGCATTGTTTATGTTATTTAAAATAACTGGGTTTACATACGTAGATTGATTTCTAATATTGTATATAACAGGATACTTTACATCATATGAAAAATACTTACTTCTTTCAAAGTCTTCATTAAATTGCACATATAATATATTATATGTACAAGTATTTGTGGATTGATAATTTTCCATTAAAATCCTCCCCCTTTTATAAAAAAATCAGATACAATATAATATGCTTAAAACAGTAATAATGTTAATAGTAAATGTAAAGAATAGAAAGTATCTAAAACAGCAAAAAATGACTAATTTTGTGGTATAATACATAGGATTGAGAGTTATTTTATAGGAGGAAAAATATGTTATTATTAGCAGATAAATGGAAAGATTATGAACTTATAGATATGGGAAATGGAGAAAAATTAGAACGTTGGGGTAATTATGTACTTAGAAGACCAGACCCACAAGTTGTATGGCCAATGGAATCTGAATGGGCTTTATGGAAAAACCCTCATGGACATTATCATAGAAGCAATAAAGGCGGAGGTCAATGGGAGCACAAAAAAAGATATCCAGAACAATGGACTATAAATTATAAAAACTTAAAGTTTCACATTAAACCAACTGGATTTAAACATACTGGATTGTTCCCAGAACAAGCAGCTAACTGGGATTGGATGATAGAAAAGATAAAGAAAGCTAACAGACCTATAAAAGTGTTAAATCTTTTTGCATATACAGGTGGAGCTACTGTAGCTTGTGCATCTGCTGGTGCAGAAGTATGTCATGTTGATGCTGCAAAAGGTATGGTTAATTGGGCAAAAGAAAACATAGAGTTATCGGGTCTTAAAAATCAAACAGTAAGATTTATAGTAGATGATGTTGTAAAGTTTGTTGAAAGAGAAATAAGAAGAGGTAAAAAATATGATGCAATAATAATGGACCCACCTTCTTATGGAAGAGGTCCTAAAGGAGAAGTATGGCAAATAGAAGAAAAGTTATATAGTTTTGTAGATTTATGTATGGGAGTTTTATCAGATAACCCCTTGTTTTTCTTGATTAATTCTTATACAACAGGGTTTTCTCCAATAGTTCTTGAAAATGTATTGTCTACAACAATAGGTAAAAAGACAAATACAGGAAATATATATGGCGGAGAATTAGGAATACCAGCTTCCAGAGATGGTAAGATACTTCCTTGTGGTATATTTGGAAGATGGGAGAAAAAATAATGATAAAAGTCATATATGAAGATAACCATTTATTAGTTGTAGAAAAACCAGTTAACATATTATCTCAGGGAGATGATACTAATGACAAGGATATGGTAAATCTTTTAAAAGACTATATTAAAAAAAAGTATAACAAACCTGGAAATGTATATATTGGTTTAATACATAGATTGGATAGACCAGTAGGTGGAGTTATGGTTTTTGCAAAAACATCAAAGGCAGCATCTAGATTATCTGAGCAAGTGAGAAATAAGAGCTTCAAAAAAACCTATCTAGCTGTTGTTCATGGCAAGATAAAATCTAGTTCAGATACATTAAGGGATTTTTTATATAAGAATAAAAAGACTAATATGGTAACTGTAGTGAAAAAAAATCATACAGATGCCAAAGAAGCTGAACTTAACTATAAAGTATTAGACTTTAAAGAAAATTTAAGCTTAGTTCAAGTTAACTTAAAGACTGGTCGCTCTCATCAGATAAGAGTTCAATTTTCAAGCAGAAAACATCCATTATATGGAGACCAAAGATATGGAAAAGAAATAAATAAAGTTGGACAACAAATATCTCTTTGGTCCAATAAGATAGAAATCTACCATCCTACTACAAAAGAAAAAATGGAGTTTACATGTCATCAACCTGATAAATATCCATGGAATATATTTTAAATCTCAAATGAGGTGATTATATGAGTAAAAAATTTTCAATAGGCGAAATGTCAAAGCTTCATAAAATAAGTATACAAACACTAAGATACTATGACCAAATAGGTTTATTTAAACCTGTTCATGTTGATAAAGAAAGCAATTACAGATATTACTCAATTGACCAATTTTCACAATTAGATATTATAAAATACTTAAAGTATTTAGGTATGCCCTTAAAAGAAATTAAATCAAAGCTTGATGAAAATAATGAAGAAATTCTAAAGCTACTGACTAATAAAATTAATATAGTGGACGAAAAAATTAAAGAATTAGAACTAATAAAAAAAGTGCTAAGTGCAAAGAAAGAAACCATGGAAAAAGGTATGAAAGTGGATGAAGTCGGTAAAATAGTGAGAAAACATATCCCACGAAGAAGTATCTTATCTATAGAATATGAAGAAGGATTAAGTAATGAAGAAACTATGGAACTTTCCAGAAGACAAATAGCAAATATACTAGAAGATAATATATCTGTGTTTTATGGTGGAGTAAGTGGACTTGTATCTATAGATAAATTTTTAAAAGAAGATAAAGTTATTTATGACAATAGTTTTGTAACTGTTGAAAGAGATTTATTTGATATAAAATCACAAAAATATATAACAGAAATTTCAGCTGGTGACTTTATTTGTATGACATATAAAGGGTCTTACAAAGAAAACTATACTGCTTTTAAGAAACTAGTTGATTATGTTGAGTATAAAAGAATACCTATTGAAAATTATATATATGAAATACCTATAATAGACCCTCTGTCTACAAACAACGAAAAAGAACTTCTAACTGAAATTCAGATACAAGTTAAAAAAAGAGAAATTGACTTAAGATGTCTGGTATAGTAATTTAGTTTGCTTATAAATCTTAATATAGTTGTCTATTATCAATATACGGTTTCTCTGGATTGTGATTACTCACAGTGAACTTTTTAAGAAAACAGGTGGGAACATGGCTAAAGCCAATTCCCACCTGTTTTTAATCAAGCCATATCATCACGAAGTGCATCAATAATATTTTCTTTTTTTATTTTATTAATAGTATACAACATTGTAATGAACACGATAAATAGAACACTAAATATACTAATTCCGATACTAGCCCATGGAATCACAAAATCGATATCATCTGTAACCATTACTTTATGAATTAGCCAGGACGAAATTACTGCTATAGGAAGGCCGAAAATCAACGCCCTTATACCATAAAAAGCACACTCAAAATTCATCATCTTCTGGAAATCATGCTCAGACATTCCTACTGAACGAAGCATGGCAAGCTCTCTACGGCGTAGCTTGATATTAGTTGAAATTGTGTTAAACACATTGGCAATCGAAATCAGAGAAATCATAATTATGAAAGTATATGAAAACACATTGGCAATAAAAATGTAATTGCGATTCTCATCCATCATTCCATACATATTGTACAGGTTGTACTCAGCTGTAACTCCCTCACTTTCAATGATTTTCTCCATTTCTGCAACTGACTGAGTTGGATTTTTTGATTGAAAGCTCAGGCTTTTAATTCCTGTAGAAACTCCAGGAGTCTCAAACTTACCTTTGACTGAATAAGGAGCCAATACTCTGAAGCTCGCTCTCTTCATATCTGAGTTTCTGATGCCTGGAGGAGAATCTGGTGGCACTACTTTGACAAACGAAATTTTTGTGTTTTGTCTCTCGGGCATATTCAACTTGCCATTGTTTTCAGGAGTGAGGCTAACATTCATAGAAGAGCTTGTAAAAATATCAATAGTATGGTCATCCTCCACCACCATGGAAACGGCAATCAGTTTTGCATTTTTTCCAGTATATTCTTCTGTTGGTAATCCAAGACTTTTAATAATATTCAGATAAGTACTATCATCAAGAAATTGCATATCTACTGGTAGTTCAACCATTTCATGCATAGAATGTGAACCCTCATAGTTCAAATAATCATCTGTAATTTCACTTACTTTAGCAACACATGAATAGGTCATAAGTTCCTGATACAAACCTTCGTAAACACCATTTGCAGTTTTTAGCTTATTGTAAAGCTTCAACATTTCGCTGTCTTTCATACCCTGTGTGGAAAAAATGATGTCATGGTCAGTAACCTCTGACTTCTGGTTTGACATCTGTTTTAGGTCTGCTACCAAAGCACTAGTTGATATGAACAAAACTATACTTAAAACAAGCGACAATACAATACTTCGATAACGTTTCTTGTTTCTTTTAAAGTTTTTCATCGCAAGAACTCCCTCAAGACCGTAAATTCGCTGCGTGAACTTCGATGTCTTCACAGATTTAGATTCGATTTTTACCTCATTCGTCTGGCGAATACACTCCATCACTGGTGTGTTGGCAGCCTTTCTGGCTGGGATATAAGCAGAAATTAAGATGGTAACCATGCTTACTACTGCTGCAACGACGATTGCAGGGATAGACAATGTCAATGTCAAAGGAACGTTGATGTAGAGAACATTTGCAAAGTTTTTAGCTATGACGGAAATCACAATCCCAATACTGGCTATGCCGACTGCAACACCAATTGGTATCCCAATGACACCAATGCAAATCCCCTCAAACAGCACCGAATTTCGTAGCTGTTTTGCTGTAGCTCCAATAGATGAAAGGATTCCAAACTGATGTGTTCGTTCGTTCAACGACATGTTAAATGAATTATATATTAGAAAAATTGAGCCCAGCATAATGATAGCTAGCACAATACCACCAACTGAATACATAAACATATTAAACAAGTTGTTATCGGAAATACCCATGAAACGTAACACATTATCATTGAAAACGTAAGCATGGTCTTCAATGCTACTTGTGTAAGAACGAACTTGATGTGGATTTTTCAACGCAACAAATAGGCTAAGACTGTCAGCTTTGACTTGTTCATCTGCTTTGGTTATCAAGGTATATCCTGGTGCAGAAGATTCCTCAAAGACAGGTTTTCGGCAGATACCGACAACTGTATAGCTTCTCTCATCTTTTGACACAAGAGCTTCACTCCCAGCAGTATATGGGTCACTCTGACCAAGCTTTTCATTTCCACTCATGCGTTCCCCTACATCCAAGGAAATAGTGTCGCCTACCGCAAATTTGACGCCACCGTCTGTTGCAACTTTTCCCGAAACAAGAATTTCTCTACTATTTTCAGGTAATCTTCCAGAAATCAAAGTTATGGGCAAAGTATCAAAGGCTTCTCTGCTGAATCCAGCAATAAAAAGATACGGTTTGTTTGGGTTTCTGTTACCCTCAAGCGTTGCATAGCCGATATTTTCAAATGATGCAGTATTTGCAACTTCATCATTGACTCTCTGTTCCTGTGCAAAAGAAGAATCAACGTCCAGAAACTCGACATGCCAACCACCATATTTCGAAATGGCACCATTTGTCATATAGTTTATCAGAGAAACTCCAAAGGTAGTGACTGCTGTAATCATGGCAGCTGATAGAACAACTCCTATAATTGTTACAAGTGTTCGCGTACGATTCTTTTTCAAGCCTTGCAGAGCAACTTTGTTAAAAATGTTCATTAACGGTTCACCTTCCTATCATCACGCACTACTTTTCCATCTGAAATGCAGATAATTCTATCTGCCTGTAGGGCAATATTTTCATCGTGTGTGACAATGATGAGAGTCTGGTGATATTTGTTATGGCTTTCTTTTAGTAGATGGATAATCTCCTGTCCGTTTTTGCTGTCTAGGCTACCAGTAGGTTCATCTGCAAGCATAACTGCTGGTGCATTCATCAATGCACGACCAATAGCAACACGTTGCTGCTGACCTCCAGAAAGCTGGTTTGGCAAATGTGTTTTTCTTTCTTTTAAGCCAAGTAATTCTAACAGTTCATTTAACCTTTCTTGGTTAACCTTACGCTTATCCATAAGTATAGGTAGAGTAATATTTTCCACCACATTTAACGTTGGTATCAGATTGTGAAACTGATAAATCAATCCAACTTGTCGCCTGCGGAAAATAGCAAGTTTTTCATTGCTCTGACCATATACATCCTGCCCCTCCAGATATATCTTTCCACTTGTTGGTACGTCCACGCCTGCGATGGAATGTAGCAATGTAGATTTACCAGAACCAGAGGAACCAATGATTGCAGTAAACTCTCCTTTTTCAATAGTAAGTGAAACATGGTCGAGTGCAGTAACTTGGTTTTCATTCTTACCATAGACTTTGCATAAATCTTCAATTTTTAAAAATTCCATTATATAAGTCTCCTTTCATATTTTATAAATATATCATAGGACTTTCAACTTACATTTAAGTGACTTTTAAGTGAGAGATTCGTCACTTCGGAAAACGAATAACAAATATTGCACCACCTTGTGGGTGATTTTTTGCAGTAATTGTTCCTCCTTGTCTTGTGATAATCGTCTTACATAGTGCCAATCCAATTCCGTAACCAGCTGTACTCGAATTTTTTCCACGATAAAACCTGTTAAACAGACATGGTAAATCTTCTTTTTTAAAACCCTCTCCGCTGTCATGAATAGTAACCTCAGTAAACAATAAGTTGTCCTCACAAATAATATCAATTTTTCCATTATCACCTGCACTTTCCATGCAGTTTTTAAATATGTTTTGAATTGCTTCAGAAAGCCAATTTAAATCTCCCCAAATTTTTGTTCCTTTTGGTACATTAATTTGTAAAGTTATATTGTGTAGTTCCATGGGAATTAGAAATTGGTGAAGTGCAGCACTAATCAAATTATTTACATCAATTTCTTCTTTTTGAAAAAACACAATACCTGCATCCAAACGAGATAATTTTAAAAGTGAAGTAATCAACCAATCCATTCGCACAAGCAATTCCTCTGTTTCCCTTATCAAATCTTTTCTCTCCTTTTCATCAGGATTATTCTCTAACAATGACAAAATAAGAGTTACTGATGTAAGGGGAGTACGGAGTTGGTGGGCGATGTCAGCCAGTGAATCGGCAAGATATTCTTTTTCTTTTTTCAGAGCATCGTTTTGCTCTCGAATACGCAATGTCATTTTAGTTATCTCACTTTGTAGAATGGAAAGTTCGCCTTCCTCTGATTCAGCGATATATAAGTGGTCAGCATTATGAAGCACAATATCGATTTGTTCTGAAATATGTGCAATGCTTTCGTATCGGTTTTTAGTAAACATGAAAAACACAGTTCCAAATGCAGTGGCAGAGGCAATGGCAAGTATCCCAGTCATAACATTGATTGCAAATCCCAAAGTTACAGTAACAATAGTTATTAATAAAAATAAAACGGCAAACTTCTGAAACTCTTTATTTCGAAGCATACCCTACCCCCAATCTATACCCTGTCCCACGAACAGTCAAAATTATTTGTGGACTTGAAGGGTCGTCTTCTATCTTCTCTCGCAAGCGTTTGATGTACACAGTCAATGTATTATCATTAACAAACTCGCCTGCTGCATCCCATAATTCGTCAAGCAATCTGACCCTTGTAATGATACTTTTTGGATTGCTAATAAACACCAACAACAAGCGGTATTCTAAAGCTGAAAGAAAAACTTCGTTACCGTTTTTTTTAACAACACCAGTTGACATATCGACATAAAGCCCACAGATTTCAAAAGCCGACCCGAAACGCTCACTTTTTCGTAGTGCTGTTCTAATTCGAGCAATCAATTCACGTGGACGAAAAGGCTTGGTGATATAATCATCCGCACCCATATTAAGCCCAGTAACAACACTCGATTCATCTCCTGAGGCTGTTAGAAAGATAACCGGAATCTCTTGCTTTTCTTTAATTTCTGTGCAAATCGTAAACCCATTTCCGTCAGGCAAGGAAATATCAATCAGTGCCAAGTCAAATTTATTCTCAGCAATCTCTACAAGGGCTTCACTTCTTGTGGGTACATGGGTTACTATAAACCCTTCTGAGTCAAGCAAAAGAATAAGATTCTTGGCAATTGCTTTATCATCCTCAACCAAAAATATCCGTTTCATTTACTTTCACCCTCTTCTGTTTTATTAGTTTTATATCTTCCAGCAGAGTAATAATACACTACTATTTTATCTATTATTCCAAAATTTTCAGTAGTTTCTTTTGTTCTTATATAATCCATACATAACACCTCCATTGATTTATTATATTTCTTATAACAGAAATATACAAGCTAGGACAAAAAACATAATGTAAGTGCAACTATTTTTTAACTCACTAACTTATAAACATACACTCCAACGCACGCCACCTCCCTGATGATGTGCTTATCAATCTACATGTTTACTATGGTACCCCCATGTTAGTATACGCTTTATAATCGATACTTGAAAAATTAAGCTCGGTGTTTTATTATATACTTATATATACCTTATAATACGAGGTATATGATAAAATAAAGTAGGTGAATCTATGGACTTGAATAAAGAAGTACTTAAGGGTCATATTGATACTTTAATATTATCAATACTAAATAAAGGGGATTCATATGGTTATGAAATAGCAAAAGTAGTTAGAGATGAAACAACTTTTGAATTAAAGGAAAGTACTCTCTATGTATCTCTTAAAAGACTAGAATCTAAGGGTCTAATAAAATCATATTGGGGAAATGACCAAGGACTTGGAAGTAGAAGAAAGTATTACAATATAACAGATGAAGGAAAAGAAAATTTAGAATTAAAGATTCAAGAGTGGGACTTTATACAAAGCGTTATGAACAAATTTCTAAAGAGAGGGGAATAGATTTATGAAAATAATAGAAGAGTATTTAGAAGCACTATATAAAAATGATACTAGCAAAGAAATTCAAGATTTAAAAGAAGAATTAAAAGAACATCTAATAGATTCCACCAATGAATTTATTGAGAATGGATATGACATAAATGAAGCACAAAATAAGGCAATAGAAAGATTTGATGGCAGTAATGGAGTATCAGTAGAATTACGTTCAATCTTTAAACAAAAAATAGAACCTAAAAAAGTACTATTACGAAAATTATCAAATTCAAGAATTGTATTTTTAAATTTATTTGGATGGCTTCTTGCAGCTACTGCATATACAATAAATAGAGGTTTTGGTCATATAGCTCCACCATGGCTAATTATACTTTTAATAATATCAATAGTTATATTAATAATCTTAACTATTATAATTAAGGGATTAAAAAAGGAAATAGAAAATGATTACAATATATAGTTATATTGTAATATATTATTTATTCTTATAAACATATATTTTGAAAGGAGCTTTTTATATGGACAAAAAAATTCTATTAGAAAAATTTCTTGATACCTCAGGAGTTTCATATATCAATGAAAAATTGAATCTATTTAAGGATACTAAGTGGATTTCATTTGGCACTTATATAATGACTGTTGATAGTTTTTGTTATAGGGAGGATTCAAAGCACTATAATCCAATAATGGCTACCTTTGATTATGAATCAGAGATTTTTATAGTTAATGCCTTATACAAGGAAAATATCTATTCTATTAAAAGTAAAAAACTCTATAGGAATGTATCTAAAGGAGATAAGATAATTGTTACAATTAAATACTCTTATGATAAATATGAAAATCTTATACATGAAGAAATTCATGACTATCATCTCTATCCTCTATCTCTTGATTAAAATAAAAGGCTATAGCCTCTATAGCTAACGCCTTTAATTTAAAATACTTTAAATACTATATAATTTTCATAAAAGACTGTAAATAAATTTGTGTAAAATATATAAAATTTATCTACAGTCTTTTGTTATACAACATTTATAATCTCTTATAGAACAACTTTATCACTTCTACTCAGCTATATTATAAACTTTTAACTTATCTTTGTTTAAATGTTTCTTTTTAACTTCTACCAAAGCTTTTAGTGTATCCAAAGATGTCATTATTTCAGTAGAAAATTCAATGGCTGTTCTTCTCATTTTAAATCCATCCCTTGTAGAGTCATTTCCTTTAGTAGGTGTATTTATTACTATGTCAACTTGTTTATTTCTTATAGCATCTAGTATATTTGGTCTAGGCTCTTCAATTCTATTTACTATATCTGCCTCTATTCCATTTTCTCTTAAACTCTTAGCTGTTCCTTCTGTAGCAACAAAAGTATATCCTAACTCTTTCATATCTTTTGCTATCTCTATAAACTCATCTTTATCATGATTATTGACAGTAGCAAGTACTACTCCTCTTTCATCAGACATATGTCTACCTGCTGCCAAGAATCCTTTGTATAGAGCTTCTTCTAGGTTTTCTCCTACACCTAGAACTTCTCCTGTAGATTTCATCTCAGGTCCTAGACTTACTTCAACCTTAGATAATTTAGACATTGAGAATACTGGTACTTTTACTGATACTAATTTTGG
>NZ_OEZH01000040.1 GCF_900243075.1 Clostridioides difficile
TTTGGTTAGCTTTAGGGGTTTCCAGCAATTCAAGTAGTATTGGATAGGTTCTATCCTATCTCTACATATAGGTTTCCCTATATGCTGACTATTTTAGCCACTAACTCATGACTAAAGTCACGAGTGTGCGTAGCTATTTTTTAATCAACTACTAATTTCTCAACTGCTAATTGTTGTTCTATCAAACCTTTTTGGAATGTTGGTATTTTACCTATTGATAATGGTTCATACCCATCTTTCCCAACTATACATGGAATCTCAACCATAGCATCATCTTGTATATTTTCTATAGCTCCATTATTTTGAACTATTAATAACATACGTTCTTGAGTATTAAAAGCTAGAGCTGTAGCTAAATCAACTATAAACTCCGCATGTATTCCTATCTTAAGCCCACTGCCATTAGAATGACCTTGCTTTTCTATTAATGCACATGAGCCAAAAACTTCTTTTTCTCTTCCATCAATTACTTCATTGGCACGAGTGTAATTTAAATCAGAATGATTTACAACATAATCTGGGAATAGATAGTACTTTAAATAACTACTTGGTATTGTAGTTAAATCTGTCTTTGCTATTTCTCTAGTAAATAAATTAGTTTCAAACCAACTGTCTTTCTTATCATTTTTCATTCCTTCTTCACCATTTATAAATCCATACTCTTTTATATGTTCTACTAATTTTGGTAAAAGTTCATTTCCTTTTTTGTCTTTAATTGAAGTATACCAACCAAAATGATTCAATCCAAAGTATCTTATATCCATATGTTTACGAGATTTAAGCCCTGCAATTTTTGCTATACTATGTTCCATACCTATTGGCATATCACAAATATTTATTACTCTAGAAGTAGGTCTTAACCTTCTAACGGCTTCTGCTATTATAGATGCTGGATTAGAGTAATTTAGCATCCAGCAATTTGGAGAATACTTTTCCATATAGTCTATGTTTTCAAGTACACCTTCTATAGACCTCATTCCATAAGCTATTCCACCTGGTCCACAAGTTTCTTGACCAACTACTCCATGCTTTAAAGGTATCTTTTCATCTAGTTCTCTCATTTCAAGCTTCCCAACTCTTATATGAGCCAAACAAAAATCTACATCTGTATAAGCTTCTTTAGGGCATGTTGTTGCTAAATACTCTATAGTAGGGTTCTTTTCTTTTATTAGTATTTCACAAGCTTTAGCTAATTTGTTTTGTCTTTCTTCATCATTGTCGTATAATTTAATCGCTCTTAATGGTAACCTATCTAGGTTATCTAACAACATTAATATGATTTCTGGAGTATATGTACTTCCCCCTCCAGCTATTACTACTGAAAACTTCTCCATAATAATTTCTCCTTTTCTATCTAAAAATTTACTATATTTATAAATAATTTTATAAATAATAGTACTTTAAAGTAAAAGGGAGTTCATTTATTAAATTTATCAAATTAATAAACTA
This sequence comes from Clostridioides difficile, assembly GCF_900243075.1. Classification (GTDB taxonomy): domain Bacteria; phylum Bacillota; class Clostridia; order Peptostreptococcales; family Peptostreptococcaceae; genus Clostridioides; species Clostridioides difficile_D. The sequence continues at coordinate 1,450 of NZ_OEZH01000040.1, forward strand.
TAGCCAAACTTCAAGCACTATTTATATTAAACTTACTTCTTATCAATTCTTGGGTCCATCATCTCAAATATATCTACAAGTTCAGATACTAAAGAGTGAGCAAATAATGCATTTGAATAATGGTCTTCAGAATGTACAACTAAAAAATCAGTTCCACTGTCTTTACTATTCATAGCATTTGATAGCAATTCTAAATGATGCTTTGATGCCAGTTGTATTTTCTCTGATGCTGAGTTTAAAAGATTTTTCGCTTTATCGTAGTCACCTTTTTTTACTTCTTTGAGAGACATCATTACATCACTTTTAGCATCTCCTGCTTCTGATATTATGCTAAATACTTTTTCTTCTATTTCAGGTATCATATCCTTCTCCTTCTAATGACTCTTTAAAAATCAAAGCTATCATCATTTAATGCTGTAGCTAATTCTGCATTTTTGTTTAATTCTTCTTTTTCCATTATCTTAAAAAATGGATAATATATCAAGGTCATAAGTATTATACTTGCAAATACTAATACTATTGCCTTCCAGTCTAATGTCATTAAAAATGCTGCAACCCCTGGAGGTAAAAAGCCTGGTGGTTCTGCAATAGGTAATCCTACTAATCCTACCTTTAATGCCATAAAGTTAAGTGCTCCAACTAATACAGGTCCAAATACAAATGGTACAAACATATATGGATTCATAACTATTGGTGTTCCAAATATTACTGGCTCATTTATTCCAAATAATGATGGTAAAAGTACAACTTTTCCCATACTATTTAAACTCTTACACTTACTTCTTGACATAAGGTATACTAGTCCTAAAGTTATTCCTGAACCAGTTACTTGTAGAAAACCATAGTAAAATCCTATTGTAAACACATATTTTGGGTCTCCTCCAGCTGCTATTAGTGTTGCATTTTCTGCCATATATGTAGCTGCTATTGGCATCCATATACTTGAAGTTATTGCTGCTCCATGAAGCCCAAAGAACCATAATAATTGAGTTATGAAAAGTATTATAGTTACTGCAAAAACATTATCTACACTGCTTATAGCTGGTGCTAAGAAATTCATTATAATAGCTGGTAATGGTTGACCTAATACATTTTTAGTTATTGCTGCTATTGCTGTAAATAACATTATACATACTATCATTGGCGTTAAATTTCTAAAACTCTTATTTACTACACTTGGTACTTCTTTTGGAAATCTAATTACAAGGTTTTTATCATTCATAAACTTAGTAATATCAACTACTAAAAGTGCTATTAGTATACTTACAAATAAACCTTGAGCATCTAAGTAACTTGTATCTAACGCACCATCTACTACTTGTCCACATACAACAAGTTGTGCTATAACTGCTGTCATACCTATTTCTACATGATTAAGATTATATTTTTTAGCTAATGCTTGAGCTATAAAAAATGCTGAATATATAGATAATAAACTCATAGTAAATTTGTTAGGAATAAGTAATGTATCCATATTTTCAGATAAGAATGCTTTTGCACTTCCTTCAGGTATCATATTGTTTAGTGCCATAAATAGCATACTTAAAGAACCTACAATTATTATTGGGGTTATACTTATCATACCTTCTTTTATAGCTTGAAGATGCCTTTGTTTTTCAATCTTTTGTGCTATTGGAAGAAGAAACTTTCTCAAATTATTTTGAAGTGCTTCCATATTTATTCATTCCCTCCAATTATCTATTTTTATATAATTCGATTGCCGACTTCATAACAGAAGGAGCATCCATACGACCATAATGCTTAGTATCTATTAAACCAACTGCTATTTTATGATTTTTACAAGCTTCAACTACATCATCTTCCTTGAACCTAATTTGTGGTGCTACAAGTACCACATCTGTATCACTAGCTTGAATGTATGATTTTAGATTTTCAAATGACGTTGCTTCTATATTTATAGTTTTAGTTTTTAACTTTTCATGCTCACTGCAAAAACTTTTCATTTTTTCCACAAGTACGCCTGTTGAAGCTCCATTCGCACATACCAATAAAATATTCATAATTTCCCTCCTGCAATATCTAACCTCTTTTATTTTCTAATTTTTTTGATTAATTTTCACTCTAATTCTTATTAATTTCTACTTTAATTCTTATTAATCTTACTCTAATTCTTAGTACTGCCAATGATTAAATTTGAAAGCTGTATCTATAGCTTCTTCTGGCTTATATTCTTCTAATATTTTTAAGTACCTTTCTTTATAATCATTATCTACTTCTTTCTCTGGTATTACTATACTAGCTTCATTTAAGAAATGGAATGAATCTCTTCCCATTTCTAAGCCTCTATATGTATGCTTATCAAGTGCCACGTCCATAATTTCTGGGACTTTACCCATTGCAAATCCTTTTATAATTATGTTTTTTAATAAATCACTTGATCTATCTTTTTCACATGCACAAAGATATCTTATTGCATGTATGAAAAATAAAGGTCTATCTCCATCTGCATATGAATATTCCTTTCTTACTTGATTTAAATTGTTTATGATTATTATAGCTGATGGGTCTCCCATTCCTATATCTTCAACTGATATTGTAAGTATTCTTCTCCATAGCTTGTCTTCTAATTCTGGTGATGATATATATAGTTCATAAGCAAATTCACAAGCTTGTTCTACCATATTTCTTCTTATAGCTTTTTGAAATGATGAGATTATTTCATCTGCACTAAATCCGTTTCTTGTAGTCATTCTTGCCCATGGGTCATTTGCCTTTTTATCTCTTAATATTTTCTCCTGCATATTATTTACTCCTTTTGATTTAAATTTTAATTATTTACACTATTTATTATTAATATAAAGCAAGTATTGTGCCAGTTTTTTTAGACGCTTTAAAATGTGGTTATTTCAATCATGTTCATTGCTAATACTTAGATATTTTGTCTAAGTCTATTTATATGTGTCTAATATTAATGTTATTTTAGACTAAAAAAGATTACCAAATAAGTTTTTATACTCATTGGTAATCTTTTTTGATTATTTCTGCATACTCTAATATTAATAGTATTTGATAACACTCTTTTTCATTAATTTCTATATTATATTTTTTATCTAATTGGGATACTATATCTTTTATCTTGCTTAAGCTCTTGTGGTAATTAAGTGTTTTTTCTTTATCAAGTTGTTCAATTTCTCTAGTATTTCCAATCAATCCATCTACCATGAAAGCTAAATGCATCATAAGCCCAATTACTTTATCATATTTTTTTTCTACATTAAATACTAAAAACAATTCATCAGACACATATTTTATATCTTTAAATATTCTATTATAATTAGAACTTTTTAAGGATGTCTTTAGACCTTCAACTACATCATCATAACCTATACTTATCTTTATGATATTTTTTAATTTGTTTATATTTTCATCCTTATCTATATCTTTTTTACTGATATAGTCAATTCCTTTAATATTAACTCTTTGTTTATTGATTAATGCTACAATATTGCTGCTTTCTTTTAGTTTCGTAATATTTAAACTTAAATCTTTTTCTGTTTTATATGGTACAGATATAATGTCTATTCCATCTAAGTACCTATTCATTTTTTCTTCTAGTATTTTTCTTGTTTGATTATCTACACCTTCTGAAACATGCGATGCTATAATAATTGTTTTAGATAGATTTTCTTTATTTTGAATTTCACTAGTTCCAAAATAGTACTTTCTCGTATTAACAATAGAGTTGTATACATCATTTAAAGATAGTCCCATATTAGCTTTTTGAACTGCTTCTAACACAGTTAATGTTGTCACCATAGAAATTACTCTTACACCACACTTCTTTTCTCTTTTTATAATTTCGTCAAAAGAATTTAATGAACCCATATCTGTAAATAATAGTATATCTTTATTGTCTATATTATTAATCAACTTTTTAAAATCTACAATTATCTCATCATAGCTTTTATCTAACCTCATATCAAAAGAAATAGCACTACATTCTCCAATAATATCACCAACTGCTTTAACCATACTACTTGCTGTAGTTTCTCCATGCATAGCAACTATAATATTAATATTATTCACTATTTTATTTTGTTCATCTTGTTTAGCTTGTACTATAAATAATGTAATATATGCTACAGTTTCTATAGATAAAAATAAATCAAACTCATTTTCAATTATTCCAACTATTTTTAATGCTGTTTTAAATTCACTTCTATTATTTCTTCTAATTTGATTTAGGTCTATGTTATTTGTAGAACTACTTTTATCTAATACACTTTTTATATAGATTGCCATTGACTTAAATATTGATTCGCTTATATCTATCTTTTCATCTTCTTTAATAATTTGTCTTATTGCTTCACACATAGTTTTAAACTTAAGATTATTAAATAGTGAAGCATCTGCTATATTCATTTCTACAGACTCATTAAGATTAGTATTTACTACATTAATAATATTCATATCATCATAGTTGACAACTTCTTCTTCTCCTAATGGTGTAAATACAACATATTCTATCCCATGTGTTATGACTTCATCTGCTTTAATAGACTTATCTCTATAGTCATCACTTACTTGATTTATAGATTTATCAAAGTATTTTTTCTCTATATAAATTGGTTCTTTATTATCTCTTTTATATCTTAAGTATCCATTTGCAACAGCTAATTTTATATCATTTTGAAGTTGACCTACATTATTTTTACAATCATAAAGTAGTAATGATTTAATTATTTCTCTATGTACTTTTATTGGAATAGAAATACTTTTTGATTCCTCCTTGAAAAAATTTTTAACTAATTCTATTCTTTCAATCATTGTTCTGTCTCTTAGTGATGGTATTTCTATTTTCATTGGTATTCTTCTATTGAATGTATCTAATAGTGTTGATGTGGGATTTTCTGTAGTCGCACATATTATTAATACCTTAGATTCTCTTTCCTTAGTTGCATCTCCTAGTCTTTTAAAGGTTCCCTTATCTATAAAAGTAAACAACATTTCTTGACCTTCTGCTGGTAGCCTGTGAATTTCATCTAAAAATAATATCCCTCCATTTGCAATTTCTAAAAGTCCTTTTCTTGAAGATTCTGCACCTGTATAAGCTCCTTGTTCTACTCCAAAAATATGTCCCATAAGTAATTGTGCATTATTAGCATAATCAGCACAGTTAAATGTTACAAAAGGAGCTTTGTTTTCTCTAATTCCACTATCTATAGAATAATCGTACATGTACCTAGCAATCATACTTTTTCCTACTCCTGTTTCTCCATAGATAATAGTATGAAGTCCATTTGTAGGATAAAGCATTGCAACTTTACATTTTTCTATTATAGGTCTTAAACTGTGTTCTTTACCTATTAATGTTTCAAAACTATCTTTTTTCATTTTAGTTTCTATTTTTATTTCTTTTTTTGTATCGAGCAACTCCTCTTTATTAATGCTAATATTTGCAGGGATATAATATACAGGTCTTCCCTTTATCTTTGTAACCATACCCTCATTGAATAATTGGTTTAAATATGTACTTATATTGTTTCTTGCAATTCCTGTCTTTTCTGATAATTGGTTAGCTGTAATCCCTTTTTCATTTTTCCTATATGATGATTTTAAAACTTCCATTACTTTATCTTTTTTATATATCATTACAAGCTCCCCTACATTTATAGTATTTTATTAACTAAAACTTTTATACTCACTTTATTTGTTTTAATAAACTCTTATTCTTTCTTATTTTTTTGATTTCAATTGTAATTTATCCAACATATCTTATTTTACTTATAGAAGATTCTTTTTAAAAAAATAGATTTATTGTTCATTTTTTATATATTATTATTTTTAAAATTTTATGCTATCTTCTTAACAAGATATTTTTCTTGTTTTTAATTTTATTATATTTGAAAAATATGAATAAAAAAACCTATTTTTGGAGAGGTTTTAAAATTTATCCAAAAATAGGGTTTTAGTTTGTAATTCAAGTAAATACTTATTATAGTGATTTTATACTAAACAACTTTTAAATTTTGTTGATATTTATTTATATCTGATTGAGAAGAGTATACAAAATGCCCATCTGAAACTTCAATCCAATCCAATGACTTTTCACTTGAACAATCATATATATTACAATTGTACTCTATTCTATTTCTTGACTTAGCGTATTTAGGGTCAGGAATAGGAATCGCAGAAAGTAGTGATTTTGTATATGGATGAATAGGATTATTATACAATTCACTTGAATCTGCTAATTCTACCAATTTTCCATTATACATAACTCCTATACGGTCACTAATATGTCTAACCATAGATAAATCGTGAGCTATAAATAAACAAGTTAAATTTTTTTCTTGTTGCAATTTCTTAAATAAATTTACTATTTGTGCTTGTATAGATACATCCAAAGAAGCTATAGGTTCATCAGCTATTATAAATTCTGGGTCTACTGAAAGAGCTCGTGCTATGCCGATACGTTGTCTTTGCCCACCTGAAAAGTCAGAAGGATACTTATTTGCATAACTTCTATCAAGTCCTACTAGATTTAGCATCTCATATACCTTATTCATTCTCTCTGTTTTGTTTTTACAGATACCTTGAATTTTTAGTGGCTCTGAAATTATATCTGCAATTGTCATGCGTGGATTTAATGATGAAGTAGAGTCTTGAAAAATAATCTGCATACTTTTATTTATATTTCTTTTTATAAATTTATATGTCTTTTTATCTGAGATACAATTTCCTTTGTAGATTACTTCTCCACCAGTAGATTCGTGTAGTCTTATTATAGTTTTACCAGTTGTAGATTTTCCTGAACCCGACTCTCCTACCAATCCAAATATCTCGCCTTTATATATATCAAAACTTATACCATCAACTGCTTTTACAGTAGTACTTTTATCCAAATGAAAATATTGTTTTAAGTTTTTTATTTCTAGTATTTTTTCTCTATTCATTAGAAATCACCCTTCCACAATTTACTCTAACTGGTATATCTATTTTAGGTGCATCTGGATGCAATAGCCAAGTTGCTGCACTGTGTGTATCATTAATTTTAAACATCGGTGGCTCTTTTTCATAATCTATTTTAAGAGCATTTTTATTCCTTATTGCAAAAGCATCTCCTTTTGGAGGGTTTAATAAATTTGGAGGCATTCCAGGTATGTTATATAGATAGTCATCCTGTAAATCTAAAGTAGGTAATGAGCCTAATAATCCCCAAGTATATGGATGTCTAGGGTCATAAAATATATCTTCTACTGTTCCTATTTCTATAATCTTTCCTGCATACATGACTGCTATTCTATCAGCTATAGTAGCAACTACCCCTAAGTCATGAGTTATAAATATTATTGATAATCCTATCTTATCTTGTAAATCCTTTATTAAATCAATTATTTGAGCTTGTATAGTTACATCTAAAGCTGTTGTAGGTTCATCAGCAATCAATATTTCTGGATTACAAGCAAGTGCTATAGCTATTACTATACGTTGTCTCATTCCTCCAGAAAAATGATGTGGGAACTGTTTAAATCTTTTTTCAGGATTATCTATTCCAACTAATTCAATAAGTTCTATAGCTTTCTTTTTAGCTTCACTTTTACTTATATCTTGATGAATCACTATAGCTTCTGCTATTTGCTTTCCTATTGATATAGTTGGATTGAGAGATGTCATAGGGTCTTGAAATATCATTGATATATTCTTTCCTCTTATATCTTCCATCTCTTTTTCAGACTTCTTAACCAAATCATTTGATTTAAGTAAAACCTCCCCATTTTTAATATATCCATTGTATGGGAGTATTCTCATCAAACTCTTACACAATACAGATTTTCCACAACCAGATTCTCCAACTATAGCCAATGTCTCACCTTTTTTTAGATTAAAAAATACATTTCTTACAGCCTGTACTTCTCCTTCTTCTACTTTAAAACTTACAGATAGATTATTAACCGCCAATAAATGTTCCAAAAACCATCAACCCCTATGCTATTCAAACCTTAGGGACATATTTTTATCCCTAAGGCTTCTAATTAATTTCAATATTATTCTATTGTCCAGTCAGCTATGTTCCAGAATATACCTACACCATGATGACCTAAAACTGTATCAGGTGTTAATCCTTTGATATTTGGTTTCCCAACATATATTGCATCTATGTAAGCAATAAATGTATAAGGCATATCTTTAGTCATCTCTACTTGGAATTGTTTATATAACTCTAACTTTTCATCTTTATTTTCTGTTTCTCTTGCTTTTTGAAGTATTTTATCTATAGTAGAATTAGAGTAAGCACTATAATTTGCACCTTTATCTGTTCCAAACACTTTATATGTATGGTCATCTGGGTCAAATGGACTTCCCCAACCTATTAAATGAGCATCTTGATTAGCCCAATCTGTTTCAGTTACAACAACAGCTTTAGCATCAACACCGATTTCTTTTAACTGTTGTGCACATATCTTCGCCATATCAACTCTAACTTGGTCACTCTCACCTGCTGTTATCTCAAAAGCTAACTTAGTGCCTTCTTTTTCATAGATTCCATCAGAACCTAATTTCCAACCTAACTTTTCAATTTCTTGTTTAGCTTTTTCTGGATTATATTCAAATTTTTCTATATCAGGATTGTTATATGGTCCCATTTGTAAAGGTGAATATGCTGGTACACCATGTCCTAATAATACACTATCAACTATTGCTTTTCTATCTATTGCATAACTTAAAGCATTTGGTAATCCTTTAGCTTTTTTATCTTTAAAGAATTTAGAATTAAAATTGTATAATATGCCTCTATAATCGGCTGTTTTCATTATATTTACTTTAAAATTCTTTTCATCTTTTTCAAAGTTAGACATATCTTTAGGAGTTACTTGAGCTAAGTCTAATTCTCCTGATTTTAATTGCATTGCTTTAGCCTTATCATCTGGAACAATCTTAAAGACTACTTTATCTAAACCTGGTTCTTTTACAAAGTAATCACTATTTTTAACAAGCGTTATACTTTGACCTTTATCCCATTTTTCAAGTTTAAATGGTCCAGTACCTATTGGTTTTTGATTAAATTCATCAGTAGCTATATCCTTACCTTCTAATACATGCTTTGGTAATACTCCTACTGTTAGATAATCAAGCATTGCTGTATTTGGAGCTTTTAAAGTAATTTTTATAGTAGTATCATTAACTACATCAATTTTCGTTATATCTTCATAATTTGATGCTATCTCAGAGGCATTGTCTGGATTCATTATAGTTTCTATTGTAAACTTGACATCATTTGCTGTAAATTTCTCTCCATCATGCCACTTAACATCATCTCTTAAATTAAAAGTATATGTATTTGTTGCCTCATCAAATTTCCAGTCCTTTGCTAGACAAGGAACTACTTTATTATTTTCATCATGAGCTGTTAATCCATTAAATATTAGTGAATTTATTTCTCCATGTTCATATAGTGCAGGATTTATACTTGTATAGTCATTACTTCCATAAACAAGCACCTTACCGTCTTTAGGTGTATCTGCTTTTTTATCTTTGTTTCCTCCACTAGAACAACCTGCCATTAGACTAAGTATCATTACTAAACTTAAAACTTTTAACTTCTTTAATTTCATGATGCTCCCCCTTTTGCTTTTTATAAAATATTTTTCAAAGCTTTGACCCCATTTATTTAAATAGATATTTCAAACACCTAAGTATTTGCTTATTTAATGCTTAAATACTGATTTATAAATTACTAGATTTTTTATTGTTATTCTTTCTTATATAATTACCTATATTCGTTATACACACCAATGTCGTAACCAAAAATATACCCGGAATCAGTATAATCCACCATCTATTTGAAAGTAATGCTTCCTCTGATAAAGATAACATGCTCCCCCAAGAAACAATTTCTATTGGCAGACCAATCCCTAAAAAGCTAAGTGTCGATTCAGTACCAATAGCTGCACCTATATTTGTTACAACCATGAACATTATTGATGCCACAAAATTTGGAAGTAAATGTTGCTTTAATATGTAGAAGAATCCTCCTCCCATACTCCTAGCCGCTAGTATATATTCGCTATTTCTTATTTGTCTAACTTCTGTTCTTACTATTTTAGATATATTCATCCAACTTGTTATTCCTATTACTATAGACATAGATATTGGATTTGAATTCCCAAGTATAGCCTGTACAAATATTATAATCAATATTGAAGGTATACTAAGTATTATTTCTGTGAATCTCATCATTGCATCATCTACAAGTTCAGATGCAAAACCACTTATACTACCATAAACTATTCCTATAACAGTTGATATTACAGTGGAAAACAATCCTATAAATAAAGATATTTTTCCTCCATACCATATCATAGAATATATATCTCTACCCATTGAGTCTGTTCCAAATAAAAAAGTTTTATTTGGAGCTAAATTAGAACTTGTTAAATTCATGTATGTTGGCTCATGTGTCATTATGAAAGATGAAAATACACTCCCAATAACTATAATTGATAAAATAAAAATTGATATATATGGTAATTCTCTAATTTTTTTAAATAAGGTTTTCTTTGTTTCTATATGTTCATCTTCTGCTACTAAAATATAATTATCTCCTACAATTTCAAAATCACTATATTGCGGCTTCATTAGTATCACCTCTATCATATTTCATTCTAGGGTCTATTTTGTTGTTTATAATTTGAGCTAACATATTCCCAAATACTACTAAAGCCCCTGTTATTAGACATAAAACTAATAACATATTATAATCATGATACTTTGCACTTTCAAAGCAAAGAGTTCCTAACCCAGGATAAGAAAAAACTTTTTCAACTACATAAGTTCCTCCCAATATATGAGGTATCGAAATAGCCATTATACTGATATATGATGGCATTATATTTCTCAGGCAATGCTTAAAAACAATGGTTCTATTATTCAAACCTTTTGCTTTGCATAAAAGTACATAATCTTCTCTTATTTCCTCTAGCAATTTATTTCTTATCATATATGTGTAATACCATAAATGGCTCAATACAAGTACTGTAAGAGGTAAGATTAAATGTGATACCCTACTTAATATACTAGACTCTTCTCCCATTGAATAAGCACCACTACTTGGAAGTATACTTAAGTTTATACTAAATATAAGTATAAGCACTAAAGCAACCCAAAACGATGGAATACAGTTGGTTATTGTACCTAGTTTACATATGATTCTATCAATGAGCTTATCTTCATGTAATGTACAAAATATTCCTAACAATAAAGCTAGTACAAAGGTAAGTATATACCCTGAGCCTCCTAATATTATAGTATTTATATAGACATCATTTATAACAGAAGTAACATCTTGCTTATATTTGAATGAAATTCCAAATTCTCCTTTTGACGCATTTGAAATCCATTTTATATATTGACTGTATATTGGTTCATCCAAACCAAGTTTTTTCATAGCATTTTCTTTTTCTTGAGTACTCATTCTTTCTACTCCATCTCCATAGTAAGAAATTAATGGGTCTCCTGGAGCAAGTCTTGCCATGTAAAAAACAACAAAAGATAATAAAAACATTACTAAAATAAACTGCAACAACTTTTTCAGTATATCTTTTAACAAACCCCAATTCCCCCTTTGTTGCAATAAAAAAAACCACATAAAAGCAAACGTAAAGTAACGTTAAAACCTTCGTGGTTCTATTATCATTAAACAAAATTAAATTTTTAATATTTATCTATGAGTTAATTTTAGCATCATTTATTCACTGTGTAAACAAACTTTTTAAAAATTGTTAAAATTTCATCAAATTATTTTATTTATACCTAAAATAAAATTTTTATGTTCTATTCTCTATTATTTACTATGAAATTATTAAATTTTAGGTTGACTATATCAGAAAAGTATATTATATTAGTTTCTATGCAAACTATTTAAGAGGTGATTTTATTGAAAACTAATTATGACTGTTTTAGAATAGCTATGCTTTTAAAAGAGCTTTATTCTAAAACCATGTACACGGTAGAGGAAAATTTTAAGGAGAATGGATTTACACATCAACAGATTATAGTTATAAAACTGATAGCTCATAATCAAGAACTTACAATATCACAACTATGTGATGAGATGTCTTTAGCTAAAGGTACGGTTTCAGGGATAATCAGCAGGTTAGAACAGATTGGATATATAGAAAAATTCAAGAAATCTGATGATAAAAGAAATACATACGTTAAGTTTACAACGACAGGACTTGAATTTGCCACAAATTTTAAAATTAAAATACAAGAAAGCTTTGATGATATTTTTAAAAATTGTGATGAAAACGAATTGAGTGACTTAGTAAAAAATCTTAGAAATATATTAGCAAAAATAAAGGAGAGATAATTATGAATTCTAAATTAATACTTGCAATAGTATTTATAACATCAGCTTTAATTTTTTATACTATAGGTGTATTTGGAGAAAGAAAGGCTAAAATTTTAAAAAAGAAACACGTAATCATATTTTGGCTTGGTTTGATATTTGATACTTTAGGAACATTTACAATGAGTAACATAGCTAACAGCCACACTTTTGAGGTAAAATCAGCTTTATCACAAAACCTTCACAGCATTACAGGTCTTCTTGCAATTGTGCTTATGCTTTTTCATGCAAGTTGGGCTACTTTTGTCTTATACAAAGATGATGAAGAGAAGAAAAAATTCTTCCATAAGTTTAGTATAGTTGTGTGGACTATATGGTTAATTCCATACTTTATAGGTATGTTTATTGGTATGGCTGGATAACAAAAGCTAGATAACAAAATAAAAAGTGTGTAAGAATACTGCAATTAAATTTATATAAAACAAATTTATCTACAGCTTTCTTTCACACTTTTTCATATCTATCTATAACATTTCAGCATATATTTAGTGCACTACCACCATTAAACACCTAATACTTGAGTTACTCCTGGAACTTCACTCACCAAAACATTTTCAATAATAGCTTTGATTGTCATAGTCGCTCCTGGACACCCACTACATGCACCTTGTAGTCTAACTAAAACTACACCATTTTCATTTACATCTATAAGCTCTACATCTCCACCATCTCTTTGTAATACTGGTTTTATCTTTTCTTCAAGCACTTTTTCAACTTTTTCTCTCATAGCTATTCCCCCCAGAAATATTTTATTACCAAGATTATACCAATGGTTTAAATTTTTGTCCATCTAATGATTTTTCAAATTCGATTTTTGCTTTATCAATAATTTCAGTATTCATAAGTACATCATAAGCACTACAAGCCAGTACTTTAGCTGAATTTATCATAGCAGAAAATCCTATACTTGAACCTGCTGATGAACATGACTGCCATGTATGACTTGCAATCCCAACAGGCCATGCTGCCATTGCAAATTGAGCTACTGGTATAACATAACTTACATCTCCAACATCAGTAGAACCAGCTAGTCCTTTATCTTTGTCTCCATCAACTATCCCCTGGTGTATATAGCTTTCTACAATAGATTTATCATTTTGGAATGATGTTGCTACACCCAATCTTTCTTCTCTAGTAAGAGTATCACATAATTTTTTCGCAAATTCTTCTTCTTCAGGAGTTGTTTTAGGACAACCAACAAAAATCATATTACTGTAAACTAAATCAGTCAAACATTGATTTGGTATATAATCATATATTCCATCTGTAACCTTATACTCCATTTCAGTCTCTGTCATCATTGCTGCTCCATGAGCTACTTTTATTAATCTATCAAGAACGTGTTCTGCATCCTTTGCTTTTTTACCTCTAATAAAATACCAGCTTTCAGCAAAACCAGGAACTACATTAGGTCTTCCCCCACCATTAGTTATAACATAGTGCATTCTTATAGAGTCAATCACATGTTCTCTTAAGTAATTAGCTCCAACATTCATAATTTCAACAGCATCAAGTGCACTTCTACCATTATGAGGAGCTTGAGCTGCATGAGCTGTTATCCCTTTAAATTTAAATTTGACAGATAAGTTTGCTAGACTTCCACCTCTCCAAGGTGCATTTATATCAAAAGGATGCCATGTAAATGCACAATCCACATCATCAAAACAGCCACTTACACACATAACTGTCTTTCCTCCACCTTCTTCTTCAGCAGGACAACCAAAATATTTTATTGTTCCATTAAATTTATTTTCTTCTATTAATTTTTTTATGGAAACAACTGCTCCTACACCCGCTACGCCCAATAGGTTATGTCCACATCCATGTCCAGCTTCCCCTTCTACCAGTGGCTCTCTTTCTGCACTCACACATTGTGATAGCTCTGGTAAAGCATCATATTCTCCAAGTATTCCAATCACAGGCTTACCTTCTCCAAAACTTGCTATAAATCCAGTAGGTAAATTTTCTACTTCTTCAATTCTAAATCCTTTTGATTTTAGGTATTCTTTTTGGATGCTACTTGCATACTTTTCTTCAAAAGCTAATTCTGGATTTTCCCATATTTTCTTAGACAAATCTATTAGTTCTTCCCTTATTTCTTCAATGTTATTTATAATATACTCTTTCATAATCGCCCTCCATATATATGTATTTTTGATATGCTTTATAGATTATATTATATACTAACATTCTATTTATTCACAATTTTTTGTTAATTAATTTTATTCATATGTTCTTCTATGGAGTATATCTTATCTTCACTTTGCCTCTTCATAAATTCAATATATTCCATCTTCCATAAAGTAGTTTCAGTTTTCTTAGTTAATAAAAGTTCTAATAAATTAATTTCTTTCATTCTAATATCCTCATAAAATACTACACTCCCTAAAATTGCCAATTCCAATTCGCTTAATGATGCAAACAACATTAAATACTCTTTTCCAAATAAACATTCAGATTCTAGAATATCGATAAAGTCTTTTTTAGCATTGATATTTTCCTTTATTATTCTTATTTTTTCAATTATAGATGTACTATCTAATATTTCATTGAATATCTCTCTAAACGACTCATCATCCAATTTACTTTCATCATCAATAATATAATCTTCTAAATATTCATTTTTGTTTTTACTCACAGTTACCATGCTTTTAAGAGTGTTACTTTTTATTGAGCTTAGTACAGATTCAATAAATACCTTTTCATATTTTTTAATATATCTTATTACCACTTCATCTTCTATGCTTAATCTTTTTATCAATACTTCAATTACTTCCATAAGTAGTAAGGTTATTTTTTCATTTATTCTAATTTCTCTATTAATTTCTTCAAAATCATTATAATCCAAGTTACTATCTGCTTCAGTGTCCAAGTTATCATCTACTTCAATCAATTCAATCATATTACGTTCTTCATAACCCCTAACTTCATCTTCAGCAATATTATTGTATATATTTTTAAATTGTTTTTCTAAAAACTCATACTCATATTCTGAAATTTCTAGATTAGTCACTTCATTTCCTAAAATGGTAGAAAAAATACAATTGTTTATAATAAGTTCAAATAAATTTACAAGTATAACATCACAATCTATTTTATAAGTCATCCCATAATCATAAAATAATTTTTCTCTATCCTTCTTCTTAAATAAATTACAAAATCTATTTTCTATATCTATACTCTCAATATAATTTTTTACATAATAAATTCCTTGAACATCCATATCATCTAATGCCAATGGATAATCTATACTTACTGGAATATCCTGAGCTTCAAATTTCATACTATAATTTTTAAAGAAACTTGATAACTCTATCAAAGTATCATTATATGCTATTGAATTAGTATCTAATTTTCTACTCATCATTAGTTCATAAAATTTTTCTAACTTAATTAAATCATTCTCTAATATTTGTATACCTTTCAAGTACACATTTTTGACGTTTTTAGCAGTCAGTTCTATAACTCTCTTTTCTATGCTTTCTAACTTATTTATGTATGCATCAATAGCATACCATATTGAAATCAACAACTTTTCAGCAATTTCTGTCTTTACTGATGTGCTTTGACCATTTGTATATTTTTTAATAAAATCTACAAGTAGTAAAGATATTTCTTGTTGTATGCTATATACTTCTCTTTCATCTACCACTTTACAATCTAGACATTCCTTAAGTAAAGATATGGAATATTGTTTCTTTATTAAATTATTTTCATTTATATTAATATTACTTAGACTATTTAACATATCAAATCTCTCCTATCATATATTAAACTTCTCCAAATTTAAATTTCTTTGCAAATTCATCTGCTTCTCCTCTTACATTGTCTATATTGCCTGCAAACTTTTCATAAAGTTCATCCAGTATTTCTATAATCTCATCATCACATATATTATCATCAGTTTCATTTTTTAAATAATAAAAAATTTCTTGCATATCATTAATAGTCTCTAAATAATTGTCCACATTTGTGTACTGTGATGTATATATATTTTCTATCAATTGTTTTGTAACTTTTATATCCAATTCTATTCTTCCATATCCCTTTAAAGTATCGTTTCTTGAAGTTATTATATCTTTTACATCAGATTCAGAAAGAGCTAGACCATAAGCTCTAGATTCTATATTAGTCTCAAGTAATTCATTTCTTTCTATTTCCTTTAAATTCCGATTTATAGAACTCAAAATAATAGGTGATATCATTTTTAAATTCTCCTTTTTTGTTTTTTCTATTGACTTTTTTTATTTTTATGCTATACTTAAATTAATATAATTTATTTTAGCGACTACTTATAATAGTATTAGTAGTAGTCGTTTTTGTCAACTCAAAATTACTGCTTCAATTAAACTTTTCAATTTTCTCAATAATTTTCTCAATAAAAAAATACCATCATTTAGATATATAATTTTCTATAACAACTTTTCATTCAGTAGTTATTTATTAAAATCTAAACAATGATATATTTATTAATCTTATTTATCCTTTTTAGCTCTACTTCTACTTTTCTTTACATTTGAACAATTTCTACAAGAAGGTGAACAGTATTGAGATTTAGAATTTGTAGGAATATAAATTTTACCACAGTACTTGCATTTATTTAAAGAAGAAGGTTCACTTGTAATTGCAAAGGCATAAATAGTCTCAATAGCTGTTTTCAAAGAATCAAACTCCCATGCAATAATTGGTTTATCCAGTTGACTTATAGAAAATCCTATCTTTTGGGGATTAAACCCTCCAGACATAATAGTAACACTTTCAGTTAATAGATTAGATGTATTTTTATATACACAAATTTGATTAAAATGTTTACACATATCCTTAGCAAAGCTTACAATCCAGTCCAGTTGTTCAGTGTAGAACTTTGAAAATACTAAATCTAAAATTAATGGTCTCTTTCCAAAAAACTTAGGAGATTCCTCTCTCTTTGATACATCTATACCTCTTCTATACTTTTTAAAATACACATCTTCATCACTTGCAAATGGTATAAACATGTTTACATATTCATCAGTACTCAATATATTTTCTTTTGTAATATAATTCTTTTCAATCATCAGTACTCTTTCTTCTCCAACTATATCTCTATTATATACACTTGAATATATTAAACCCAATAATCCATATTTTTTTACAAATTCAAGTACTTCTTTTTTTAATCTCATCTCTTTCGTCTCTTTTGGCATATCTTGTAGTGCCTCTTGTCCTATACGAATTATATCTACTATTATATCATCTGCTACATCAAACGGGTTGTACATGGTAAACACAGCATCTTCAGTTGGAACTATATATAATTCATTTTCTTCAGTAATTTTATATTCATAATCACTATACCTAATCCAATCACTTGCAAAATTCCCTATTAATTCTATTCTTTTATTCATATTGGTTATTCACCCCTTTCAATGTAATATATAATTTATATTTACTATTACATTTTTAGTTTATTCTATATTTTATATCCTGTCAACTATTCTTTTTATATTTCTATCATATCAAAATTTATAATTACCTTTATAACGGACTTATCAAGCTAAGTACCTTGTTTATTAATAACTAATTTATAATTAAATTTATAAAAACTATTTACATATGAAATTAATCTCTTTATAATTTAATACGTAATATATTTTTATATTTACATATTACATATTAAAATTATAAAGAAAGGTATATAAAATTATGGATAGAAAACGTGAATTAAAACAATTATACAAAGAAATGAAATTTGACACAGGTGTATTTATAATAAAAAGTGATATTACTAAAAAGATTTACCTTGGAAAGAGTAATGACATAAAAAGCAAATTTAACTCCCTCAAATTCCAACTTGGTGCTGGTTCATGTATGATAAAAGAGTTAAATAATGATTGGAAAAAATACGGTGAAAAAGCATTTACGTTCGAAGTTTTAGAACTTATAAAGCATGATGACAACAAAACTGAGAAAGACTACTTAGAAGAGTTAGATATTTTAGAGATGGTTTGGTTAGAAAAGTTAAAAGAAGATAATACTTATGAAATTTATTCAATATAAAAAACCATGTAGTATAAGAAAAGAAGATGGTGTCTCAAAATGAACTTTTTAGTTCATGAGGAACTCTTTTTTGTATGAAATCAAATATATTTTCATAATTTCAACAATGAAAAAGAGGCTTATCTATATTTTTAGACAGCCTCTTCTCATACATTTTATACCATGATAAAATGAATAATCTACTAATCTTCAATGTATATATTCACTTTACTAATGACACTCTATTACGTTTACAGCATCCAAACACTGCTCTATAATATTCTTATCACTTATACCTATTGCTGTTACTTTACTAGCTCCATTTAATATACTCTTATCACTTTTATTTGAAACTAAAGCTACAGGAACATTTTTTGCAAGTGGTGATGCAACTAAAGCATAAACTAAATCATCTCCACTTGTTACATAGAACTCTTTTGCTCCATTATAGAACTTTTCAATAACATTTTTATTAGTTTGATATCTATCAGCACCACCAATTCTAGTTGCTCTATATCTACTCACTATGTAATTACTTAATGTAGACTCTCCTCCAATAGCATATACTGGAACAGGAGAAACTCCAAACCATGGGTCTAAATCCGTATCTTCTTCTGCTGAGGCTATGTCTTTTGTCAATATAATAGGAGCTCCATCTCTATACGCAACAGATGCAACACTTACTGCATCAGCTTCATCTTTAAATCCATTTACTAAAAACATTTTATCATTGCTTTTAATTTTTTCTATTTCAGCTGCAATTTTATAACTTGTATCTACTCTATCTACTCCATCAATTCTTATAACTTGCATTCTTCTCATAAGCAACATTTTTTCTACGTCTTTACTTATAGAATTTTCTCCGCCTATTACATATATCTTAGTAACCCTATTAAGTCTTTGAAGTGTTGCTTCTGGTATATCATCCTTATTAGTTAATAAAATAGCTGCGTTGTTTACTCCTGCAAGACCACTAGCAGCAATACCATCTACCATTGTAGAATCAGAGTTGATAAGAACTGCTGTTGTAAAATCTTGCTTGTCTGAAATAAGCCCAGCTGTCTCATATTTATCTACCCCTTGAATATTTTCAATCTTGTCTAGTGCATTTATTGATGTTGGAAAACTAATACTTAACAATAGTGCTGAAATACCTAATGCTAATATCTTTTTACTAAGCCTCATGATTACCTCCCTAAAAACAAATATATTTATTACCAGTATAATATAAAATCACTTAAAAATAGTATAAAAATAGTTACACTTTTTATATTTTAAATAATTCTAAATTAAGCATAATTCATCGATTAAAATAACTTCATTCATTCTATATGCTAGCCCATCCCACGTTTTTTTTGACATATTTATAGACGTCTTCTTATTTGATTTATTCAGTAAAGATTGTATTTTAGAATCTATTGAATTATACAAATTGTTTTCAAAAACATATAACTCTTCATCTTTTGGAATACCTTCTTTCTCCATAAAAGGTAGAGGAACATACTCTATCTTTCCAGAATCATTAATCTCACTACCAATCCATTCTTTGACACCAAGAATATCAGTAGTAATTACATCTGTACCACAAGATAAAGCTTCTAAAACCACAACTGGTAATCCCTCATAAAATGATGGTAACACAAATATTTGTGACCTGTTGAATAATTCAGCTAATTCTCTCTGTTCTAATTTACCTAGAAAATTAATCTTAAATGGAGACTTACTTGCTAGTTTGACTATCTCATTATATGATTCAATATCACTTCCAGTACCTGCAAAATTGACTTCTATTGAATCTTTACTATATTTTAATTTAGAAATAGCTTTTATAAATGGAATCAGTCCCTTTGATTTACATATCTTACCTGCAAATACTATTTTTATTTTATCATCCTTTATTTTATAGTTTTTATTATAAAATATATCATCATTATAACCACTACCAATTACAACTACTTTATTTTCACTGACTCCAAAAGTCTTTATAATATCATATTTTTGATTTTCATGAAGGGCAAATATTAAATCCAACTTTCTTATATTTGATATTATGTACTCTTTCTCTAAATCAATAGTATTTAATTGTCTTAAACAAGTTCCATGGCATATAGACATGACCTTTATATCTTTTACAATCTCTCTAACAAATGCAGTTAAAAGATACAAATGATGACATATTATAAGTTCTGGCTTAAAATCATTCATAGCCTTATCTATATTTACTTTAAATTGATATTTTAGTCTATTTATCATGTCTATATTTAAATCTTTATATCTTGTACTTTCATATGGCATAGAATCACTCATGCCTACAACAGGAAAATTTAACTCTCCACAATTATACTTTACTGGATAAAAACTTACATCACTTGGAAAACAATTTACATCATCATTTACATCTATTCCTGCAATTACAGCTTGCTTATGACCTATCTTTTCAAACCCTTTTATCATACCAGACAAATATATACCACTACCTGTACTATTTGGTTTTTGTGTTATTATATGAAGAATTTTCACTTTTCACTTACCTCCCTTCTAAAATTAAATAGTTTTACACAGTCTAATCATTATATATATCTAAATACAAGCAAGATAAATCATCTTTTACTTTAAATCTTGGCACTTTAACCGCTTTATAGTCATTATCTTCAAAATCTCTTACTTTATTGTGTATATATCCTATACCAAATTTTTCCGCTATACATATCAATTCTTCTTCTTTTATTAGATTATATCTATCACATGCACTTGTAAAACCATCGCTCGTTAGCATCAATTGAAAATCTTTTTTTATTTCAATGTATCCATATATAGAATTTTCCACAGCTTCCTCATCAAAATCCAATATCCAATATCCATCTTTCGCATTTTTCTTCAACCTATTGCTTACTATTGTATCCATAACACTAGCTCTAATCTCATCAAATGTCATTTCTTCCAAGTTAGAAAGTTTGCTCATTTCATCAAATACAATATCATCAAATTTACAAATACTTCTATCTTTTATAACTTTAGAATCTCCATTTTTAATAAACAAAGCACAATCTCCTAATAAAAAATACTCTACTTTATTTTCATGAAATTTTACAACAGCTATAGAACTCGATGGTAAATCTAACTTTTTAACCTTAATCCCATTTAATCTTAGTTCATACTCTTTTTTTACTTCTATTATTCCAGTATTAATAATACTCTTTAATGATTCTTCTTTATTTATATTTTTATATAGATACCTATTCCACCACTGAACATACCACCTTGCATCACTTTCATTTGATACTAAATTTTTTCCATTAAGTCCTGTAGCACCATCTAAAACCCATGCGCCAAATGGACTTATACCGACTACATCTTCATTGAATTTAGCTGTCCCTTGATTACATAATAGGCTATAGTTTCTTATATTTAAAGCCATATCAACCTCCAAATTGAATATCTAAAAATAAAGTTCTATTTAAAATTATACAGCAAATAAAAAAATCTACAACAAAACTTGTTGTAGATTTTTATTTAATCTATAATGTCTTTATATTTTCCGTATTTTAATGATGGAATAATCTATTTTTAGTAAACGCCATAACTATATTGTACTTATTACAAGTTAATATAACATTGTCATCACGAATAGAACCACCTGGTTGTGCTATAAAGCTTACTCCACTTCTTTTTGCACGTTCTATATTATCTCCAAATGGGAAAAATGCATCTGAACCAAGTGCTACTCCTGTTAAAGTTTTAAGCCATTCCCTTTTTCCTTCTCCAGTTAAAGGCTCTGGTTTTTCTTCAAATAAGTTTTGCCATATACCATCAGCAAGTACATCCATATAATCATCAGAAAGGTATACATCAATAGTATTATCTCTATCTGGACGACCTATGTCTTTTTTAAATTTTAGGTTTAATACTTTAGGATGTTGACGAAGATACCAAATATCAGCTTTATTACCTGCAAGTCTAGTACAATGAATACGTGATTGTTGACCTGCACCTACTCCTATTACTTGTCCATCTTTAGCATAACAAACTGAATTTGATTGTGTGTATTTTAATGTAATAAGGGCTATAATTAAATCACGCTTTGCATTATCTGTAAAAATTTTATTATCAGTTGGAATGTCTTTTAATATGTCTTCATTTATTAATATTTCATTTCTACCTTGTTCAAAAGTAATTCCATAAACATCCTTTGTTTCAATAGATTCAGGAGTATAATTTTCATCTATTTTTACAATATTATAGTTCCCTTTACGCTTTCCTTTTAATATTTCAAGAGCTTCATCTGTATATCCTGGAGCTATTATACCATCAGAAACTTCTCTTGCTATAATAGTTGCAGTCTCTTTGTCACATACATCTGAAAGTGCTATAAAGTCACCATAAGAAGACATTCTATCTGCTCCTCTTGCCATTGCATAAGCACAAGCTAATGGAGAAAGCTCTAAATCATCAACAAAATATATTTGCTTTAAAGTATCTGATAAAGGTACTCCTACTGCTGCTCCTGCTGGACTTACATGTTTAAATGAAGTTGCTGCTGGAAGACCTGTAGCTTCTTTTAATTCTTTTACAAGTTGCCAACTATTAAATGCGTCTAAAAAATTTATATATCCAGGTTTCCCATTTAATACTTCTATAGGAAGTTCTCCATTTTTCATATAAATCTTTGATGGTTTTTGGTTTGGATTACAGCCATACTTTAATTCTAGTTCTTTTGCCATATACTCATCCCTCTCTATAATAAATTAATCATAAGTTTGATTAATCCTATATTAATTAAATTATTCGTACTAATAAAATTATATGGCATATTTATCCATTAATCAACTATATTTTTTAAAACTCCTATTCCTTCGACTTTACATTCAACTATATCGCCATGTTTTAAATATACTTGAGGATTCATTCCCATAGCAACACCTGCTGGAGTTCCAGTTGAAATTATATCTCCTGGCTTTAGAGTCATCCCTCTTGATAAATCACTTATTACAGTAGGTATATCAAATATAAAGTATTCTGTATTAGAATTCTGTCTTACTTCTCCATTTACTACACTACTTATATCTAATTTTAAAGGATGTTCAAATTCGTCTTTATGTACTATACAAGGTCCCATAGATGTATGTGTGTCTAAGCTTTTTCCTCTAAACCATTGAACATGTTTATCTTGAAGTGCTCTTTCACTTATATCATTCACTATTGTATATCCAAATATATATTCATTAGCATCCTCTTTTGATATGTTTATACCTTCCTTACCTATAATTACTGCAAGTTCTGATTCATAATCCAACTTCTCTACCAAATCTCCATGTAAACTTATCTTATCATCTACTCCGATTATTTTGTCTGCTCTCTTAGAAAAATAAATTGGATAATCTGGCATAACTACATTTTTTATAACTCCATCTGGGATTTCATTGACATGGTCTTTATAGTTTAGACCTAAACATATAATATCTTTTTTAGGTCTTACAATTGGGGAACATAATTTAACTTCTTCTAACTTATAACACTTTGCATTTTCAAATGAATTGTTTTTTATTTTTTCTAAATCTCCTGTAGATACATTTTCAATAAAATCATTCATATCTGTATATAATTTACTTAATCCCAAACTATTAATTTCATATATACTATTTGTTTCTGAGTTAAATACACCTATATTTTCTTCATTGCCAGTACAGAAAGTTACAAATTTCATTTTTATTCCTCCATTCAATAAGTTGATTAATAATATTTTATTTTTATTAGTTTATATAAATTGTAATAGATAATATTTATATGTCAATATATATTTGCAAATAGAGTTCTAAAAAGTGCAATAATTCATAAATATTAGAATTTATAAAAGATAGTCTACTTAATTGTGAATAGTTCTAATAAACTTTATTTATACAGATATACTCTTATAAAAGAAGATATAAAATTACTTACATATAAACTTTCATTACATCTTCACCAGCACGAATATTCCCTATTTTTAAAGTTTCAATTCTATCTATATCATAAGAATTTGTTATAACTACAGGAGTTATAATAGATTTAGCATTCTCTTTAATTTTTTTCAAATCAAAATTTATAAGTTTTTGCCCACAAACAACTTTGTCTCCTTTATTTACTAATACTTCAAATCCCTCTCCATTCATATTTATAGTATCTATTCCTATATGTATTAATATTTCCAATCCATATTCATCCTTTAAACATATAGCATGTTTAGATGGTAAAAATATTTGAATTATCTCTCCATCAACAGGGGAATAAACAACTCCTTCTTGTGGTTCTATAGCAATCCCATCACCTAATACTTTTTCAGCAAAAGCATCATCGGGAACATCGGCTATACTTAACACTTTTCCTGAAATTGGTGATTGTAATATTCCTTTTATATAATTATTTTTCACTTCTTCTTTTTTGTTTTTTGAGAATAATTTTTTTAACATCTTAAATCTCCTTATATTAATAATTTAAAATAAACATCCAATATCTATATGCTTTAGTTGATAAAGTACAGCACCTGAAATATGCTGTATATATTTATTCCAGTAATAACTATAGTCATATATGAAAACATATACTTAACTTTCCTATCATCCACCATTTTGCTGATAAAAGAACCCATAAATCCTCCCAAAACTGCTCCTATTATCATAAAAGGTAATCCAGATAAATCATATGCCCCAAATCCAGTATTTATCAAAACTGTCATTAACTTTGAAATATTAGAAAATAAAATAGTTATAATAGAATTAAAAGCAGCTTCTTTAGCTGATAATCCAAATAACAATGTGAACACAACCACATTTATAGGTCCTCCTCCTATTCCCAAAAATGAAGATATAACCCCTAAAAAAATACCAATACTAAAATAAGTAATATTAGTATTGAATTTTATATTTAAACTTTTATCTCTATATAAATAAACCATTATTAACAAAATAGTCATTATAACATTTTGAATTACTTTTATTATAGATGGGCTATTTACATATGAAATTGATAAATCTAATAAACTTTGACCTATAATACCACCTAATATCGAAGCTCCACCAATTAAAATAAGTCTCAAACTTATTTTAAAAATTTTTAACTTAATTTGTTTATATGTAGAAACAACAGCCATTGATAATACAGTAAATGATGACAATATACTGATTGTAGCCACATCAAATACTCCAATCAAGTCTAATATTGGTTTTATTATTACACCTCCACCAATACCTGTTATTGCTCCTATAGTTGTTGCAAATATAGATATTGCAAATAAAATTATATTCATTAAAAATCATCCTAACTAAATTTATTATATTTTAAATCCTTTAATCGTACATAATTTTCAATAACTTAAGCTAGAATTCTCAACACTAAAATTATTTAGGTATTTGATTTTTATATACTAACTCTGCTATTCTTTTTAAATCATTAAAGTTACACATTAGAAAATCTTTATATCCACAATAATTACTATTAGAATCAATATACATAAAATTTTTCATTCTTTTACACCCACCACCGCATATTCTATAGAAATTACAATTTATACAAATACTTTCTTTTTGTATATTTTCATGTAAAAATTTATACACTGTAGACTTTCTCAAAATATTCAATAGAGTATTATCCTTTATATTACCTAAATTATAGTTATCTAGAACATAAAAATCACATGGATATACACTTCCATCAGCCTCTATTACAAACTGTGGTTGACATTTTCCAATTATTCCACAGATACTTGGTATTCCTGTAATTAAGAGAGATATAATATTATCAAACAAATTAATACTTATGTAATTTCCATTATCCAGTTCATTTTTCCAAAGTTTAAATACTATTTTATAAAAATTTGCAAAATATTTAGGTTCCAAAGAGTACTCTGATTTATCCTCACAATATAAATCATCTAAACAAGGAATAAACTGAATATATTTTATATCAATTTCTTTTATAACATTAAAAACTTTATTTGGATTACATGCAATCTGATTTGTCAAAACACATAATATGTTAAATTCTATTTTATGTTTTTCTAATAGTTTTTTTGTATTTATTACATCTTCATAGCTTCCCTTATTACTTAAATATACACGATTTTTGTCATGTATGTCTTTTAGCAAATCTAATGATAATCCTACTAAAAAATTGTTTTTCTTTAGAAATTCACACCATTCTTTATCTATAAGTGTTCCATTAGTTTGAATAGAGTAATTTACTATTATATTTTTTTTAGTTTTATTAACATATTTAATAAAATACTGATAAAATTTTACACCTGCCAAAGTAGGTTCTCCACCTTGAAAAGCAAACACAACTCTATCTCCACTATCCAAAACTTCAAATGTATTATCTATTATGTTTTTTATGGTATCTTCTTGCATAATACCATATGACTTAATTGCTCTTAAATTACTTATATTAGCATAAAAGCAATACCTACATCTTAAATTACATAATGATGATACAGGTTTAATTAAAACTGATATACTTCTCATTATAAAAACCTTCTTTTTTAATATTTTTTACTTATCAGATAAAAGTCTATAATACTCATCTCTTCCTGGATAAGCTCTACCTTCTTCTATTTCTGTTTTCCATCTACTTGAACCTACTCCTTTTATAGGACCTTTTAAAAGGGGGTCTTTTGTTTCTAACATCCAATTATCAACTTCCTTTCTCAATTCATTTGCTATATCTTGATAGTTTGAATCATTTATCACGTTATTTTCTTCTAATGGGTCTTTTATTAAATCATAAAGTTCTTCTTTTTCGTTAGGAACATAGAATTTATCTCTTACAGCTTTGCCAGATAAACTTAAATGTGAATCTACTGTAATGTATATTTTAGGTCCATCTTCAAAATTTCTAACATAACTATATTTATTAGTTCTTATACCTCTCATTGGTCTATACTGGTCATGCCATGTCATTTCTGTAAAGAATGAATCTCTTCCTATATCTTCATTTGTCTTTAATAATTTAACAAAACTTTCTCCATCTATATTCTTAGGGATTTCAGCTTCAATTAAGTCTAGTATGGTTGGAAGCAAATCAATATTACATAATAACGCTTCTTTTTTTACGTTTTTCTGAGAAGAGTCAGGTAATACAATTATAAGTGCAGTCTCTAGTCCAGCTTCTTTTAACATGCCTTTAGCTCCTGGAAAAGCAACGCCATGGTCTGTTGTGAAGATAACAATTGTATTTTTGTCTAGTCCTGTTTCTTCTAATTTACTATATATTTTTCCTATTGCATCATCTAATACTTTTGCTGAACCATTGTATAAAGCTATATCTCTCCTTACATCTTCTGTATCGGGTAAATACTTGAATACCTCTACCTCATCTAATCTATCTGCATATGGTTCATATTCATCAAAATCTCTATGAGTTTCAAAAAATCCTACATTTAGATAAAATGGTTTTTCTTGATTTTCCTTATACTCTTCCAAAAATTTAATGACTTCTTTAGCAACTTTTGGAGCCCTATCTCCTGGTACAGATATGAAATTATCGTATCCTAAGTCATAAGTTGAAGAAAATACTCTATCTTCTATTGGTGGAGCTTCATTTATAGTTTCATGACTTAATCCTATTAATGTTGTCTCATATCCATTTTTTTGTAACTCCATAGGTAGTGTTGTATGTTTAGCATCTATACAAAAACCTAGATGTGCAAGTCCAATTAATCCGTTATTATGAGGGTACAATCCAGTCAAAATACTTCCTCTACTAGGACTACACTGTGGAGCAGCACAAAAATAATTTTCAAATTGAATTCCTTTTTCAGCCAATTTGTTTATATAAGGAGTTTCTACATTATATCCATAACTATTGAATTTTCTTCCGCTATCATGAGAAATCATGAGTAAAATATTTGGTTTCATTAGCATTACCTCTTTCTATTATTGTCTATTTCTTTACTATAAAATGATACTGTTTCGTAAGGCTTTAATCTTAGCTTAGGTTCTAAAGCTCTCTTTGTATAATTTCCTATTAAGTATTTAAATGGTTTTTCTAAAAATTCCTCGCTAATGTCTACTTCAACTTCATAATCATAGAAATTATTAAATACTATTAACTGTTCATTCTCTAAGCTTCTTACATAAGCATAAACCTTATCATTATCTAACAAAATCCCTTTATAACTACCATCAGATATAATATCCAACTCTTTTCTTAAAGATATTAAACTTTGATAGAAGTTAAAAATTGACCCTTCTTTAAGTTCTTTTTCAACATTTATTTCTTTATAATTTTCAGCTATTTTAATCCATGGTATACCATTTGTAAATCCAGAATTTAATTTACTTGACCATTGCATAGGAGTACGACTATTATCTCTAGACTTGGATTTTACGATATTCATTATTTCTTCTTTTTCAACTTTATTTCTTAACAACTCATTGTATGCGTTATGAGTTTCAACGTCCAAATAGTCATTAATTTCTTCAAAACTTGGATTTATCATACCTATTTCTTCACCTTGATATATATATGGGGTTCCTCTTAGTAAGTGTATTGTAGCAGCCAACATTTTTGATGCTTCTATCCTATATTCTTCCTTACAAAATCTACTAACAGCTCTTGGTTGGTCATGATTATTCCAAAATAATGCATTCCATCCACCGCCTTTTTCTATTTCTTCTTGCCATTCATTTAAAATTTTTTTTAACATTATAAAATCGAAGGATTTATTACTCCATTTTTCTCCATCTTCATAGTCTACTTTTAAATGGTGAAAATTAAACGTCATCGAAAGCTCTTTTTCTTTCGGATTGGAATATAATATACAATTTTCAATAGTTGTTGAAGACATTTCTCCAACAGTTGTTATATCTTCAAACCTTCCAAAAGTTTCTTTGTTCATTTCTTTAATAAACTCATGAACTATAGGCTTGTCTGTATACATTTCTTTGCCTATATTATTTGTAGAGTCCTTCAGGTCTTTGTCTTTACCAATCACGTTTATTACATCAAATCTAAAGCCTTTGACCCCTTTCTCCAACCAAAAATTTATAACTTTATATAGTTCTTCTCTGACTTTAGGATTACGCCAATTTAGGTCAGCTTGTGTAATATCATATAAGTGTAAGTAATATTTATCTGTATTTCCAAACTTATCCCAAGCACTTCCTCCAAACTTAGATTTCCAATTTGTTGGAGGTTGATTATCTTCTTTTCCGTTTCTGATAAAATAGAAATCTTGATATTTTTTATCTCCAGCTAAAGCTTTTTTAAACCATTTATGTTCTGTTGATGTGTGATTTAAGACCATATCTAGCATTAATTCTATATTGTATCTTTTAGCCTCAATCACTAATAGCTCAAAGTCTTCCATTGTCCCAAACATAGGGTCTATTGATGTATAATCAGCAATATCGTATCCATTATCCTTTTGCGGTGACAAAAAAAATGGGTTAATCCAAATTATATCCACCCCTAATTTATATAAATAAGGTAACTTTTCTATAATTCCTTTTAAATCTCCTATTCCATCATTATTAGAATCATTAAATGACTTTGGATATATCTGATAAATAACTTTTTTCTTTAAATCCATGTTTAAACCTCCAAATTGTCTAGACAAATTTTATATATTTATGATAAACCTTTTTGTTATCAAAATCAATATTTAGTCCAAATAAAAAATATAATTTCCATACTTTTTTCTTAATTCTATGCTATATCTAATCTCTAAAATCCAGCTAATTTATTTTTTGAAACTAATATTAAAAAAATTTAGGATAACGTTGACATAGAAATTTGTCTGTGGTATATTAATTTCAAGATTTGTCTATACAACATTATATTTTAGGAGGAGGTAATTTTATGAGTACGCAAAAAGATAATACACACCATAAAGAGCAGGTTGAACAAATTCTTGAAGCAATTGGTGGAATAGACAATATAATATCTGCAACACACTGTATTACTAGATTAAGATTTGCTCTACATTCAGAAAGTAAAGTTAATATAAAACAGTTGGAGCAAATAGACATAGTAAAGGGCAGTTTTACTTCAAATGGCCAATTTCAAGTTATTATAGGTCCAGGGCTTGTAAATAAAATTTATTCTATATTGTTAGAAATTACTGGACTTAAAGAAGCAACAAAGGCCGAGGTTAAAGAGATTTCTTCTAAAAAATTAAATCCTCTTCAAAAAGCTATAAAGGTATTAGCAGATATATTCATTCCTATACTACCAGCTATCGTTGCCTCTGGTTTATTAATGGGTATAAACAATCTACTTGCAAATCCAGGAATTTTCTATGAACAACCTTTTTTAGAGGTTCATAGCAACTGGGCTGGTATATCTAATATGATTAATCTTATTGCAAATACTTCATTTGCATTCTTACCAGCACTAATAGGTTGGTCGGCTGTCAAGAAGTTTGGAGGAAATCCTGTACTTGGTATTGTATTAGGTCTTATTTTAATTAATCCAGATTTAATGCCTGGTGCACAGTACTCTAAAACTCCTGAAGCTGTTACTTACTGGAACATATTAGGCTTTAATATTGCTAAAATAGGTTATCAAGGACAAGTAATCCCTGTTCTATGCTCTTCTTATCTTTTAGCAACAATCGAAAAGTTTCTTACTAAAAAAATTCCTGAGATGATTCAACTTATTTTTGTTGCTCCTCTTACATTATTGATAACAGGTTTTCTAACTTTTTCTGTTATAGGACCTATAACAATGTCATTTGCTAACTTAATCACAAATGGAATCCTTGGATTATTTGAAATTAATGCAATACTTGCAGGTGCATTGTTTGGATTTATATTATCTCCATTAGTTATAACAGGAATGCATCACTTATTCTTAGGTATAAACTTACAAATGATAGGTACTTTAGGATTTGCAACATTATGGCCAATACAAGTTATGGCTAGTCTTGGGCAAGGTGCAGCAGCTTTAACTATGTTTTTCATATTAAAAAACAAGAAAATCAAAGGAGTTGCATTAACAGCTGCAATTTCAGCTTGGCTAGGTATTACTGAACCAGCAATATTTGGTATAAACTTACGTTATCGTTTTCCTTTTATGGCCTCTATGATAGGTGCAGGTATCGCTGGAGGAGTTGTATCTTACTTTAATGTTAAAGCGGGTTCTATAGGAATATCCGGTATTCCAGCATTCTTATCTATATTTACAGAACAATGGGGTGTTTATTTCTTGGCAATGGGTCTTTCTATAACGATTACTTGTATACTTACATACCTATTCTCAAAGAGTAAATATTTTAATAAAGAATTTATAGAAAATTAAAGAAACACATAAATCAACTGTACTGCACTCCAATTTTTGAACCAAAAATCTAACGATTGGAATGCAGTACATTAGACGCTCTTTTTTAGTACTAAAGATTTCTTCGTCTTGCAAAATCCACAAATCTAAATGTGTCAACTCTATGTCTGGATTCATGATACTGAAATAACCTTGTATCTTCTAAATATACTTCACTTCTTATCACTACAACATGTGTATCTGTTCTAATATCTAGCAACAGCTTATCCTCTTCTGTAACAGGATTTACTGTTACCTCTCTATTTGCATAACCTATTTTTAATTCTAGATTTTTCTCTATATAATTAAATATTGAACTTTGAACTGCCCTTAATGGTATTTCTGGTATTATTTCAAATATAAAATAATCTTTATCTAAAATAACAGCTTCTCCATTAATTTTTCTAAGTCTTTCAACTGATATGACCTTAGTTTTTGTATCTATATCTAACTTCTTACAAATTTCTAAAGGCATAATCTCTTTTTTATTTTTGAGTACATTTATTTCCGTATCTAAGTTTTTATTTCTTTGTAACTCGTCGAAACTAATTAGCCCTGCTCCTTCTATCTCAAACTTATTTATATCTAAAACAATAGCACCTTTACCCTGTTTTTTTTGTATAAAGCCCTTCTCTAATAAAAGAGCCTGTGCTTTTCTAATAGTTTCTCTTGATACTTGATATTTTTGAGCAAGTTTTACTTCCGTTGGCAGAAGTTCTCCTATTTCATACACATTATTTCTTATGTCTTTTTCTAAATCTAAATATATTTCATAAAATTTTTTCAAGTAAATCACTCTCATTCATAATTAATATTCATACTTATCCCATTTTATATAAATATCATATTATAGACTAAACTGTCAAATATTATTAAATTTAAAAAAATCAATTCAACAATATAATTAATTATTTACTATGCAATACCTCCAAACAGCTAACAATTATTGTTGGTCTCCATACAACAAATGAAGAAGAGTACCTAACAGAGATTTAGATACCTCTATTGAATATTCTTAAATGATTTTGCTTTTTTGAATGTCCATATTCCCAGTAATAACAAAGCAATACTAGGTAATATAAATGGGAAATCCAAGTTAATACTACTTAATGGTGCGAATATCATCATCCCTAATGGCGTTGCTAATGTGCTAAATAAATCAACATAAGAAAACATTCTCCCTATATAAGTAGGGTCACTATATTCTTGTACCATGGTAATAATTGGTGTGTAATACAATGGACTTCCAATCCCCATAATGAGCATAAATAATGCGAATAACCAAATTGAGTTTGCATAAATTAGTAACCCCATTGATAACCCAAAAATACAAATGGAATAGCCCACGAGTTTCATATGTGAAATGGTTATTTTTTTATACCCTAAATAAAGACTTCCTAGCAAGGCTCCAATTGAAAATGCCATTTCGACACACGTCAAAATCCAGACATTATCATCCAAGCGAGTAGAAGCTAATAATGGTGTTAATTGTGACGCTGGAACAACAAGGATATTGAATAGTGTATAAAGGCTTATGATAGTTCTAAGTTTAGTTGATTTTGTTAAGTATTGAACCCCTTGTTTAAGCTCTAACCATCCATTTTCAGAAGAGTGTCTTTCTTTGTTTTTGATTGGGATAATTAGTAGCAGTAAAATACCAATAACAGCAGTGATAACATCTATCATTAAAACAACGCTAAGAGAGAAAAAACTCAATGCAATACCAGCAAGTGCAGGTGAAATAAGTTGAATAATACTCCAAGTGGTTGTTGAGTAACTATTTGCCCTCATTAATTCTTCTTGTGGAATAAATGAGGGCAAGATGCTTTTTGTTGCTGGCATTTGGATACCACTTCCAATAGAACGCAGACTATTAAAAACATATATCCATAGAATAGAGTTGTTTCCACTTGCATAAATAACAGCTAAACACAATGTAGAAAGAGCAATGAAGCTATCAGAAAGCATAATAATCTTCTTCAAAGGGAAGCGGTCAGCAATTACTCCACCCACAAGCATAATAAGTGCCTGTGGTAGAAAAGTCGTAATTGTAATACCCGTAATTGCTATACCTGAATTTGTTTGTAGAGTTACATACCAGATTAGCGATAAAGAGACAATAGAAGACCCTAGCATGGAAACAGTTTGACTAGTCATAAAAATAAGTAACTTTCTTTGCCAACTTAATTTCATAAATACCTCCCAGTAATTCTTTTTAAATTTTCTTTTATTTGTATTTCATCAAAAATATTTGTATAAGTAGCTATGGAAGATTGTATAGATTTCTCGACAGATAATTATTCCACTATTTATTCCAGCCCCAAGTCCAACATCAATAATTTAATCTGCTGAAAGCCATGAATTACTAAAATTTGAACACATGAAACAAGCTTTGGAATACCAATTGGTAAACTCGCATAATCCATAAAAAATTCTTTTGGCTCAGTAATAACACTCTGTTTCAAAAAATTAATTTCTTGCATATAAATCATCTCCTGTCATAATCATGTTAGGTCATGACACAGTGTTAGGTGCAAGATGAAATTTTAAAATAAAATACATATAATAAAAGAACCAATAACAAAGTCTTTATTCCTTGTTATTGGCTGCTACTTTTTTAAAGAGGTACATAGTCGATGAATTATTCTATAATCTTCCAAATTGTCTTGTTTTTCCAAGAGCAATTCATATTGTGAAATTTGTGTTGTTTTTATTTGCTGTTATAAATATTCCACACCAACAATTGCCGTAGTTTGATTATATTCTTGCAGATAGATTGGCTTCACTAGCTTTACAATCTGATGTCCTATACTGAATGTAATCGTTGATGTATCGTTTAGAAGCTTGTAAGAATTAATATTCTGTTGACTCAAAGCCCTGACTTTGTTTCCATAATATTCAAAGCGTAGTTTGACATTTGATAATGGTTTATCAGTATCTTCATTAATCTTCTGGACTTTCACATTTCCTAATTTGATGATGTTGACTTTAAAGCTCGTTTGTTTAGAGCTTTCTAAGTGAAATTCCAACATAGCTTGCTCATTTAATTTTTTATAAGCAATCTAAGCACCTACTTCATTTTATGGAACTTTATGATAAGTAACATTTCCATTATTGGAGTTAGCACTTGGTGTAATCGTAATAATGTTACCCTCTTGTTTTAAATTGGCGTTTGTTAAGTTGGATTTTAACATCATATTGATTAATCAAAAAAAGACGCTCATTTTTTATGAACGCCTTCCTGTAAATTATCAGCTATATATACAAATATTTTTATTATCTACCTAATAAATATAGCAAATAAGCTCCTCAATAGTATACAAAGCCCTACATCTCTAAACCTTGATTTAACTAATCCAAGCACAATACCAAAAACAGTACCTATCATAACTTTTGAAATAATAACTTCAAAGGTGTAGCTTGAATTGTTATACAATATTATGTAATTTCTTATAACATCTATATATCCTATATTATAAATTCCAGATAATATAGATGTTATACAGATAATTTTACTCTTTGACTTTATAAAATTACTTAGATAGTTCCATATATATTCTCTAAAAAATAACTCTTCAAATATTGGAACTATCAATACAGACAAAGTCATCATAGTTACATTAAAAAATATATATCCCTTAGTGCAATAAGTTGCAATTATTGCTAAAGATAAGACCACTATAAAAAGTATCAGCTTACACTTTTCAATAAGTATATTGTTTTTATTTTCTTCAAAAGCCTCTGTGATTTTTCTATTTCTCACCTTGTTATACAAAGAATTATCTTTTAAAAATAAAATTAATGATAAACCAACTAATGTAAAAGAAATTAAGTTTATAATATTAAAATTTTCAAGAGTAAATTCAAATTGACTTAGAAGTACATAATTCAAAATCATCCTTAATATTTGAACTATAAACATCAATAAAATAGAATCTATTATACATTTTTTATAACTATACTTCATCCCAATTTAAATCACCCCATGTATATACTAATCGTAAAGACCATTTAATACTCTACTTACAGTTGCTTTGCTCCAATTTGTTTGATTTGAAATTTCTTTATAACTTAAGCCATCTCTTCTTAAACTCTTTATATTATTTATATCATCATCAGTAATTTGTTTTTCTTTTGGCTTAAGACTATTTTTATAGCTTCTTAGTCTATCCAATTCTGATTTCAAACTATCTACTTCAAACTGTTTTTTTTGAAGTTTACTCTCATAAGAATCTCTCATTTCATTAAACTCTTTAATGTAGTTTACTTTCCAGTCCTCATCCATTTTTGTTTTAAATATACCCATATTTTAACCTCCTTAAATTTTGTTACTCAAGTTATGTATCGATTATAAACATTAATTTCTATATTTATCTTTAAAATCCTTGTACATAACCCCTAGATAAGTTAGTAAAATTCAGATATATTTTTACAATTTTAAGTATATATTAACAATATCAAAAAATATAATGTCTTAATACAACATATTATATATTAAAAGCTATTAAAGTGAACCTTTTCATAGTCCAAATCAGAGTCACAGTATGCTCTCTTCTCTTCATCAGGATATCCTATAGAAATTATACACTCCACACTGTACTTATCAGGTATTTTTAATTCATCTCTAACATATTTATCAGCTTCTATATTATCATCATGTATCCTATTTCTTACTTGTATCCAACAAGAACCTAATCCTAGTTCATGAGCTTGAAGTTGTATATATGAAGCAGCTATACTTGTATCCTCTACCCAAACATCATTTTTTTCCTTATCTGCAATAATTACAATAGCTAAAGGTGCATTTTTTAAGAAAAATCCACCACCTTTAGTTCTACATTGAGATAAATTAATTAACTTTTCTTTGTCATCTACCACTATAAATTCCCATGTTCTAAGCCCCTTTGATGATGGAGCTAAAAGAGCAGATTTTAATATTTTATCTAATTTTTCTTTTTCTACTTCAATATCCTTGTATTTTCTAATACTTCTTCTTTTCTTTAGAAATTCAATCATTTAAATCATCCCTTTCATAATAGCATACACTAGGTTATATTATGCCCTTACTAATACTGAAAATCTATTATTTACCCCTTGTATTATAAATGCTTTTTATAATATTTTATCATAACAGTAGAAAGATTTCTCCTTTCCTAAAAAACTCATTTCTCCGATTTTGATAAAACCACACTTTGTAAGTAGTGAATTCATTTTTGAATTTATTGAATATGTATCACTCTTTAAGTAGTATACACTGTTTTCTCCAGCTAATTTTTCAGCAAAATCAACTAATTTAGATGCTATTCCTTTCTTTCTAAAATTTGGATTTACAGCCATTCTATGTATTACTATTGCTTTTTTATTAGATGACCAGTTTAAGCCTACATATTCCTCTGGTTCTTCATAATTAAGACATATAAATCCCGCAACTTCTCCATCCACTTCTTCCACATATAAATCTTGTTTCTTAATATCTGAAACAAAGTCTTTTTCTAATGGGTAATTTTCATCCCATTGTGTATTATTATAAGTCTTCATTTCTTCCACTGTAGATTTTATAATTTTCATAATACTTTCTAAATCATTCATATTAGCTTTTCTAATCATAAAAATATCTCCTTAAGTTAATATATATATTTACTATCTCTTTACTTTAAACCATTCGTTTTCTACATTTTTACTCATTTTTTCTAATAATTTAGTTGCCACTTGTTTTTCTTCATCTGTAAAGTTCTCAAAACATATCTCTATACTTCTATTCTCTTCTTCAATTATCAGCTCATAAACTTCTAAAGATTTATCAGTTGGAGTTAAATTATATCCCCTTTTATCAAACTCATCCTGCTTTTTATCTACATATCCCGCTTTTATTAACTTTTGTATAGCCTTGGTGGTTGTAGCCTTGTCTACCTTTAACATATTTGATAATTCCACAAGATTTATACCAGGGTTTTCACAGATTCTTGTCAAAAATGTAAATTGTCCTTTTTGTAACTTTAATTCCTTGTACTTAATATCATTTATTGAATTTACTGCTCTAGATAAAGTACCTACTTCTCTTAATATATTACTATATAAAGTCTTAATCAAACACACCTCCACTGAACCTCCCACAACTAAAGTCACAGGTTTTCTGCTTCATAGAATTTCGCATAATCAATATATTCATTTTTAGTTGAAAGTTCAACTTTATTTGAATTTTACCATATATTAGTTGAAAGTTCAATTAAAAACAATAAATTTATTTAATCTTTCTTTGTCTATTAATCAATTAATTTTAAAATTAAAATGGGTATCCCAAAATGAACTTTTTCGTTTATGAGGAACTCTCTTTTGTATAAAATAAATACATTTTTATCATTTCAACAATGAAAAAAGGCTTATCTCTATTTTGAGACAGCCTCTTTCTTTTAATCTATATTCTACTTTTTCCATAAATAAAATCTATACAATGTATTTACACACTTCATCCGCAAACTCTGTAGTTGAAGCTGAACCACCTAAATCTACAGTCAATTTACTTCCTTCAAGAAACACTTTTTCTAAAGCGGTTTCTATTTTTTGTGCATTTTCATATTCACCTAAGTATCTAAGCATCATTACTGATGATTGAATAAGTGCTGTTGGGTTAGCTTTATTTTGACCAGCTATTTGTGGAGCACTTCCATGGACAGCTTCAAATATCGCACAGTCTTTACCAATATTTGCACTTGGAATTATACCTAGACCTCCAACAAGCCCAGCACCTAAATCAGATAGTATATCTCCATAAAGATTTGGCATTACCATTACATCGTAATTTTCTGGATTTAAAACTAAGTTCATAGCTGCTGCATCCACAATCAAATCATCATACTCTACACCATGTTTTGATGCTACTTCTCTAAATACATCTAAAAACAATCCATCAGACATTTTCATTATATTTGCCTTATGTATAGCTGTAACTTTTTTTCTCTTATTGTCTTTAACATAGTTACATGCAAAATCGACAATTCTCTCACTTGCACCTCTTGTTATTATCTTTATACTTTCAGCTGCATAATCACCTATTTTATGCTCTATTCCAGCATATAAATCTTCTGTATTTTCTCTTACTACTACTAAATCAACATCTTCATATCTTGATTTTATACCTTTAAAACTTTTAATAGGTCTCAAATTAACATATAAATCTAATGCCTGTCTTAGAGTTACATTTACACTTCTAAATCCTTTACCTACAGGAGTAGTAATTGGACCTTTTATAGCTATTTTATTCTTCTTTATACTATCTATAATATATTCAGGAAGTGGAGTTCCATATTCTTCAATAACTGCCTCTCCTGCATTAACTTCTTCCCATTCTATTTTTACCCCCGTAGCTTCTACTACCTTTTTCATAGCTTTCGCAACTTCTGGTCCTATTCCATCGCCTGGTATAAGTGTCACTTTATACATTCAATATTCCCTCTTTTCATATTAATTAGCTTGATTTTTAGTGTAATTTAATTTTCCACCAGCTTTTAATACATCTACTTCTTTTTCTGATAATTCTACTTTAACCTTAAAAGAAGTTCCTTTAGTTGTGTTCTTAACTTCCAAAATTCCATTATCTAAATTATCTAAAATATTTGGTATCTCCAGACTATCTAAAAGAGATAGGTTTTCATAATCTTTCTCATCACAAAACTCCATTGGAATTATACCACTATTTATCAAGTTAGCCTTGTGGATTCTTGCAAAGCTCTTTACTATTACCCCTTTAACACCTAAGTATAATGGTGCTAAAGCTGCATGCTCTCTACTTGAACCTTGACCATAATTATCTCCACCAACTATAAATCCTCCACCATTGTCTTTTGCTCTTTTAGGAAACGCTGTATCTACAGTGTTAAAACAATAGTTTGCAAGATATGGTATATTACTTCTAAAAGGAAGTAACTTAGCATTTGATGGCATTATATGGTCAGTAGTTATATTATCTTCTGTCTTTAGTATAATTTTTCCATCTATAGACTGACTTAGCTCTGTATTAAGAGGGAAAGGTTTTATATTAGGTCCTCTAACTACTTCTACATCACTTCCTACATCAGCAGGTTTTATTATCATGCTATCATCTATCAAAAATTCATTTACATCTAAGTTTGTAAATTTAATATCAAATTCTCTTGGGTCTGTAAGCACTCCCTTGATTGCACTTACTGCTGCTACTTCTGGGCTTACTAAGTATACTTGTGCTGATAAAGTTCCACTTCTTCCATAGAAATTTCTATTGAAAGTTCTTAAAGACACAGAGTCAGTACCTGGAGATTGACCCATACCTATACATGGACCACAAGAATTTTCTAGTATTCTAGCTCCAGCACTTATTATATCTGCTAAAACTCCATTTCTAGCAATCATCTCCATAACTTGTCTTGAGCCTGGTGCTATTACTAAACTCACATCCTTATGTACCTTATTTCCTTTTAGGATTTGAGCTACTTTCATTAAGTCTTCATAAGAAGAATTTGTACAACTTCCTATTGCAACTTGGTCTATTTTAATTTTTCCTATATTTTCAACTTCATCTACATTGTCTGGACTGTGAGGTTTTGCAGCTAATGGTTTTAATTCATCCAAGTTTATAGTAATTTCTTCATCATAAACCGCATCTGCATCTGGTTTTAACTCTATCCATGTATCTTCTCTTCCTTGACTCTTAAAGAATTCTAATGTTTTTTCATCACTTGGGAAGATTGAAGTAGTTGCTCCAAGTTCAGCTCCCATGTTTGTTATTGTAGCTCTTTGTGGAACAGATAAACTTTTAACACCTTCTCCACCATATTCGTAAACTTTTCCTACTCCACCTTTTACAGTTTGTTTTCTTAACACTTCTAATATTATATCTTTTGATGATACCATATTATTTAACTTTCCAACTAGATTCACCTTACAGACTTTTGGTGCTTTTATATAGTACGCTCCTCCTGCCATAGCTAGAGCAACATCTAATCCACCAGCTCCAATAGCCATCATACCCACACCTCCAGCAGTAGGTGTGTGGCTATCAGAACCTAAAAGTGTATCTCCTGGTGTTGAAAATCTTTCTAAAAATACTTGATGGCAAATACCGTTGCCTGGCTTAGAGAAATAAACTCCATATTTATCAGCCACTGTTTGTATATACTTATGGTCATCTGCATTTTCAAATCCTTGTTGTAACATATTATGGTCTACAAATGCCACACTTCTTTTAGTCTTTACTTTATCTATTCCCATAGCTTCTAGTTGAAGATATGTCATTGTTCCAGTAGAATCTTGTGTTAAAGTCTGGTCTATTTTTATACCAATTGAGTTACCAGCAATAGCTTCTCCATCTACTATATGTTTTTTAATTATTTTATAAACTATATTATCTCCCATTTTTTCCTCCTAAACAATTATGCCTTAAATATATGAACCTCTAACTGCTTCTTCTTCTGTTGTACCTTTCTCATGTGCTAGTATATCACAATATAATTGAAGAATTTCTTTATCCATTAAACTTCTTTTTAATCTTATAGATGTAGCTCTTATAGCATTTAATAGTTTGGTAGCGTTTTCTGGAGAAATATACATTTCATATTCACTCAATTTGTTTATAACTGCAGCTCTTCCTGAATGTTTACCGATTACTATTTTTCTTTCAAGATTTACTTCACTTGGGTCAAATGGTTCATAGTTATGTGGGTCTTTTAAAGCTCCATCTGCATGTATACCAGACTCATGTATAAACATATTATCTCCAACTACTGGTTTCCATGTAGGAAGAATTCTTCCTGATGCCTGTGCTACATACTCACATATTCCTCTAAATTTTCTAGTATCTATATTATTTAAATCACATTTATAGACGCACTTAAGTGCCATTAAAACCTCTTCTAATGCTGCATTTCCTGCTCTTTCCCCTAATCCATTTACTGTAACACCAACATAATTTGCTCCTGCTGCTATTCCTGCAAGTGCATTTGCAGTTGCCATCCCAAAGTCATTATGTGTATGCATTTCTATATCAAAATTAGTTCTTTCATAAAGAGTTTCTATTGCATTCTTTATAGAAAAAGGATTCATAACTCCTACTGTATCACAGTATCTAAATCTATCTGCCCCTGCTTGTTTTCCAACATTTATAAATTCAGTTAAGAAGTCTATATCTGCTCTTGAAGCATCTTCTCCATTTACTGAAACATATAGTCCATTTTTCTTTGCAAATTCAACTGTTTTGGCCATGTTTTCTAAAACCCAACCTCTAGAAGTTCTCAATTTATTTTCTATATGAATGTCAGATACTGATATTGATATAGCTACTGCATCAACACCACAAGAAATAGATTCTTCAACATCTTTTATTACTGCTCTATTCCAAGCCATTATATCTGATTTTAAATTTCTACTACATATGTGCTTTATTACATTTTTTTCATCTCCACCCATAGTAGGTATACCAACTTCAATTTGGTCAACACCTAGGTCACTTAACATTTCAGCAATCATTATTTTTTCTCTATTTGCAAATACAACCCCAGCTGTTTGCTCTCCATCTCTTAAAGTAGTATCTACTATTTTTATTTCCTTTGCTCTATCTTTTGATATAATGCACATATTAATGCCCCCCTTAGTATACTTTTAATTTTAAAAACATTAGGTCTTATTTTTCATTGACATCTCTAACTTATGATTATTTTTTTATTTTTTATTCATTTTAATTTCATTTGCAATTTATTTTTTTGACTTTTCATATCTTGTAATCTATTATATTACTTTGCATCATTTATTGCACTATATTTTTTCTTTTTTGTGAAAACTTCTTAAAAATGAAAGTTATTATGTTTTTCTTGCATTTTAATTTAATTTTTAAATAGATTTATTTTCAAAAAACCTTTAAAAATAAACCTCTAAAATTCCTACTAAAATTTAATTTAAGCTACATTCCATTTTAAAGTATCTGCATATATTTCTAAACAATATAAATAATAATCAAAAAAATTACTAAAAATACTTACAAATATGATATTATTAATTGATTAATAAAAAAGAAAATTTTTCATGAAAGGTAAGATAATAATGGATTTTAAGAGCTTAGGGATTAGTGAAAATACAATAAATATTCTAAGAAAATCAGGAATAACAACACCTACACCTATACAAAAAGAAAGTATTCAATTGATAAAAGAAGGAAAAGATGTCATAGCAGAAGCTCAAACTGGAACAGGAAAAACACTTGCTTTTTTACTTCCGATATTTGAAAATATATCATTAGATATAAATGATATACAAGTACTTATACTTTCTCCTACAAGAGAGCTAGCTATACAAATAACAGAAGAAGCTATGAAACTTAAAGAATATAAAGATGTAAGTATTCTAGCAGCCTATGGAGGAAAGGATATTGGTTCTCAAATAAATAAGCTAAAAGGAAATATTCATATGATTATAGCTACACCAGGTAGACTTTTAGACCATCTAAATAGAAAAACTATTGACCTTAGTAAGTTAAAAACTTTTGTTTTAGATGAAGCGGACCAAATGTTACTTATGGGATTCAAAAATGAAGTTGAGGCTATTTTAAAAGAAACTTCAAATAAAAAGCAAACACTATGTTTTTCTGCAACTATGAATTCTCAAGTAAAAAAATTGGCTTATAGATATACAAAAAATCCTGTTGTAGTTTCTATCCAAAAAGAAGAAATTACTCTTAACAATATAAAACAAGAAGTAGTGGAAACTACAGATAGAAAAAAATTGGATGCCTTATGTAAGGTTCTAGATGAAGATAATCCTTTTATGGCAATAATATTTTGTAGGACTAAAAGAAGAGTTGATAATCTCGAAGAAGCTCTTGCTATAAGAGGATACAATTGTCAAAAACTTCATAGTGATATTGCTCAATCAAAACGAGAAAGAATAATGAAATCATTTAGAAATTTAGATATACAATACTTAATAGCTACAGATGTAGCTTCTCGTGGTCTTGATATATCTGGAGTAAGTCATATATATAATTACGATTTGCCAGAAACACCAGAAGACTATATCCATCGTATTGGTAGAACTGGTAGGGCTGGTGAAGAAGGCTATACATGTGCTTTTATTGACCCTAAAAATGAACGAATGTTGAGTGAAATAGAGACATCTATAGAATCTAAAATTACTAGAAGAATTATAGAATTGTAATCTATAAACTAATTAAAATGCCAATAGTATATAAACACTATAATATACAGAAAGCAGGTATCAACTTTTTCTTTATTATAATACTATTTTATATTGCATAAAAAAGCTGTAACCTTTATGATTACAGCTTTTTCTATCTATTATTAGTTTTATATTACCTGTTTCCAAGTTGTTTAATATTAAATTTTGCAAATAATCTCAATAAATATATTATGTTCATTATATCTTCCAAATTTTAATTTATCAATTTATTTTTCAACCCTATTTTATCATATCTAAATAGTAATATACTCTATTTTTATTTGACTATATTTTCGACTTATTAATTAAATTATCTCTTTTATTTAAAGTACTACTCACTTTATAAATTTTCAATATTTTCGTTTAATTCGGCTGGCCATTTAACTTCTGGATGTTCCTTTGCAAATTTCTTATTCTTATAATGACCTAATGTAAGGAAAGGAATTACTATAGTGAATAGACCCAAATAACCACAATATCCATATCCGTATTTA
Source organism: Clostridioides difficile (assembly GCF_900243075.1). Taxonomy (GTDB): domain Bacteria; phylum Bacillota; class Clostridia; order Peptostreptococcales; family Peptostreptococcaceae; genus Clostridioides; species Clostridioides difficile_D. Next base: position 45,823 of record NZ_OEZH01000040.1, read on the forward strand.
ACTATATTACTTAATCCTGTAAGAGATATAAGCATTGATACTACCATTATTGCACAAGCTGTAAATACCCTTCTTTTCATTCTTGAAGAAAGGAAAGAAAGTGCTTTATGGTCTTCAAATCTATTTACAAGACCAAATATAGTAGTTACTCCTGTAGACATTAAGCAAAGGAATAATGCAACATTATAAATTATGTATATAGTATGATTTCCAGATTGACCTGCAACATACAGAGTAGGAAGTGTTGTTTGCCCAGCAGCAATAATTTCTCTATACCATCCCATTAACATAGTTACAGCAAGCCCTAGTGCAATTGCATTCATAACAAATGAAAGTACCATTGCCTTAGTAGCTTCTTTTGAATTCTTAAGAAGTGGTCTTGAACATCCTGCAAGTGTAGGTATAACAACCGATTGAAAACCTGCATAAATGAAGGTATTAAGTATTGGCTTGATATAGCCAGGTGTGAAACTCGTTCTATTTGATAATATTTTAGTTATTTCTGGTACTTTGGCTTTTATACCAACTATAAAAATAGTAAGAGTACATACTAGAATAGCTATTGTCATTGCTGTAGCTGCTTTAGATACAAGCATAGCTCCAAATATAGTAAAGACAAGAAGTACAATTCCAATAATAAATACAGCTACAAAATAATTTACCCCTATACTTTGAAACACTGCTGCTGCACCTGCTATAACAGCACTTACAGCTATTAAAACCATCAGATAATAATATATTTCCCATATTATTTCAAGTTTTGGATATGGACTCCAAAGCTCACAAAATAAATCCTTATAATTCCTACAATCATTATTATTATACATTATGATAACTTCTCTCATGGTAGCAGTAAGTATAATCATTGCTAAAATTGCCATAAGTGGTGCTGTCCATCCATACTGCACATAGTACTGAGTTTCTTGATTCCCTGTAGCAAACCCTCCTCCTGCATGTGAACTAAAAAGAACGCTTGCAACTCCAAAAATAGCTAAAATAGAGCCTGTTACTTTTGCTTTCTTTACATTTTTTTGCATGAAATCATCCTCCCTAGAAATGATATTAAAAGTTTATATTTTAACACTTTATTGATAAAACAATAACATTTTTGTTCATTAAATTCAACCACATTTTTCCAATAAATTTACATTTATAGCTGATTTTTACCTATATATTAAATATTTTTTACATATTCATTTTATTTTAAGCTTATTTTCAAATCTTTTTCGTTTTTTAATTTCATGAAATTTCTTTTTTAGTGTTAAATTTTACACAAAACATCCTTTATTATATTATAATTTTTACTTAATAATAATATAATAATAATTACATTACATAAAATCTCCTCTATTATCATATTCATTGGAATTATTGAGTCTGAAAAAAATAATCAATGTAATTTTAAAAAAGGATAGATGAATATAAATAATTTTAATTTATTTACATTTATTCTATCATTATTAATACATGATAAAATTATTTATTAATGAAAATATATTCTTATTAAAAATAAATTTTTCACAATATTTCATATAAAAATACATAGCTTTATTTTAAAATAAATATAATAAAAAAGATACTTTCTATAGAAAATATCTTTTTTACCTTCAACTCAAACCTTATATGCTTTCAAACCTTATATGCTTATAGTCAACCCTACTCCAACTTCATTTATATTTAATGTTTCATTCATCTTAGCTTTTACTTTAAAAGAAACACAATGACAAGGATACAACATTCTTATTTCTTCTTTATCTAAATACTGTATTGTACTATCTAGTCTATTATCCAATTCAAAAAGATGAAAACCTCCCAATATACCGATAACTCTATCATCTCCACATACCTTTTTAGCATACTCTACTATATTACAAATTCCGCTATGAGAACATCCTGTAACAATAAAAAGACCTTTATCAGATTTACAAACTACAGCAGAATCATCTAAAACATAATCGTCTTCCCACAAATCTCCTATTTTACATTTACCAATTTTAGCTCTTTTTTCAAAATCATTTATAGAAGGTATTTCACCTAAAAACACACAATTCTTGCTTAGATTAAATGGCTTATCTTTAGGATTATACATAAAAATTTCTTTAACTTTATCAATAGAAAATGGAGCACCTATACTTTCCCCTCCATATTTTTTAGGTATAAAGCAATTAGGATGTGCAATAAGTTCGACTGTAGACAAATCATATTTATTCTCTAAAAACTGAATACCTCTTGTATGGTCATTATGCCCATGAGAAAAAACAACATGCGTTAAACTTCCTAAATCTATATTCAATTTTTCAGCATTTGATATGAATACATCAGAATATCCCGAATCAAACAAAATTCTATTTCCATCAATCTCAATATAATAACTTACTGCTGGCTCTCCAACAAAGTACTTATCAATATATGTATTATTGTCAACTAGAACTTGAATCTGCAATTTTTCCATAATAATCACTCCTTAAATTTTTATTTAGTTTAAAGTACGACATCTTTAATTTAATAGTACGACATCACAGAATATTTTACAATTTAATATCTTTAATTTTCATAATAAAAGTGGTCTGTCTCAAAATAGAGAGATAAGCCTCTTTTTCATTGTAGAAATGATGAAAATATACTTGACTTCATACAAAAGAGAGTGCCTCATGAACTAAAAAGTTCATTTTGAGACACTCCCTTTTATGAAATATATTTCTTATTTACTTTTATAACTATCTACAAGCTAATAGTTCCAAACTTCAACCTATACATGTTGTATATTTGTATAATTTGATATTTCAGAATTAACTGTATATAAATCATCAACACTTAAATCATGTACATCTTTATGACCAGATATTCTAGCAAAAGTCTTAAGCTCTTCTAAACTTACATTTAAGAAGTTTGCCACTCTATCAGCACTATTTTCTATATGTAATCTTTTTCTCAATTCCTCATCTTGAGTAGCTACTCCTACAGGGCACTTACCAGAACCACATATACGATATTGTTGACACGCTGCTGCCATAAGAGCAGAACTTGCAATGGCAACTGCATCAGCTCCCATAGCTATTGCTTTAGCAAAATCAGTAGATATACGAAGTCCACCTGTTATAACTAAATCTATATCTAATTCATGTGTATCTATATATTTTCTAGCACGGTAAAGAGCAAATATTGTTGGGATTGAAGTTGCATCTTTAAGCAATTTTGGACTTGCTCCAGTAGCTCCACCACGACCATCAATAGTCACAAAATCAGGTTTAGCATAAGCTATAAATTCCATATCTTTTTCAATATGACCTGCTGAAATTTTAACACCTATTGGACGCCCTTCTGAAATATCTCTAAGTTCATCTACAAGTTTCTTTAAATCTTCTTTGGATTGTATTTCTTCAAAACAAGATGGGCTTATTACATCTTGACCTACAGGCTTATTTCTTATCTTTGCTATTTCTTCAGTCACTTTTTCACCAGGAAGATGACCTCCCATACCAGGTTTTGTACCTTGACCAATTTTTATCTCTATAGCATCAGAATTTTTAAGATTTTCTTCAGTGACACTGTACTTATTTGGCACGTATTCAAAAATATACTTGTATGAAGCTTCCTTCTCTTCTGGTAATATACCACCTTCACCACTACACATAGCTGTCTTATTTTTAGCTGCACCCTTTGCTAAAGCTATCTTTAATTCTTTAGATAAAGCTCCAAATGACATGTGAGAAATATAAACTGGATTTTCTATAATCATAGGTTTTTTTGCTTTTTTACCTATTATTGTTGTTGTATTTACTTCATCATGTTCATTTAGAGGTAGTGGATTTAATTGAGCACCCATAAGCAAAATATCATCCCAAGAAATTACTGGTAGTTTAGTTCTCATAGGTTCTATTATAGATTTTCCCGTAACAGCCATTTCATGAATTATATCCATATGTTTTTCAACTTCATCATCTCTTCTTAAATATGTACTTAAGTAATTTAAATCTCCCGCTTTTTCACTATTTAATTTAGATTCATCTTCAACTATATCTTCTATTTCCTTTTCATCTTCTTCATAGTAAACAGTACTTATCTTTCCAAAATAACTACGACCTTTTGTACATACAGGACACTCCCAGTCTTCACTTAATTCGTCCCATGTTTTATCATTCTTAGATTCATCATAAATATATCCACAAACACTACATTTATAAATTGACATATTATTTTCTCCTTATGTTATATTGACATTAAATAAAATTAAAACTTGAATTTATATAAATTTATAGGAGGCTATTTGTATGAAAATACGTTTATAGCCTCCTTTTTGACTCAATTTATTTAAATATTACAGTTCAGCCTTCCATAATCCATGTAAATTACAGTAAGCATATGCAGAAATCACTTTATCATCATCATTCAAAGCAAATTTAACTACAGGTTCTCCATCTACTGCTAGACATTTACGTTGACCACCTTGCTCAGTCATAAGATACACCCATGCTATGTGATGTTCTTTAGCCATTGGATGAGCAACACTACTTATTTTAACAGTAACATTATTTCCCTCTACTTCAATTACAGGTACATGCTTTTCAACTGCTGCATCTGTTGTATTAGGAACAAGTTCCTTCATAGGTTTTCCACAACAGAAAATAGGTACACCGCCATTTTGTATCATTCCTACAAGGTTTCCACAAGTCTCACATATAAAAAATTTTTGTTCACTACACATAAACTCACCTCATTAATTATTTTTAGAATTTGAAAACTAACCTACTTGATTACACTTTCTACAATTATTACAAATCCCTTTAAAACTTATGTTATAAGAGGTTATTTTTATGTCTGTTTCCTCTGCTATTGACTCTTTTAAATTATTCAGAACTTCAGATTCTAAATCGTACACCTCTCCACATACTTCACATATGATATGATAGTGATTATCCATTCTACCATCAAATCTATCTGGATTTCCTGGAATACTAACCTTCCTTATAAAGCCATGTTCCGTTAGCTGAGCTAAATTTCTATACACAGTTCCTAAGCTTAAATTTGGATTATCTTTTTTTAAGTTTTCATATAGGTAATCCGCAGTAGGATGAACCGGATTATTTAATATTTCATTTAAAATCAGTTCTCTTTGTTTAGAAAATTTCATAGTTAACATTCCTTTTAATTATAATAATTTTTAATAGTTTTCAGCTTTTATATTAAAGTATGCTTTTGGATGGTCACATACTGGGCATTTTTCTGGTGCTTCAGTACCTACATACACATGACCACAGTTTTGGCATTGCCAAACAACTTCTTCATCTCTTTTAAATATTTTTCCTTCATTTAAGTTTTCTAAAAGTTTTAAGTATCTTTCTTCATGTTCTTTCTCTATTTTTCCAACAGCTTCAAATAAATAAGCTATTTTGTCAAATCCTTCTTCTCTAGCTTCTTTAGCAAATTTTGCATACATGTCAGTCCATTCATAGTTTTCACCTGCTGCTGCATCTTTTAAATTTTCCTCTGTTGAAGGCATACCATCATGTAAAAGTTTAAACCATAATTTAGCATGTTCCTTTTCATTGTTAGCAGTTTCTTCAAATATAGCAGCTATTTGATTATAACCTTCTTTTTTAGCTTTTGAAGCATAGTATGTATATTTATTTCTTGCTTCTGACTCTCCTGCAAATCCTGCCATTAAATTCTTTTCTGTTTTAGTTCCTTTTAAGTTCATAATTAATTCCTCCCTTTTCTAATAATAGTAATGATTACTATTTCTATATTTATATAATATATTAATTTCCACTTTTTGTCAACTATATATAATATTATTTTTTTCATTTAAATATTCTTATTTTCAAATGTATTATTTAAAAGCTGTATTTGACTACAAAATATTTTTAAATCTCAATACTTAATCATCTTCTCATACAAATTATTTCAGAAATTTTGTTAGATATATTTTATAAACTATTTATTTTATATATTTTTATATAAAAATTAAGGGGCTGTCGCATTAGCAAATTAAATTTGTTCTGTGAGAGCTCTTTTTTACTTACCTTAATAGGTATATTTTTAATTATTTTATATAAA
>NZ_OEZH01000021.1 GCF_900243075.1 Clostridioides difficile
GGATTTAACTACTTTTAATTTGAAATTAAAATCGTATTTAGCCATATAAAAACACCCCAATCATTAGATTTTTGGTCCAACAATTGGGGTGCAGTACAATCTCTATTTTGAGACAGCCCCACTTAACCAATAAATGAAATACAATTTAACAGTATACTTACTTATTTATTCCAAGCTCTCTTAAACAAGCAATCGTAATTTCATCTTGTGGATTCAATTCATAAGCTCTTTCTATATAGTAAGTTGCGTCATCAATATCACCATTATTTAAATAAGCCATTCCTAAATTACAAAGTATTTCTGGGTCTTCCTTTATCTTAGCCGCTTGTTCAAAACACTCTATTGCTTTATCTAGATTATTCTTATAAGCTTCACAAAGCCCCAATTCCACTATAGAATCTACTTGATTAGGCTTTATTATCAATATCTTCTCAAGATACATCTTAGCCTGTTCTATTTCACCCATACCCTTATATCCAAGTGCTATCATGAACAACAAGTTCCACCAATCCATATGTTCTTCTTCTAATGGCAGTAATTTCTCTAATCCTTCTTTAAACTTACCTTGGAATACAAGTGTATATCCTTCTTCATATTGAACTTTAAAGTCCATCTTGCCTAAATTATCTTGTATCTCAGCCACCAAATCAGCATCTAGCCCTAGTCTTAATGCCTCTTCCCAAGTCAACTTAGTCTTTAGATATTGACCTTGATTATAATAATGGTAACCTAAGTGATAATAACCTAATGCAAAATTCTCATCAACATCAATTATTTTTTCAAGCTTAGCCATTGCTTCAAGTAAGAATGCATTCATTGCCTTATCATCCATATCTTTTTGATACTGCTTTGCTATCTCTTGACAAACAATCGCATAATTATACATTGCATCTAAATCCTCTGGATACATTGTTATAAATGCTTTTATATATATTAAAGAATCTGTATGTTCACCAATTTCAAAGTATTTTCTCGACATATACCCCATATATGCTTTCAAATCTAAATCAATATCTTTAGCTAAAGCATTTAAAAACTTCTCATACTCTGCATTGTTTTTAAATTTACTATCTATCCCAATTATATATATCATTGCATCTGCTATAGACATTGAATTTAACTTATCTTGAGCAGTTTTTTCTTTTATTCCTTTTACCAGTACCTCATTTTTTATAGGTACATCTAATCCACCTTTTGGTACTTCATAGCTCTTTAATTTAAACTCTCCACCATGTTTTATCGTTATAAAAGCTAATTCATCTGCTTTTTTTAGCAAATATTTTTCTATTTTAAAATCCATTTTATCCTCCTAAATACTTAAATCTTTACTTTATGAGTTTTAGATTTCTCAAATATTTTTTTATCATCATACTCAAATAATACTACATTTTCTTCTTCTCTTATTTCTGTATTTATATCATTTTTTAAATCCACAACATTAAATTTAAATGGCTCAAAATGAACATATTTTATTATATGTTTAGCCGGTTTATCAACAAAATTAGGTAAATATGTTGATAAGTTATCATTATCCTGTAAAAATACATGGCATCTATTCTTAAAATCATCCACATCTAGTTTATTAAAAAACTGTGGAATATTTGATGTTTTGCCCAGTGATATATAGTCATACTTTAATATATCATTGAATACATCATTATCAATATTTATTTCTTCATTATAAAAATCCATCAATATTTTATATAATTGATTCTTCCCTTGTGCCAAATCAAAATAACCATTTTCATCAAAATACTTGGCAAAAATTTCAAAGAATTTAAAAGGGCTTTGCTTATAAAATCTGCCTATAATATATCTCATAGACAGCACAAAATTTTTAGAATTATAGTATCTCTCAAGTATATCTTCTATATCCTTTAACTTCAGTGTTTCTTCATAACTTATATAATTATTGTATAAAAATTCATATGGAGCATAATCTTTATATTTAAAACCATGCTCATCTGCAACTTTTCTCATACCTGTACCTTTAATCATCTTTAAAAAGCCTAATTGTAAGTGCTCTATACCTAGATTAAATACATCATTAAAAGAATTCTCAAAGCTCTTATAATCTTCATAAGGTAGTCCTGCGATTAAATCTAAGTGCTGATGTATATTTCTATAAGATGCCACAGTCTGTACAACATGAGACAACTTTTTAAAATCATCCCTTCTTCCTACTGCATCAAGTGTTTTTTCATTTGTTGACTGCACACCTATTTCAAATTGAAAAAGACCTTCTTTACAATCAGCTAAAAATTCAAGCATCTTATCATCTATCAAATACGCTGTAACTTCAAAATGATAAGTTGTATAGCCATTATCGTTTTTCATAAGAAAATCCATAATTTCCATAGCCACTTTTCTATTTGCATTAAATGTCCTATCAATAAATTTTATCTGTGATACTCTTGCATCTATTAAAGCCTTTAAATCCCTTTTTATCCTATCTAAACTAAAATATCTTAGTCCTGGAATAGTAGATGATAAACAGTACTGACAGTTAAAAGGGCAACCTCTTGATGATTCATAGTATACTATTCTATTTTCATATTCTTTTGGATTCAAATTTTCATAAGGGCTAGGAATCTCGTCCAAATTTTGAAGTAATTCCATAGGCTTATTTACTATTATCTCACTACCTTGTCTATATACAAGTCCATTTACATCATTTATTTCCATCTTTCCTTGCAAATGGAGTACTAAGTCTCTAAAAATTAATTCTCCTTCTCCATAAAGTATATAATCCACAAAATCATACTTTTTCATTGCATCATAACTATCATAACTCACTTCTGGTCCGCCCAAAGCTATTTTACTATTAGGTCTAATTTTTTTTAGATTATCACAAAGCTTAACTATATCTCCCACATTCCAGATATATGTTGAGAATAATATTATATCATATTCGTTTTTATATATATCCTTCAAGATATAGTCCAAATCGTTATTTATAGTATATTCTTTCATATCAACTTCTATCAAATCTCTTACAAATTCTTTTAGATATCTTATAGCTAAATTTGTATGAATAAACTTAGAATTCAATGTTGTTAATAAAATTTTCAAATATTTCTCACCTCTTTTTAATATTATACTGTCTTTTTGTACCCCTTATAGGTTAAAATAGTATATGTAAAGTTTAAATAATATCTATATAATTAATTTATTAATTTCAAGTAATGTGAGGAAAGGAAGTTTTTTATGGAATTAATTGAAAAAGTATCTATCAACTCTTTGTCAAAAAGAGATTTACTACTTATTATAAAGTCTCTTGAATACACTAATGAAAATACTCAAATTAGTGATTTTATCGAACTTAGAAATAATATAGTAAAAGAATTATGTTTTTTAACTGACACTAAAGAAAAAGATTTTTTAGATTATCTAGAAAAAAATAGTACGCTCTAATAACCTAAACCTTTTTAAACTTTAATATATAAATACCTGATTTAGAATTTATTTTTATGCTTAGTATATTATCATTAAAGGTTTTTGAGACAATTGTTATTTGATTAAATATAGGGTCTATTGTAGTATTACCCTCTTCAAGTCTTATAAGACTTCTTGGGTCTATTTCTTTATTATACGCTTTAACTCCAATTTTATATTTTCTCAATTTAACAACATATTCCGACATAGAAAAAATAAAATCTATATTATCTTCATTTAATTCACTATCTTCACCCAAAATGGATAATATAGATTTTTTTATGCTAGCAACTCCTTCATTTTCTACAGTTCTATCTTCAATATATACATCATATAGGACATTTAAAACATTTAATAGAATACTTTCTTCATCATAATCTTCAAACTTCAAATCAATATATTTATCAATTAATTGTATTGCTTTAATCCTTGCCATCTGAAACTTTACAATATCCGATTTGTCTAATTCTATAGAAAATCCTATTATCTTGTCTTTAATAATCTGTAGTAATTCGACATATTCTATTTTACTATTATTTATAAGATTGTGAATAACAGAATTATACACTACAGAACCTAATAAATAATCAAATAAAAATTCTTCTTTTTTAAAATAACTCACATATTTTTTTATTAGTTTAATAACTTCATCTTCACTTTTTTGAATATTAGTATTCGATAAAATTAGTGGTAATAAAATATTTAAAAAGTTGATATTTCCTATTTTTTCTCCATAAAATCTATAGTAAATAAGTTCATCTCTCAGTCTCTTTTCGTCTATATATACACATCTTTGCGTTTTATCATCTATTAAGGATTTTGTATTTATTATAATTAAATCTTTAAGAGCCCTACTTGCACTAATAAAAGAAGATATATAGACTTTTTTTAGTAATTCGTCATTCATAAATATATCCTTTCTGAAAAATTGAATCTAAATATCTTGTTATTAAAAAAAAAGAGACAGCCCGTTTAAGAAGCTGTCATATATAGGGGGATAGTAGTGTACAAAAATCATTGTAATCTACTATCTATATATTATTATACGATACTACTTTTTTATATGTAAAGTATCAGTTTTCGACATCCCTATATTTTACAGTTATACAAATTGCGTACTAAGTTCAATTTTATTCTTTTTATTTCAACATTTTATTGTATTACATTCTTTCTGGAGCGTGCATTCCCAACAGTTTCAGAGAATTTTCTAAAGTTTGTTTTGTAGCTAGAACTAATGCAAGTCTTGCTTTTCTAACTTTCAAATTTTCTACTAAAATTGGATTGTCATGATAAAATTTATTAAACGCTTGAGCTAAATCTAACATAAATCTAGTTACTATATGTGGTTCATTTTTCTTTAGAGCAAGTAAAATATTCTTATTGAATGATTCTATAACTCTAAGAACTTCTGCACTATCTTCATCAGATAATAGACTATAATCTATATCAGAAGTCACTTCTACTTCTGCCTTTCTTAAAACTGCACAACATCTAGCATGTGTATATTGAACATATGGTCCAGTCTCTCCATCAAAACTCAATGTTCTTTCCCATGAGAATGTATAATCTTTAATTCTACTATTAGATAATTCTTGGAAAACTACAGCTCCAACACCTACTTGCTTAGATATTTCATCTACATTTTTAGCATTTGGATTTTTAGCTAGTATAATATCTTTAGTCTTATCTATAGCTTGATTCAAAGCATCTTCTAAAAATACGACTCTTCCTTTTCTAGTTGACATAGTGCCTTCTTCAAGGGCTACCATACCAAATCCAACATGAATTAAATCTTTTGCCCAATCATATCCCATAAGCTCAATTACCTTAAACCATTGTTGGAAATGTAAGTTTTGTTGAGAACCAACTACATATATACACTTGTCAAAATTATAAGTTTCTTTTCTATATATTGCAGCAGCTAAATCTCTTGTCATATATAATGTTGAACCGTCATTCTTAGTAATAAGTGCTGGTGGCATTTTATACTCTTCTAAATCAACAATTCTGGCTCCTTTAGACTCTTTTAAAAGATTTTTCTCTTCTAATAGTTCAATAACCCTGTTCATTTTATCAGAATAGAAACTCTCACCTGCTAAAGAATCAAATTCTATATCTAAAAGTTTATACACTCTGTTAAACTCTTTTAAACTCTCATCTCTAAACCATTGCCATAATTCTTTTGCTTCTTCGTCACCATTTTCTAATTTAGTAAACCATGCTCTTGCTTCATCTTCCATTTCTGGATGTTGTTCAGCTTCATCATGGAATCTTACATATAATTTTAGTAATTCTGGAATTGGATTAGCTTCTACTACTTCTTTTTCTCCCCACTTTTTAAAGGCCACTATTAACTTACCAAATTGAGTTCCATAGTCACCTAAATGATTTATTCTTATAGTCTTGTATCCTTGTGAATCATATATCTTATATAAAGCATTGCCTATAACTGTAGTTCTTATATGCCCTATATGGAAAGGTTTTGCTATATTTGGAGAAGAATACTCAACTATTACAGTTTTATCTTTTCCAAAATCACTATGTCCGTAATTTTCTTTTTCATGTAAAACTTTTTTGATTACAGTTTCTGCTAATTGAGATTTATTTACAAAGAAATTCACATATCCGCCTAGTTGTATTACTTTTGTTATCTCTCCACTTGGTTCTATACTTTCTGCCAATTCACTTGCTATCATGTTTGGAGCTTTTCTAAACACTTTAGCTAATTTAAAACATGGAAAAGCATAGTCACCCATGTCCTTATTTGGTGGAACTTCTATAAGTGCCTCTATCTCTTCTTTCGATAAATCTTCTATTTTTTCTTTAAGGCAATTTGATATTGCTACCTTGAAATCTTGCATCCTGTTGCTCCTCTCTACATTGTTCCTGGTTTATATTGTGCTTATCTCTTTATGTTAAATCAAATTTCGTGTTTTTTCAAGTATTTCATTAAAGGGCAAAAGACTTTAATCTTTATATACATTTCTTTTACTCTTTTATCAATTTTTTATACATAAGTATTAATTTTCTATAAGTCTTTTTCACTCTTAACTCTTATTCCTTCTTCTTCTAATAATCTTGCTGTTACACCTTTCCCTGGTATTTTTTTACCTGAAAAACTACCATCATATATTAGATTACATCCACAAGAGGGGCTACCCTCTTTTAGTATTGCTTCGCTACATACATATAATCTTGCTATTTTTAGAGTTTCATTAGCCCCTCTCACAAAGTTTTCTGTCACATCCTTATTATCTTTAGTAATTACTTTTCCATCAACTATCTCAGCAGGTGGTCTTGGTGTAGATAGACCACCTAACTGCTCTGGGCATACAAGTGTAAATTCTTTGCCTTTTAAATATTCCTTAACTTTTTCATTTTCATTATTATCGCCACTATATTTACAATTTATTCCTATTAAACATGCAGATACCAATATCATAAAAATGTGCTCCTATACAAATTATTTTAGTTTAACAATTGTTACTCCTGCTCCACCTTCTCCATATTGACCACCTCTTTGTGATTTTACATGTCTATTTCTTCTTAAAATGTCTTGTAGCCCTGCTTTTAATACTCCTGTACCTATCCCATGTATTACTGTTACAGACTCTAAACCTGCCACATACGCATCATCAAGATACTTTTCGACTTCCATTATAGCTTCTTCTAAGTTTAATCCTCTAAGGTCAACCTCATTTTTTACATTACCAGATTTTGACCTTATAATATTTCTAGTTGATTTAGTTACATTTGTTGAAACATCTTTGTGTGTTTTTTGTAAAGACTTAAAAGGTAGAGTCATCTTCATTATACCAATTTGTACTACTGCTTCTTTTCTCTTTTTATCTACTGAAACTACACTACCATTTTGGTTTAAAGTTATTACCTTGACTTCTTCACCTGGCTTTAAGTCTTTTATCTCCTTATTTGAGACTTTTGGAACTATCATGCTTTTTACTGTTGGTTGAAGACTTCCCATAGAGCTAGTCAATTCTCTTCTAAGTTCTTCTATTTTACGGTTCTTTTCTTTTGAAGCTCTTTCTTGCTCAAGACTTCTAAGTTCCTTTATTATAAGGTCTACTTCTTCTTTAGCTTGTCTTATAATTGAAAATGCTTCTGACTTAGCTTTTTCAATCATCTTATCTCTTTGGCTGACCAATTTTTCAAGTTTTTCATCATACTCTACTTTTAGTCTTTCAATCTCTTCTTTTAATCTTTCAGCTTCTTCTCTATCTTCTACTGCTTTGATTCTATTTTTTTCAACATTTTGTAACACATCTTCTAAAGCTATGTTCTCTGTATTTATATATTCTTTAGCACGTGAAATTACATAGTCACTTAGTCCAAGTTTTCTAGAAATCTCAAACGCATTTGATTTTCCAGGAACACCTATAAGTAGTTTATATGTTGGGCTTAAAGTTTCTATATCAAATTCAACTGCTGCATTTTCTACACCTGATTTAGTAAGAGCATAGTTTTTAAGCTCACTATAGTGAGTGGTTGCTATACATTTAGCTCCTACAGAATTTATATCTTCTAATACTGCTATTGCAAGGGCAGCTCCTTCAACAGGGTCTGTTCCTGCTCCTAATTCGTCAAATATAACTAAAGAGTCAACTGTTACGTTTTGTAGTATTGATACTATATTCGTCATATGAGATGAAAATGTTGATAGACTCTGTTCAATACTTTGTTCATCTCCTATATCAGCAAATACATTATCGTATACACACATACTACTTCCGTAATCAGCAGGTATATGAAGTCCACTTTGTGTCATAAGTGCAAATAGACCTACAGTCTTTATTGTAACTGTCTTACCACCTGTATTTGGACCAGTTATTACCAATGTATGGAAATCCCTTCCTAAATAAATCGTATTTGCTACTACTTTCTTCTTATCCAACAATGGATGCCTTCCATTTTTTATGTTTAAATATTTATCCTCATTTAAAGTTGGTTCTATTCCTCTCATTTGTATAGAAAGTTTTCCCTTTGAAAATGCAAAATCTAATCTTCCGAGTATCTCTTGATTTGAAATTAAGTCTTCACTTACTTCTCCAACCATAGCAGAAAGCTCTGATAAAATTCTTTCTATCTCTTCTTGTTCTCCTAGTTTCAACTGTCTCAATTCATTGTTCATTTCTACTATAGTCATTGGTTCTATAAAAAGTGTCGCACCAGAAGATGACTGGTCATGCACTATACCAGCTACTTGTGACCTATATTCAGATTTTACAGGTACTACAAATCTATCACCTCTTAAAGATATTATGGCATCTTGTAAGTATTTTTGATAAGTAGTTGAACTTATTATTGAATTTAGTTTTGACCTAATGGATTGATTTTTTTGAGCTATTCTTCTTCTGATATCTCTAAGTGTACTTGAAGCGTTGTCAGATATTTCTACTTCACTAATTATCGCATTGTATATCTGGTCTTCTATATCTTTATATACATATAGAGAATTTGATAGAGATTGTATTATTGGATAATTGAAATCTTCTTCATCACTGCTAGATAGACTATTTTTTAATCTTCTAGCTACTCTTAAAGTATCTGCTATCATAATTAAACTTCCTGGGTCAAGAGATGCACCTACATAAGCTCTCTTTACCTTATCTTCTATATCATAAATACCTTCCAAACCTACTGAACCTCTTTTTATAATAATTGATTGAGCTTCACTAGTTTCTTCTAGCATAGATTTTACTTCTACAAAATCAGTATTTGGGACTAAATTTTCTATATATTTTAGACCTAAAGAAGATGAGGCTTTCTTCTTTAACAAATCTATTATTTTATTGTATTCTAGAACTCTTAACGATTTCTCATTCATTTTATATATTCACCATCCTCGATATTTTAACTTTTTTATTTAATTTTAAAAATGTATGTTTTCAAGCATTTCCAATAAAAACTGCAAGTTTTATTTCTTTTTCATTTCTAAAATTATTATATTTTTTCTCTTTTAGATATATTTTACACATATTTTGTATTATACTATGTATGTAGCTATCTATATATTATACATAAACATGGTTTATTTGTAATATAATCTGTTAAAAAATCTTCTTTAATATCTTTAAAGAAGTTTATTTTGGCTTATTTTAAAAAATAGCTACTTATATAGATAAATTAAGGAGGAACATGAGTCATGGGAAACGTATTGGAAGGATTAAAACCAGAAAATGTTTTTAAAAACTTTGAGAAAATATCTCAAATTCCTAGAGGTTCTGGAAATGAAAAAGGCATAAGTGATTTTTTACTTAGCTTTGGTAAAAATTTAGGTCTTGAAACTATTCAAGATGAAAGCTTAAACATAATAATAAGAAAGCCTGCTACAAAAGGATATGAAAATTGTCCAGGTGTAGTTCTTCAAGGACATATGGATATGGTTTGTGAAAAAGAAAAGGATGTTGAACATGATTTTCTTAAAGACCCTATAAAATTAAGAATTGATGGTGACATGATATATGCTACTGGAACTACTCTAGGAGCTGATAATGGTATAGCTGTTGCTATGGGTATGGCTATATTAGAAGACAACACTTTAGAGCATCCAGCACTAGAAGTTTTAGTTACTGTTAATGAAGAAGATGGTATGAATGGTGCAGATGCACTAGACCCTAACCTAATTAAAGGTGAATATATCCTAAATATGGACTCCGAGGAGGAAGGATACTTATTAGTTAGCTGTGCTGGTGGTAAAACTTGTGTTGTTAGTTTACCTGTTGAATACAAAAAAGTTGAAGGTGACAAGCAAGGATTATTAGTTGAAGTTAGTGGACTATTAGGTGGACACTCTGGTATGGAGATTGTCTTACAAAGAGCTAATGCTAATAAAGCAATAGCTAGAGTATTGAGTGTTTTAGATGTTGATTATGAATTAGCTTCTGTTGATGGTGGTACTAAGCACAATGCTATACCTCGTGAAGCTAAGTGTGTAATAGCAGTTAATAAAGCTGATGTTGAATCTGCTAAAAAACAAATAAATGATATTTTAACTGCATTTAAACATGAGTTCACTACTTCTGACCCTGGTATGACTTATTCAGTAGCTGAAACTTCTGTAGATAAAGTTCTTACTAAAGATTGTAAAGAAAAAGTTGTTCAAATGTCTTGCTTAACTCCTCATGGAGTTCAATCTGTGAGCCTTGATATAGAAGGATTAGTTGAAAGTTCTACTAACTTCGCTATAATTGAAACTAAAGAATCTACTATCGAATTCTTAACTTCTGTTAGAAGTTCTGTTATGTCTATTAGAGATGAAATCGCTGATAGAATAAAACTTTTAGCTCAAGCTTTAGGTGCTAATTATGACCTTATAGCTCAATACCCAGCTTGGGAATTCAAAAAAGGTTCAAAATTAGAAAAAATATGTAGTGAAACTTATGAAAAATTAACTGGTAAAGTTCCTACTGTTATGGCTCTACATGCTGGTCTTGAGTGTGGATTATTACTTGATAAACTTCCTCATGCTGAAGCTATCTCTATAGGACCAGATATGTTTGATGTTCATACTCCAAATGAACATGTTAGTATCCCTTCTGTAGCTAATGTTTGGGATTATGTTATTGAAATATTAAAATCTATGAACCAATATTAAATTTAAGATTTGATTCTAAATAGACTTTAGTTCTAAGTAAATTAATACTAGTGTTAGTATCACATTTAATTTTAGTATTAATTTATAGAAATAAAGCCTAATGATAAGTGATAGCACGTATCATTAGGCTTTATTGTGATTTTAAATTAATTATTATACTATTTTAAATCTATTTCTTCCTTCTCTCTTAGAATCGTAAAGAGCATTATCTGCTATTTCATATAGTTCATCATATTCCTGACCACATTTTGTTATAACTACCCCCATACTAATCGATAAACTTTTGCCGTTTGGCAATTTAATAAGATGAATCTGATTGTATACATTATTACATTTATTAATAAGTTCTTCCTTATTTATTATATCCTTGACATAAACGCTAAACTCATCTCCACCTAAACGACCTACTATATCATCTTTTGCAAAACTTTCATCAAGTATCTTTGCAACATTAGCTAGTACTTTATCTCCAAACAAGTGCCCATAGGTATCATTAATAGACTTAAAATAATCAATATCTATAATTAATAAAGCTCCATTTTTATCAGTTGATAAATCTAATAAATTTTTTGCTGTTAATTTTCTAATGTACGCTGCATTATAAATATTTGTTAGACTATCCTTTTGAACCTTATCCAATAACATATTCTTTTCCTCTTTTTCAGAATCAATATTACATATTTTACCAATTACATAAACTGGTACGTTTCTGTCATTATAAATTATTTTTGAGGTAATTCTAATCCAGTGAAAAGTATCATCGGAAAGAAGAGTATATATTTCAGTTGTTCCATTTTCTTGTGATTTAATTACATCAAAAAACTTTTTATTATATTCTCTTCTTATTTCTTTTTTATCATCTCTTGTATTGCCATTTTCACTTTCTCTATTATTATTTTTCTCTACACCATAATAAGTATCAATACCTTTTCCTTGCATAGAAATTATCAATTTATCTTGTTTATAATCATACTCAAAAAAGTATTCACTTGCCATTTCATATACTTGAATATGCTTTTTGAGTTCTAAAGATATTTTCTCATTCATACTTGTATGAGTATGTAAACTAAATGCCATAAATCCAATAATACAAATTAATAAACTTGATACAATAAAAACAGTCTCAATTGGATTTTGTTGCATAATATAAAGCAGTGAAAAATCTTGTCTATAGGTAGTATTTTGATAAATAATTGATTGCATTTTTTCTGATGAAATACTTATAATAGCTTTATTAAATATATTCAATAATTCTTGTTTATTTGGTTTAGTTACCCCAAAACAAATACGCTGTGCTTCATAAGTCTGCGGAACTAGACGAACGTTTTTATACTTAGGTTGATTCATATAATACTGCATAGAATAACCTTCACCATAAGTATAATCTGCATATCCTTTATTGACAGCTTCTATACACTCTTCTAAAGTATCATACCATACAATATCCCCTTTAAAATGACTCTCATAAGCAATATCTTTAGTTAGAGCTAGACGTTTCCCATCTAAACTATTCTCATTTAATTTATTGTTAATCATCATAGCATATTGAGTGGAAATAAATGGCCGAGACATAATTATATTGTGTTTCCGGGAATATTCATAATCATAAATCATTCCTGCTACAATATCAATTTCATGATTTTTAGTCATTTTTTCCAGATTTGCTTGTGACTTCACAGGCACAAGTTCAAATTCCAAGCCTGTTTTGTCAGATATATGATTTAATAAATCAATTGATATACCTTTTAATTCACTTGTATCTTTATATATATTCTGAAATGGTGGTTTATTTAAAGGTACTCCCACCCTTAATTTTTCTGTATCTTTAATGAATTTAGTTTCTTCATCAGACAAAAACATCTTATTATTTTCTGGTGTAAAGTACTTTTCATATAAAGTAGTTGAAAAATATGGGTCCGTCTGTTCAATATTACTAATTGCTGAATTTAGTCTTTTAGTTAGGTCTGTATTACCTTTAGGTGTAATAAAATAAAATGGTTTTGGAGAAAATTTAGCCACAGTACGTACACCTTCTATTGGATTCATACTCACATTAAGAAGTGCATCTGCTTTACCATTCTTTAGTGCTTCTACTTGTTCTTCTTGTGTCTTACAATATACCAACTCGGGTGAAATTAAATTCATCTTGCAATATTCATTCAACTCTTCAAGTCTTGTACTAGAATTTTCCATTATAGCAATTCTAATTTTTTTCATGGTTTGTGAACTAATACTATCAATAGCTGTATTTTCATATAATACTTGTAGTACTGTATTTACTACTCCATAACTATTACCTGCATAATTATACATTTTTTCCAATGGTTCATTGTATAACATGCCTCCCATTATATCAATTTCACCATCTTCTAACATCTTCATTAATTTTGTAATAGATTCATTTATTTCTCCAGGAACTTGAACAAATTCATAATTCCATCCAGTATATTGTGCAATTTCTAATAAATATTCATATGTATATCCAGAATAGTTACCTTGCTCATCTACTTCAGTTAGACTTTTTTGAACAGGGTAAGCAACACGAATAGTACGATTATCATTACCTATAGCATTAATACTAAAAGAAAATATGTAAGAAGTGAATATAGATGTAATTACAATAGTTAATAAAAGTAATTTTTTTAAATTCACTACACAAACCTCCATATAGTTAAGATTTACAGTATAAATTACTGCATAAACTTGTAGATATGAAAAAATAGATTAGTATATAAAAGGATATATAAATTTAATCAAAAATTTAAATATCCTTAACATATACAATATACCTAAATTATAACTCATTTATCTATTTATTACAACAAATTTACCCTGCTAAATACTTACTCTATATTTCATAATTTTACAAATTTTAGTGAAGTTTAATCTCTATATTATCTCGAATTTAGCAGTGTTTCTATTTACTGTTCTTTTATATTTCACATCTGGATAACCTAATATAAATGAAGTTATAACTGCTTCATTCTCACTCATTCCCAATAGTTCTTTTATCTTTGGTTCTACATTTGATGCCATAACAAAAAATCCATTATAGCACATTCCCAATCCTTGAGAATAGACCATAAGTTCCATATTAGATGCAGCCAATCCTCCATCTACATACGCACTTTTACCTAGAGACATGTCACCTACAACTACCATAAGTAGTGGGGCATCATAAAATAAAGAATCATTTCCTTTCTCTTTATATCTTTTGTACATTTTCTTAAATGTATTTTTATACATAGAACTCACAGGGTCACTGTCATCAGTGTCTAATGCTAAGTTATAAAGACCTTCTATTGCTAGTTCTTTTACTTCTTTTAGTTTTTCTTTTACTAATATGTATCTTATAGGCTGTCTATTTCCACCTGTTGGTGTGTATCTACCAGCTTCCACTATATTTTTTATTTTTTCTTCTTCTACCTCTACGTCTTTATATTGTCTTATACTTCTTCTAAACTTAATGAAATTCAATAACTTTTCAGCTTCTAATTCAAATTTTTCACGATTGTATTCTATTACCTCACTTTTATCAAATCCCTGCATTTCTATTGCATCTGTTGGACAAATTGCCATACAGTGACCACAGTTAATACAGAGAATATTTTTTACCTTTGCTTTATCATCCTTAACTTTTATTGCATTTACAAGGCAGTCTGATTCACACATACCACAGCCTACACATTTTTCTAAATTTATGTCTATCATTCCAAATTGTTCCTCCTTTTAAAAAATTTACTTTAGTATAAAACAAATGGTTGTCTAAGTCAATTTTTATTTTTTTAACAATATATGACCTTTAACTACACTTTAATTAAGGACTATATATAAATTAGAACTTATTCAAAATCAAAGATAAAAAAAGAAGTGTCTCAAAGTGAACTTTTTAGTTCATGAGACAATCATTGTTGTATGAAATCAAGTATATTTTTATCATTTCAACAATGAAAAAAAGGCTTATCTCTATTTTGAGATAACCCCTTTTCTCAACTACTATTGTTTATCTTAATATTATATCAATCAATTTAATTTGCTATAACCTTAAATTACATTCTTAAGTAGTATCATTAAACTATATTCTTGAAATGTATCATTAAGCTGTATCTTAATTAATCTAATAAGTTTACACTATAATCTTTTAGTTTCCCATTATCATATACTATCTTTGCACTAAAAACATTTCCAATCTTAGCCCAATTTAAAAATAACCTATCGCCTTCCCACATATTTAAATCAAAGATTTTATCATTGTCTACCCAAATTAATTTACCTTCTTTACAATCATCTAAATCTTTTTCAGACAATTCTCCTTCAAACTCATCTGAAAAATACAAAAACATGTACCAATCTTCTTCATCTTTAAATTTTGGAAAAGTTATCAATCCTTTATACGACAATGATTTAAGAGTAAGACCAGTCTCTTCTTTAACTTCTCTTATTACACATTCTTCTGGAGTTTCTCCTTGCTCAAACTTTCCACCAATACCCACATACTTGCCTTCATGTACATCATCTTTCTTTTTATTTCTGTACAACATTAAAGTCTTATCATCTTTTTCTATATAACAAATAGTTGTAAGTTTCATATATCTCGCCTTGCTTTCTCTTTGTATTTTCAGCTAATTATTTTCAGCACTTTCAAGTACATCACTTATATTCTTCATTGCATTAAGAGAAAGCTCTGCAAATTCATCAAATGGAATTCCTATATCTTCTATACTTCTCATTGCATCTCTATTTACATTTGAAGCAAATCTTGTTTCCTTCATTCTTTTAATTACAGACTTTGTCTTTACACTAGTAAGTTTTTTATCTGGATAAACTAAAGCTATAGCAGTTATAAACCCAGTTATAGGGTCTGCTGCATATATAGCTTTTTCCATTAGACTAGTTCTTGTAACTCCCATTCCATCATGATGACCAAGTATTGCTCTGTACATTTCTTCATCACCAAAGTTTTCTTTTTTAAGCAGTTCTACTGTTGTTGTAGCATGTCCTTCACAGATTTCTCCTGGCTTTCTTCCAACTATATCTGAATCCAAATCGTGTAAAAGACCTGCAACTGCCCACTCTTCTTCTTTTTCTGGTTCTAATCTTTTGGCTAAATCTCTCATAACTGCTTCAACAGCATAACAATGTTTTCTCATTCTATCAGTTTCTAAATACTTAAATAAAATTTCTAAAGCTTCTTCTCTCATTTTCACTAATCCCCCTGTTTTTTCATAGATATGATATTTTTATATATCAATACACATAAATTCAAGTTTTTTTATATATTTATGTATATTTTTCATGTTATATCTATTCTACACCTTTGTAGTAGTGTCCTGCAACTGTTCCAATTTCATCCAATTGATTATATAAATCAGTAGCTTTTTTCCCAAGTTTATAATCATTACTCAAAACTTCAATATGAGCTTCAATAACCTTTTTAACCATCTCACTATCTTCCACTGTAAAATCTATTCTAAATATATCTATTCCAACTTCATCTAACTCATATAGATTGTCCAACATACAAGTAACCTTTGAATTGTAAATTGTACTCCTACAGAACATATCTTGTGTTATCCTATAATTTGCATCTGTAAAATCTCTCAAAGCATAACTACTTTCCTTACATTTAGCAACTCTCTTATCCTTTTTACAATCTCTAACAACAACTCCCATAGGACAGTATTCTGTAACCATCATAGGGGTATATCCATATATTACTGCTTCAATTTCTACATCTGTATATTTTAAAGTTTGTTTAATTTCATTTAGATTTAATTCTTGCGACAAGCAAACTGTGCTTGCTCCCTCATCTTTAAAATGGTTTATACTTTCACTATTAAATACATTTAAATAACAATCTATATTTAAATCTTTTTCTTTAAAATATTCCATAGAACCCCAATTACCAATTTGAACCTTATCAATTCCTTTTATATTATCTAATATCTCAAATTGTTTATACTCTTTATTTCTAACAATCCTTGGTGCTGAATATATTAATTTTTTGTCAGTGGCTGCTGTATTAGAAAGCTTCTTATTCAAAGTATCTATGTTGTTTGAATTTGAACTCATTAATTCTTTAGAAATACTTAAAGACGAAGAAGCATCTAAATCCATAGAAATACTTGAGACCATTCGTAAAGCTTTTGATAATGTATTTATATCTTCATAATAGATTAAATCCACATCATATTTTAATACTGCTTCTAATTGCTCCAAGTTCTTGACTTTAACTCTAATTTTAGGAACTGTATTAAATTTTTTCTGTTTATTTACTCTATCTGGCTGGTATTTTAATCTATTTTTCTTAAATTTTCTATCTTTTATCTTTATTCTTTCTTCATCTAAAAGCTCAATACAATCTCTTCTCATTTGATTTAACACACTTATAGGCATACTTACACCTTCATCTAAGTCAATTTCTATCTCTTTTAATTTATAAGGTGTATTTCCAAGCTTTTGAATTTGTGTTTCTATTTTTTCTTTACTTAAAGCTACTTTTATAGCTTTTTCAACTATCTTTTCTCCCTCTACAACCGATTTATTTCCACAAAAATCACTTATAGAAAGCACTGGTTTTTTACCTAGTTTAATACTCACTTTTGCACTTATATTAGTTTTTATAAACTCTTTATCTTGCTGGAATGTAGCTTGTACTCTATCCATTAATTCGCTATCAGAAGTCTTATATATAAGCTGATTTCTCTTTGCTTCTCCAACAAAATCTAATTCTATCAAGTCCCCTTTGTGTGCTATTGTAGTTATCTCTCCATTTTTTATTATCCTTCCAATAGTACCTCCACCTAAGTTGATTCCATCACCTTTTTTAAGCGTATTTTCTAGTATCACCCTAAGTCTTTTGTTTTTTCTATTATAATCTAAAACTTTTCCAATATATAGCCCTTGATTATTAGGTCTATTAGAGTTCATTATATCCTTGCCAACTTCACCTAATATATAGCCTCTAGTAAACTTTCTGTTAAATATAGTATACAAATTATTTATTATTTCCTCAGAAATACTTATTTTTTTCTTATCTATAAATTCATTAATCGCTTCTCTATATCCTGAAACCACAGTAGCTACATATTCTGGCTTTTTCATTCTTCCTTCAATTTTTAGAGATAATACACCTGCTTCAATTATTTTATCTAAATCTTCTATAGTGCTTAAATCTCTAGGACTCAATAAATAATCTCCATCACTTTTTACTACTTCTCCTGTATTTATATCTATCAACTCATACTTTTGTCTACATGGCTGTGCACATCTGCCCCTATTTCCAGACCTATTTCCTATCATACTACTCATAAGGCACTGACCTGAGTAACACACACATAAAGCTCCATGTACAAAGACTTCTATATCTATAGTTGTATTTTCACAAATCCATTTTATCTCATCAACATTTAATTCCCTTGCTAAAACAACTCTATCAAATCCCACACTTTGAAGATACTTCACATCTTCTAATGAATGTGCTACCATTTGAGTACTTGCATGTAATTCAAAATCAGGTAATAATTTTTTTATAAGCTTTGCCATTCCTATATCTTGTACTATTAAAGCATCAATATCTATATCATATAAAAATTTTACATACTCTACAAAATCCTCTATCTCATACTGTTTTATCAATGTATTCACAGTAACAAAGACTTGCACTCCCCTTATATGAGAGTATTTAACAGCGTCAATCAACTCATTTCTCTGAACCTCCCATGACTAAAATCACAGGGTTCCTGCTTCATAGAATTTTGCATACTAAAATATGTCTTACTAATTCTCCACAGGCTATCCCCGTAGTTCCTACGGTTCTTACATAAGTT
>NZ_OEZH01000156.1 GCF_900243075.1 Clostridioides difficile
TGAACTATACCCACTGTTTTATACAGTAAAAAAATGTAAAAGTAGTTATAAAGTACTAGTGTCACTCATTAGTACTTTTTTATTATATTAATATAATGAATATATATATTTTAAAGTTTACTATCTAAAAAAGAGCACGTCAAATAAAACTCTAGATATTTAAATTTTTTTAGAGCTACTTAAAATAAATTATGCTATCTCTGTACTTAAATATTTTCTAAATTCAAGTGGAGACATAGAATTTAATCTCTTTTGATATCTAAAATTATTATAGTAATATATATAATTTTCTATTGCTTTAACTAATTGTTCATATGTATCAAATTTCCTTAAATAGTACATTTCCACCTTTAAAATTCCCCAAAATCCTTCCATAGGAGCATTGTCAATACAACGACCAACTCTTGACATACTTTGTATCATACCTTGTGCTAAAAGTTTCGATTTAAACACCTTACTAGTATACTGAAAACCTCTATCACTATGAAAAATAGGCTTTGCATTTGGATATAGTTCTATTGCTTTATCAAAAGTTTCGAACACCAAGTTATTGTTATTCGATGTTCCAATAACATATGAAATTATACTTCTATCGCCTAAATCCAGAATTGCACTTAAATAGGCCTTCGTCCCATTGGTTAATTTAAATTCAGTTACATCTGTTAACCATTTTTGAAATGTTTTATCTGCACTAAATTTTCTACTTAATACATTTTCAGCGATTACTTCTGGTGTACATTTAACATAACTAAATTTCTTTTTTCTACAAACAGACTTTAAGCCTATGGCTCTCATTAATCTGTACACTCTCTTGTGATTGACATTAAGTTTATACTCTCTGTTTAACTGCAGAGTCATCCTTAAAGAGCCAAAAACCCCATTCTTTTCTTCATATATCTTAGTTATCAAAGTTGCTAATTTAATGTTTTCAAGTTCTAAATTGCTTTTATCTCGATTGAGCCATTTATAGTATCCAGAACGATTCACTTGAGCAATTTCACATAATTTGATAAGCGAAGCTTTTTTTTCATTGAATAATGATTGAATTACTTTATATTTATCTTCATTCTGGGATAGTGTAATTACCACCCTCTTTCTATGTTTTTTAACTTTTTTAAAAATTCATTCTCCAGTTGTAATTTATGTTTTTCCGCTTTTAGAATTTTTAATTCCAACTTTACCTTATCTAATTGAGTCAACTCACTTTCTTTTTTTGTTTTGCCTCTTCGGTCTTCTAATCCAGATATCCCTTTATCTTTATATTTAAGTGTCCATCTTCTAACTTGACTGTATGAAACAGAATGTTTTTTTGCTATCAAATTGTAATTAAAATCATGTTCAATACAATCTTGAACAATTACAACTCTTTCATCTAAGGTTGTTTTTCTAGTCTCCATAAAGAGCCCTCCCTTCGGGGTTTCTTTTATCTCCTTATGAATATTATACTCTTTAACCCAAGCTTTTAGTGGATGAACAGATCTCATTTTATATTTTTTTGAGATTGTGTCATAAGAACCTTCTCCGTTTAGATAAGCCTTTACAGCACTCAACTTAAACTCTTTAGAATAGTATGATTTACGACTTTGTTTAATTAAGCCATCATTTCCGAAAGTTTCATAATTACGCATCCACTCTCTGAAAGTACGTTTTCCAATATTTAACTCTCCCATTATTTTTATTACTGAATTTTCACCTTTTAAATATGATTCAATTGCTTTGATTTTTTGCTCTGAT
>NZ_OEZH01000093.1:0-10877 GCF_900243075.1 Clostridioides difficile
GTTTTAGTTTGGTTAGCTTTAGGGGTTTCCAGCAATTCAAGTAGTATTGGATAGGTTATATCCTATCTCTACATATAAGTTTCCCTATATGCTGACTATTTTAGCTACTAACTCATGGCTAAAGTCACGAGTGTGCGTAGCTACTTTTTAATCAATTTCCCTGCATTAAAAAGTAATTGTTCAACTCCTGCTGGTATCCCTATATTAAATATAGACTTTTGAATTTCAACATCAATCTTAAATGGAAATATTTTACCTATAGATATAAATTCGTTTCCTTTAAATAAAGCTCTCACAATGACTATACATCCAATTATTCTGGCTATAGCTATAGACATAGCTGCACCTGTTATACCATAAGATGGTGTTTGTAGATTTAGTCCTAGAGAGCTTAAATCAATACCATATATAAGTATATATCCTAATGTTACATTTACTATATTCATAAACATAGTCACATACATAGGTTTCTTTACATCTCCACACCCTCTTAGAATACCATTTGCTATTTGTTGCGTAGCAATAAATGGATATGTGAATAATGTAAACTCTATGTATAATTTCGCATTTGATTTTACCAATTCTTCTGCTGAACCATAAAACAAATTGATTACACCTGTTCTAAAAATCCACATTAATATTGTTATTGTAAATGATAATATTACTCCAGATACTAGAGCCTGCTTAATGGTTTCATTCACCTTCTCATTATCTTTTTTCCCTATTTGTTGAGCCACAACAACAGTAGCCCCAACAGATAATGCAGCAAATACAGATATAAATATATTGTTTATTGAATCAACCATTCCAACTGCAGATACAGCTTCTTCCCCAATATGACCTGCCATCATTGTATTAAATACCCCTAAAAGCATGACAAATGTCTGCTCTATCATTATAGGAATTGCTAATTTTATAACATTTTTCCTTATAAACATCCCTATTCCTCTTTTCCCTCTTTATATAAATTTAAATTTTAATTAGTTTATCTAACTGTAAATTGGCAATGCAAAATTTAGAATTGTATTTTCAACATTATAATATACTGTACTCAAATAATATAAATCTTTTTAATATTATTTGAACACAGTACATCTTTATAATCATTTTATGTTTATTATTTTTTATGGATACTACATTTTAAACATTTATTAATTTAATATAAATATTTTCAACTATTATTAAGAATAGCTATATTTCGTTAATATTGTATCACTATTGTGTAGCAATAACAATAAGCATATCTTAATATATTTATCTATTTTCTATAATATTATTTAATTATTCAAAACTTAACTATTTCTTCAATATATAAAATCTTATACTATATATGTAACAAAATCACATCAATTTAAATATTGTATTTTATAGACTAATTTTAGGATGTGATAATTTGGTTAATTTAAATGCAAATAATCTAAATGTAAATATGGTTTATCCTATTTCTTCCACAGCACCCATACGTTTCAGAAGATATACTGTTTCATATTTAGAAAACATGGAAAATATTTATTTAACTATAGCAACATACTTTGATACAATTGGTTTAGGTACAATGAATATCGACAAAGTTTATGGTCAATGGGCTTGGTTCATTGATAATATATATGACTTGAATCTATTTGTTTTTGTAGGAAATTATCCTTATCAAATTGCTAAAAATAGATATGACACATTTGTAGATATTTTACCAGTAGCTATTACTTCTATTGTCAATGGAGATAGAATATTTTTAGCTTCAAATCCTTGTTTATTGAATTCAAAAATTACAGTTAGATTTATATCCAGCCATCCTACGCTTAATAGAACAGTTGATTATGGCAGTATTAGAGATTTTATTTTTTAACACTATAACATGATGTGCTATTAAAAAACACCATAAATTTAATGGTATTATTAAATAGTTATAATATTTTTAGTTAGCACATCATGTCTATCTATTACAAATTCATAATATTATTTTAGTTAAGATAAATATTATATGTTTAGTTACTTATATATTCTTATTTACCTATCTTCTCGGTTCTATATCCTATTTCTTTATTGGCTAACTTATATCCTTCCTGTATCATTTCTTCTCTTGTTAATGCACTACCTAATAAATTATCAATGCTCAATTGTTTTCTATCACTAAAATACTTGTCTAGCAATGATTCTTCTATGTCTTCCTGATATGCCAAATTCCCTTCATGCATTATATATTTTACATTAAATCCCTCTTCATTTAATACTTTTCCCACCAAAATACTTCTGTGGCATCTTATAGGTTCTTGCATAGCACCCAATAAGACTATCTTATAACCCATTTGACATCCTTTTTTTAATCTTTCTATTCCTTTTAAAAATATATCTTCATTTGCCACCTTCTCAAAATCTGCATAACCTTCTTGTGTATATACATTCTTATTGGCTCTTTTTGCTCCAAATTCTTTTCCCATGTATATATATACAAATCCAGAATTTCTAAGAGATTCGTTGAATACCTCTCTATTGTATTGAATATTATATTTAGAATATGGAGTTTCTCTAATGTCAACTACACAATTTATATTATATTTTTTTATCATATTAATAAGCTTATCAAATGGATAGTTTGAGTGTCCTATTGCGAATATTTCCATGAAAATACCTCCTATTCTTTAAAATCAGTATCTATTTATATATACCCGATTTCTTTAAAAACAAATAAAGTATTACTTTAAATACTTTATATATGTTTTAATTGATACTTTATATTTTTCTACTTTATATCCTTAACGAAAATATACAACTTTATATATAAAATATCAATATTTATGTATATTTTGTATATTAAATATAATTATTTATAAATTTTTTAATAAAAATTCATAAATATGACATTTCTAGTGGATTCTAAGAATAAAAAAAGAAGTTCTATCTCATTAATTAGATAAAGCTTCTTTTTTTATTCTTATTTATACTTTGTAAACCTATTATAATGCACGTTTCACTGGTATCTGAACTTCTGTTAGCCAATCTTCTTCATGCTCTTTATTCCATATACCATCTATATAAGATTCTCTAGGATTTCCAATCATTTCATATTTATTATCCTCTATCCATTTAAATGCATCTGCATAAGTTTTTCCTAATGTTGAATATGGGCCATTGTGTAATATACAAACTGCATTTTCGATTTCATCTAATTCTTTGAATTTTAATATATCTGTGTCTTTTTTTAAGTCATTTATAGCTTGACACATCTCAACATCCATATTGGTCTCTCTATATTCGCCATCATGATATATATTGAAACAATAATCTGGAACTGCACATTCACACCCCGTTTTCATCATTTCTTCAGCCATTACATTTGGAAATAAATTGAAAAGTTCATCATACCCCTTTAATACTTTTCTCATAGAAGCAACTTTAACTTTTGGTAAAGACTTAATAATTACATCATTCATATTGACTTCTCCTTTCAAATTCATAAGGTAGTTACGTAGTTTAATAAGCTTATATTCTTCACTTTTAATTACATCTAACATTTCTTTTTCTTTATTCATTAAAATATTTTCAACCTCTTCAGGATTTTCTACAGCTTTTTTTATATCAGCTAACGATAAACCCATTTGTTTTAAAGTTATTATCTGATGTAATTTAGGTAATTGCTCCGTTGTATAATACCTATATTTTGTAAATTCATCTACATATTCTGGTTTTAACAATCCTATATCTTCATAATACCTTAATGTCTTTGTAGTTATTTTATTTATTTTAGAAAACATTCCTATAGAAAACATCTCATCACCTGCGCATTAGATTTGATTAATTTAAGTTTAAACTTTCCCCTTAGGTTAAAGTCAATACAAAATAAATTATAATTATATTAATTCTTCAATTCTATCTCCACTCAATACCAATATATCCCCTGCTTTTATTACAGTTGAACCTTTAGGTACTAAAACCTGCTCGTTTCGTTTTATCATAACTATTAATATATCTTCTGGTATATTAGAGTCTATTATACTCTTATTTGCCCACTTGCTACTCTCATCAACATTTACTTCTATAAGCTTAGAGCTAATTTCTCCATCATAATCATTAAATGTTTTTAATACAGGTGTATTATCATCAACTAAGTCTAGTTTTTTGGCTACAGTTGGTATCAATGTACCTTGTATACCTACTGAAAGTAACGCTATAAAAAATATTATATGAAATATGTCATTTTCTATGATTACGCCTTGAGTAACTGCATAAATTGCAAAAACTACTGATGCAGCACCCCTAAGACCTACCCATGATATGAATAATTTTTCCTTATTTGAGAATTTAAATTTTGCCAGAACTATGAATGTTGCTAATGGTCTTGCAATAACTATCATGAATATAGATATGCCCATTGCTATACCAAATACATTTGGTAACTTGGAAGGGAAAGATAACAATCCTAACATAAAAAATAACATTATTTGCATAATCCATGAAATTCCATCAAAGAAATGAACCAAACTTTTTTTAAGAGGTATCTTACTATTTCCTATAATAATACCTGAAATATAAACACTTAAATATCCATTTCCTCCAATATACTCGCTAAATGCATAAGAAAGTATTGCAATAGCTGTTATAAATATAGCATAAAACCCTTCTATCTCGAAGTTTGAATTTCTTAAAATATAAACAGACAATTTTGCTAGTACAAATCCTATAGCTAGCCCAAAAGCTATTTGTTTTATTACCATTGGTACAATAAGTTCTACCCCAGAATTATTCATCAATGTCAAAATAATTAGTGTTAACATATATGCTATTGGGTCATTACTTCCACTTTCAACTTCCAATAATGAGGCAAGAGAACCTTTTAAGTTTAGTTTTTGAGAACGTAATACGGCAAATACAGATGCTGCATCTGTTGAAGCTGCTATTGCTCCAATTAGCAAACCTTCAAATAAACTAGTTCCTATTACCATATGACAAAAGATACCTGTGACACCTGCTGTAATTATTACACCTAATGAGGACATTAATATAGAAGGTATTGCAACGGGTCTAGCCATATTCCAATTTGTTCCAAATCCCCCAAAAAACATTATAAATATTAGCCCAATAGAACATAATTGTTTTGTTAATTCATAGTTGTCAAAATAAATTCCAACCATTCCATCAGACCCAAATAACATCCCTAATAGTATAAAAATTAATAATATTGGTACTCCAAATTTATATAATACCTTGCTAGAGGTTATACAAATCAATAGCACTAATCCACTTATAATCATCAATTCTGTCATAGCATCAACTCCATTTCATATAAATTTTGTAGATTAATTTATATCTACAATTTTATTACTTGTTCAAATATAACATGACATAAGTTTTATAAGTTATGGTTTATAAAGTACAATAAAAATTTCACAATACATTAAAGTATGAGCATTATACTTAAATTTATATATTTATTTTAATTCTATTCATTTAATATTTATAATTTGAATTTTTTTTAATTAATATTTCATTTTTCAGTTGATTGTTTAATATATTTCATTTTTTTATAGTAATTTTATATATAACTATGAAATACAAAGTAGTTAGATAAGTAGTAAGAAACTAACATGTAATATTAGATACTTTAGATATGAAATCTTAAAACTTTTATATATTGAAATACTTCTTTATATATATTATTGTATATTTCTTATAATTTATTGTCAATTTATTTTTTCTCAAAAATAGAA
Source organism: Clostridioides difficile (assembly GCF_900243075.1). Lineage (GTDB taxonomy): Bacteria > Bacillota > Clostridia > Peptostreptococcales > Peptostreptococcaceae > Clostridioides > Clostridioides difficile_D. The sequence goes on from NZ_OEZH01000093.1 coordinate 5,706, forward strand.
TAATTGCATAATTTTTTTCAAATTATGCAATTCATAAAATTTATTCCCAAAACTCTTTTATTGCTTCTATTATCTCACTATAAGGCAATGAAGTAGCTTCGATTATTGATTTGTTTGTCTTTTCTAAATAATACTTAATCATATGATATCCACAAGCATATCCTGCACAATAAGGTAATCCCACTGGAAAATATCCTTGCATTTTAGCTATGTCATCACCATAAAGATAGGATGTTATATTTTGAAATCCAGTTTCTTTTAAAGCATTTTTTATTATTGGCTTTATATAGGTATTTAATGTTTCGATATCAGTCCTACTAACCCAAGGTCCTACCATTTCCTCTCCAAACATCCATGTTGCAAAGTTTTCTGCAAGACCTTCATTTATCATCATTTCTTCTAATGTTATGTTATTGTTCCAATCTATAAACTGGAATCTAATATTGTGATTACATTCATGTGCTATTAACACTGGTAATCTACTGATAGTATATTCATTAGGAACCAATGATAAAAATATATATCCAGGGATTCCACCATCACCCCAATATCCATCACTTAATATTGTATAATGGCTATTTGAATTCGCCAATAATATTGAATATTTATAATCTTTAATGTTTAAATCATATCCTTCTTTTATAAAAGCATTTATAGAGTTTTCTATGGTTTCTTTGCAAGTTTTCCAAACTTTATCATCAGATAATACATTTATGTTATTTTCTTGCTTTTCATCAATATCTTTAGGTGATAAAACCCCTAGCATTTCACTTGCCATAATTACATCATATCCACCTTTCTGTCTAGCAACCATTGGAACATTTATACACTTCCACTTGAATTCAAAAGGCTTCATCAACTCATATCTGTATATATCTTCTTTTTTGTTTATTGGTGCCTCCATTATCTTCTTGTATATTTTATCTGAGCGAACTTCTATAATATCCATACTTATCATCTCCTTTAAAACAAAGTATATATAATTACGTAGCGTCAATGTCAATATACATTTTTTATAATGTCACCTTAATCTTTTTATTGTATTTTATTTTTCAAATCTTCTGTATATAATATTTTTTTAAATTAATAAATTTATATAATCTAATAATAAAAAATTATATACATCAAGGTTTCCCTATGATACAATTTACTAAATCAGAATTTAGATTATCAGGTGCAACTATAAATTATTCTATATCAAGGAGGATATATTGGTTATGCTAACTCCATATTTAATATTTAATGGTACTTGTGAAAAAGCATTTAATTTTTATGCTGAGGCTTTCGGAGGTGGAAAAACTATATTTGCGCGATTAGACAGCAATCCAAACAATCCTGTTATGCACGCAAGTGTTACTTTCACAAAATATGAAGGTTGTATAATGGGGGCGGATACAGACGAGACTGTTGTAATTTCTGGCATGGCGATTTGTGTTGTTCTACCATCTCGAGAAGCGATAGAAGAAATATCTGTAAAACTTGCCGAGGGTGGTACGCTTGTACAAGAATTTTTACCACACCCACCACCACATCAAAATGATGGCGCTGCTGAAGTACTTGATAGGTATGGGTATACTTGGTATTTAAGTACATAGTTAAAATAAAAAAACTACGTCTAATAATCATAATATAGAACAGATAAATTTCAATTTAATAGTGTAGTAAAAAAGTCGTGTCCTAAGACTGTCACGGCTTTTATTTGTATAAAAATTTAAGTAAACATTTTTGCTAATAAGTGAGAAGTATAACTTTAAATTAATTTCATATGTAGTATTGGAAATGGGTTACCTTGTCCATCTATTTCAGACCTATCAAACGCTTTAAACCCTAAGTGAATATAAAATCCTACAGCTTTTTTATTCTGCTCATTTACATCAACATATTTTACATTGTATTTATCTATAGCATATGTTATTAATTTTTTACCAATGCCATTTCCTCTATATTTATCTTCTATAAACAGCATCTCAACTTTATCTTTATCTATCCCTATAAAAGCCTTTATTGAATCATTATCTTTTATACAAACTATATGTTCTACTTCTTTAAGCCCAATTTCAACTAATGGTATCAAAGATTCAATATCTTTTTCTGTTAAAAAATTATGAGTTGCTCTTACTGACGATTCCCAGACTTGCAACATTTCTTCATATTCTGTTGAATTTATTTGTTTCATTTCAAGAATTATTCCAGATTTCATAAAAGTTTCCTTTCTATATTACTTTTAATTGTATAACACTTCTTTATACAAAACTTAGAAAGGACTATGAAGGTTAAATATCATAGTCCTCATTAAGTTTAAATATTATCTATTATATATTTTTAGCATTTATATACTATAATCTAGCAAATTTACTACAATAATTCACATTAGTTTATACTAAAGGAGCTTCTATTTGAGTAGTAAAAAGGAATTTATGACAGTGACCATCATTAACAGTAGTTTCTCCACATACTAAGTGAATGTGTTTATCAGTTCCAGGTATTCTAATTGCTGGTCCTGTTGTAACACATATCTTATGGAAATGGTCAAGGAAATCTACATTATCATTTATTTTATGAACATGATTTGTACCACCATTTATTGTTATAACTTCACCAGTAACTCCTGCTGCACGGTGGTTATGTCTATCATCACATTCTTCTGCTAACTTAACACTTTGTGAGTATTCATGAACATGTGTCATTTCCTCATAATCATTATAGCACTTGTTACATTTATTATATTTATAATCATCATATACATAATCTCTTTCACATTTATAATTTTGATAACTCATTTTTATATCTCTCCCTATATTATATTAAGAAATTCTTTTAAGGAATCTCTAATATATAGTATGAATTAAAGTCAAAAAAGTTCATATTTTGTAAAATTATGTATTTATTTTAATTATTTTTCCCAGTATTTAGGATGTACTAGTGAGGTTGGCAACTTCGTATTAGAATCTCCTTTTGCAGTATTAACTTGTAATTGTGTTAAAAATATACTATTCTCAAGATTGGCACCTCTAATATCACAATCTCTTAAATCTGCTCCTATTAAATTTGCTCCACTCAAATCTGCATCCTTTAAATTTGCTGCTATTAGAAATCGCCCCTTTAAATCTGCTCCTATTAGATTTGTTTTTCTAAGGTCTGCTCCTATTAAATCTATATTTTTGCTTAATTTTTTCATATTTTTAAGAGTAGAAGTCTTGATAAATGATTTAGCTTTTTCCATTACAGAATCACTCGCTTGTGATAATAATGAATTAACCTTTACTCTATGTGATGTGATATCCAAATCAATTAGCTTTTCTGGAGTCATATTAGTTATCTTTTCAGTTTCTTCAATTATTAAGTCAATTTTTGATTTGATTGTGTCTGATATATTTAATACAGATGCTTCTTTAAGGTACCATAACATTTCATGTAGCTGTCTCATAATTAAAAATACTTCAGACATTTGATTTGATACTTCTGGTGATTGCATCCAGTCTATACCTTTATATGTTACTTGTGCTACTTTTTGACCTGAACCAAAGCAATCATATGCAGTGCACCCTTTAAAACCTCGCTTCATAAGATTATTATGTACAGAACATTTAAAATCTGATTGCAAATTAATACAGGGCTTTCCTGATTCCTTATCAATAGGAAATCCATCTGAAGCAGAAAAATAAAGAGCTACACAACAAAGTCCAAAACAATTCTTACAGTCAATTTTTAGCTCATCAAATAACTTATTATTGTATATATTTTTATGTATATTTATCATATTTTCTCCTTTTAAACTTTTTTTAATAATATATTATTTATAACTAAGTTATAATCAAATCTCTTATTTAACATTTCTTATGCTTAATTATAATTTAAGATATCATTTATTCCAATAGTATACATAAGTTTCTTGATATTTGTAACAATACTTTTTATACTAAAGCTTATTTTAAATATAGTTGTAGAGGAGAGAATATTTTAGTATCCAATTATTTTCATATTTCTTCTGAAGATTGAGGAAATGGGGTATGTTGGTTACAAGATATCATTATTCCATATTACTATGGAAAAAGTTCAAAAGCCTTTAGTAAAATCAGTCGTCCTAAAGTTTTTACTCTGTATAATAGATTGGATAAATGTATTGGTAGAATATATTAGTAGAAGTGATAATGGACTTTACGAGCGAATAGGTAAAATGTTCAGAATATCTCTTGAGGAATAAACCTATTTCAACTATACATTAATAAAATCTGTACTTAATAAAACCATAAGAAAATATAAAGATAAATAAACAAACTTTAATTACTTAATAGACTCTTATGGTTTTATACTATAATAGAAAATTATAAACAACATAGTTTATTTATAATTTTACGCTTTTTTAACAACAGAAGATTTTAGTTTCATAGCTCCAAAACCATCTATCTTACATTCTATATCATGTCCATCTGATGGGTCATGGATTAAACGTATATTTTTCACTTTTGTTCCAATCTTTATAGATGATGAGCTTCCTTTTACTTTAAGGTCTCTTATTACCGTAACAGAATCTCCATCACTTAATACATTTCCATTTATATCTTTAATAATATTTGAATCTTCTTCTGTTCCTAATCCTAAAGCCCATTCATGAGAGCATTCTGGGCAAACTAAAAGAGTTCCATCTTCATAAGTATATTCTGAATTACATTTTGGGCAATTTGGTAAGTTTTCCATATTTATATGTCCTCCATTTGTTATTTTTAAATTTCTTCTTTTGTATATAAAATTTCTTTTGAGCCTATATGATATCATATTATACTTATGTTTACAAATAACTCTTTTACTTGAGGTAACTTACTTGATTTTAATTTTGTATTGTTATCTAAGCATACATCTATTATATATAGATATTTTTTCATTATTATTAAAAATATACAAGGTACTATAACATTACAATCCAAAAATATTTATTTTGTTATAAAAATAAAATAACCTTAAAACAGTCAACCGGTTGTAATAAACTGTTTCAAGATTATTATTTATTTTATTAAATAATATCTTAATATCAGTACAAAATTATTCTAACTCACTAAATGTAAGTTCTAATAGTTTTGTAATTAGCTAAAATAATATTTTATTTAAAATAAAAATTAAATTATATTATATAATCTTTTTTATTATTAAGTCATACCAACATATAGGTAGGCT
>NZ_OEZH01000093.1:10968-59456 GCF_900243075.1 Clostridioides difficile
TTATCCCATATAATGGGTATCTTATAAATATCTATAGAATCTAAATTGCAAGGATGTCCAATTTGAAATTCAGAATACATATTTTTAAATTTTTTATTTGCATATAATAACAAACTATTTTCACTGTCAATCACATAAATACATTGAGAAATATTATCTAAAATATTCTTATATTGCTGCACCTGTTGATTAAATTTATTATTTTTTTTACATTTCAAAAACATTGATATGATTTGAGAAATCAATGATAATGTACTTATTTCTTCTTGTGTCCATAGACGTAACCCTGTACATTCATCAAATCCAATAAATCCACTGAAAACTTGACCCTCTCTATATGCACATTGAAGTGTGGAATGAATATCTTGACTAGAGAACAATGCTTCTAGTTCAGGTCTTAATGTATGAATATCTCGACAATAGAAAACTAAATCATCTCCAAAAAGCTTTTCATAATCTCCATAGTCTTGAAAATCAATATTTTGCAAGCATGCCATTTGAGAAGAAATGCCTTCATTACACCATTCATAGGTGTTAGAGGTATATCGACCATCATCTGTATTTTCAAAAATATAAGCACGACTTACATTAAACTGCTTTCCAACAACCTCAAGTATCATATTAATTGTCTGGTCTATATTATCTGTCTGATAAAGCATACGGAATATATAACGTGTAAGATTATCAGGACATTCAACATATTGTTTTTCTGAATCAATGACTGTACCAAGAGAAGAATAATTAAATTCCTCTAATTCTTTAAAAGAATCATAATCATATATTACATAATTGTTTTTTCCCAAACTTTTTGCCTTATATAGAGCTTTATCAGCTTTTGTATACATTTCCTTGAATGTTCTACCATCTTTTGGATATATAGCTATTCCAATACTACAAGTCACTTTTAGAGCACTTTTTCCTTTCTGAAATAAATGACTAAACATATACAATAATTCTTCTGCTTTCTTTTCTGCATCTTGTACTGAAGAAATGTTCTTCATAAAAATCGTAAACTCATCTCCACCTATTCTTCCAACAATATCACTGTCACGCATTATTTTTCTCATGCCTGATGCCATCTCAGTAAGCACTATATCTCCAATCATATGCCCTTCTGTATCATTAATCTGTTTAAAATTATCTGTATCAATCATAAACATTGCACCCATCGCATTTAAATTTTCTTCAAAATATTTCTTAATCTGCCTTTCAGTCTCAGCACGATTATAAATTCCTGTTAATGCATCTTTCTCTGATATATGCTGTAATTTCTCAATCTGTTTTCTTTCCTTCGTTATGTCAAGACCTATACTATAAAAAGATGGTATCCCATCCCAACTATCTTCTCCACTGATATAGCACAATGTAATAGTCCATATACGTTCTTCCTTTGAACGTGTATATATTCTTGCTTCAAATACAACATTATCCCCAGACTCCTTTAAATCTTGTGCCATCTTCTTACTACGTTTATAATCTTCAGAAAATAAATATCCACATTGATTATTAAGTTCCTCTGCAAACTGTTCCTTTGTATATTCAATCATATTTAAAAATATATCATTACACCAAAGTATAGTAAGATAATCTCTTGCATCTACTCTAACCATTCCTGCTGGAATAGTTTTCAAAATTGATTCTCTTTCCTGATCTTTTTTTGCTAATTTATATTCAGCACTATACATATCATAAGATAATTCAATACGAGCTCTTCGCCCTTGCCAATTCAACATACGATTTTTAATCATAAATGTTCGTTTCAGTTTTTTATTATAAAATTCCCATTCATATATATCATCTTTTTTTAAATATAGGTTTGTACAAAATGGACATCGAGAAGTTCTATCTTGAATTACCTCATAACACTTTCTCCCAATAAGTTCATTTGCAGATGCTTGTAAGGTATTACATGAGTGTTTATTTAAGTATAGTAATTCACATGTATCCATATCACTAATATAAACATTTCCAGCATACTCTGACATCATCCACTCAAAATTTTTTGTACTTTCTTTCTCCATTTCATACAGTTTATCCTGCTTTATTTTTAACTCATTAATATTTGAATACAATATATAAACTATTGCTTTTTCATTTTCCTTTGATTCAATTAATATGCCAGTCATTATTACCCAAATAGGGTCTCCATGATTTACTGAAATACAAATGTGATATTCTATACTCTTTTTGCCATGATGGTAAGCTTCTAAAAAATGATTTTTCATAGATTCAAAATAATAAATATTATTTTCATAATAGTCTCTTAAACTAGAGAATTTAAGCAAAAATTCTTTTTCTGTATATCCCAACAGTTTATAAAAGGCTGTATTTCCCCAGATTATTGTAAATGAATCATCTAAAAAATGCTTACTAACTCCAATATTCATGGATTTTAGCATGTCTTCTGAAATAACTTCATTATTTATTATTGATTGCTCTTTTCCACACACTTGCTGTAATCCAGTATCTTCTTTCATAATTTTTGATTATCCCCCTATCTTTATCTCCACTTTTAATAAACTATGCTTCTTTAACATAATGATAAAAGTGAATCATTAACATGTGTCAATTTATTTCATTTATAATGATTTTTTATTTGAAATTTAATTTTCACACTCTTACTAAACTTCTCCCTCTAAAACTTTTAAATTAGTAAATTTTTTGATGCTATATTCATCATTTAATAGCTTAAATTATTACTTCTTATTTACTTAAAACCACATTCAAATTTTCGTCTAAAAACATGTAATTTTCTCATGATTACTAAAAATTTTATTCTTTTAATGAAATTATATCATAACTTAAATCTTAAAACAGTTCTTTTCTTAATAGAAAAGTCAAGATAAAATTACTGAAATTATATGTAATATAATAGAAAAATACACTAATTTATTCATGAATAACACTAATTTATTCATGAATAACACTAATTTATAAATTTAATAATCTAACCTCTAATTAACAAAGCTTAATATTAATTATAAATTACAACCTAAAAAATAAAGCTATGATAAAATGAACATTTTATCTAGCTTTATTTTTATTAAGTTTAATATACAAAATTTAGTCTATTCTGCCTTTTTTATTTATATATTCTAATACATAACCAATTCCCATACCTATAAAACTACCGACTATTCCCCACATAAAATTATCTGTAATAAATCCAATTGATATCCCCACTATAAAACCACATATCATGAAATTCTCTAACAGTTCATCTTCTGACTCACTTTCATCATAATGTGTACTATTTGTAAGTACTTTACTCGATTCAATCACGTCTTCAGTTTTATCTCTATTTTCATTGAATAACAACTCATCTAAAGTTATATTAAATATATTACTTAATAGCATTAAATTCTCTATGTCTGGATATGTTTTATTAGATTCCCATTTTGATATAGCTTGTCTAGATACATTTAGCATTTCAGAAAGTTGTTCTTGTGATAAATTTCTTTCTTTTCTCAGTCTCTTTAAATTTTTTCCAAAGTTCAATATTATCACCTCATCTCAACTTAATTATATTTATATATTAATCGATTCACAATCCTTATATAGTTGCATTTTGTCAACTAATAGTTGCATTACTGATTTTATCTATATTCTAGATTAAGGTAACAAAGATTAAAAAGGCTGTATCATAGCAATTATAAACTACTATGATACAGCCTAAAGGTTAAACTTCTCTTATACTTTTAATAATTTCACGAATCTTTTTAGCATTTTCAGCAATATCCCCAACAGTACCTTTAGTTAATAAACCACCAAATCCGCATACATCAACCCCATTTTCCAGCCATACATGTAAGTTTCCAAAATTAATTCCGCCACTTGCTAAAACTGGCATATCAGGTATTGGCGTTTTAAATACATTTACTAGTTTAGGTCCATAGAAATCTGATATTGGAAAAGCCTTGATAAAGGCAGCGCCTAAACTCAGTGCCTCTACTGCTTCAGTCAATGATGTACATCCTGGAGCATAAGGAATTTGATATCTATTGCAAGTTTTTGCTACATCTTCATTGTAATTTGGTGCAATAATAAATTGAGCTCCATGTAAAATAGCATGACGAGCTGTTTCACTATCCAAAACCGTCCCTGCTCCCACACAAAGTGCTTCGCCATATTTTTTATTAAGCTCTTGAATTATTTCTCCAGCATTATTCAAGGTATAACTCATTTCTATAACTGTTATGCCACCTTTTATACAACCTTCAGCAATTTCACATGCACGATTAAGTGTTTCTTCTCTTACAATTGCAAGAGCCCCACATTCTGCCATTCTTTTAGTTATATTCACCTTTTTCATATCATCACCTCTATATTCATCAAACCACTTTGCTCCTCCATTAATTTAAACCTCATTTTATAATACATACATTAGTCATATACCAGTCTAATTACCCTATCTACTCTCACTATTTTTATTAAATATTACTCTATAATTTTCAACTACTCTCTTAATTTCTTCAAGTACTTCTCCAGTTGGCTCAGTTACAGGAAGTCGTGCAGTCCCAACATTAATTCCATTCAAGACAACAGTTTTCTTTATAACAGATGGAATTGTTCCAAGCTTTAAGATACGGCGAAGTTCTTCTATACTATTCTGAGCTTTTTGAGCCTCTTTCAAATTACCTTTCATAAAGTTATCATAAATGGCAATATCAATTTCTGTAAGAAAGTTTGCTGTTGCAGCAACAGCACCTTGAGCACCAGCTCTCAAGCTTTCAAGAATAAGTGAATCTGAACCTGAAAATACACTGAAATCCTCACTCTTAGTTACTTCAATATAAGCTTTCATGTTGTCAAGTTTACCACTACTATCCTTAATTCCAATAATATTCTTTATCTTTGACAATTCACACACTGACTCTGGTTCAATATTAATTCCAGTCTTCCCTGGCATGTTGTACATCATAATAGGTAAATTAACTGAATCAGCGATAGTTTTATAATGTAAAATTAATTCCTCCTGTGTTGGTGTTACAAAGTATGGTGTAATAATAGATAACGCACTTGCTCCAATAGTTTCCATTCTCTTGGATAAACTTATAACTTCACGAGTTGAATTACCACCTGTTCCAACAAAAACAGGTACACGGTTGTTAGTGTGATTGATAACAATCTTTGCAAATTCAACTTTTTCATCATCTGTCAATACATGACATTCACCATTAGTTCCCAAAATAAATAATCCATAAATTCCTTTTTCAATTAAATAATCAATTAATTTGCATGTTGCTTGTTGATTTATATTTTGATTTTTATCAAATGGTGTTATCATTGCACATATAATGCCTTTATATTTCATAAAATTATATTCCCTCTCTAATAGACTTTCCAAGACTCCCTGCTGGATGCCACTTCAAATACTGCTCTACATCAAGTCCTTTAGCATATTGTAATGCAACGCTTAATGACTGTAAGACTATTGTTTCTGCAAGAATTGAGGCACGAGGAGCTTTATTAAGACAATCCCCTTCCTGATTAACCCCTGCGAACAAGAATATATCACAAATATTCTTTAAAAATGAATTAGCATTACCACTTACACCAATTATCCTTGCTCCATTTATTTTTAGTGTTTCAATAGTTGCTTTTAACTCTTGAGTTTCACCGCTATTTGATATTGCAATAACAACATCTCCTTCAACTACTTGACCACTTGAACCATGCACTGCTTCTGTACCATGCAATATATATGCTGGTGTTCCAGTAGATGAAAGCAATGAGGAAATATATCCTGATACATACCCTGGTTTACCAATACCAGTCACATGTACACGTCCATGATTCCTTTCAGCTTCAAAAATTAAATCACATGCTTTATTTATAGACGTCTCATCTATTGAGGCAATAAATTCTGACACTTCGTTAGATAGAGTGTATAAAAATGCAGATAATGTTTTTTTCATAATGCTTGTCCTCCCTAAAATTATCGTGACTACAATTAGACTTTTATATAATTTAGTCTAGATAGGTTTTATAAATTGTAAAATATTATGTAATATTGAACCAACTACGTTGTAATCAATATTTGGGAACGTTGCACCCTCTATACCAAGAGTTCCATAAACTGGATATAGTATAACTGGTAAAAATGCAAGTAATAATCCTACAACGAACGACCCAGCAATAGCTCCTCTCCATCCGCCTGAAGTATTACCAAATATTGCAGCTGTACCACCTGAGAAGAAACATATGTGAGCAGCTGGAATAATTACTACAGGGAATATACTAGGAAATGATGCCATAATAGCAATCGCTAATAGACCAGCAGCATATGCTGAGATAAATCCAATAATAACTGCATTTGGTGCATATGGGAATACTGTTGGAACATCTAGTGCAGGACGTGACCCTGGAATATACTTTTCTGAAATGATTACGAATGCTGCAGTTATTTCGGCTAAGAACATACGAACACCTGACATCAGTATTGACATACCAGCTACAAATGTAAATGCCTCTATAAGCGGAAATACTAACCAATGTGTTGAGCCAGCAATCTCTTGAGTAAATGCTTGACCAGCTTTTAATGTTGCAATATAAAATAAGATTAGCATAACTATGGATAGACCCATTAAGAAGTCTCTGAATATTGATAACCACTTAGGAAATTCTATAGTCTCTGTTGTATCATCTTTATGTTTCGAAAATAAACGCCCAATATAACCTGATAGACCATAACCAATCATATTAAAGTGACCAATAGCTTGTTCATCACCGCCTGTTAATTCACGCATAAATGGTTGACAGAACTGAGGTAGTGCAGCAGACATAAATCCTAAGATAGCTCCACCCATTAAGATAGTGATTGTATTATCGAATCCATGTGCTTTCATGATTAAAACTAATACGCAAGAAAAGAATAAACTATGACCTGTTGTAAAGAAAATATTCTTAAACCTTGTAACACGTGCAAATACTAAATTTAATATGAATCCAAGAATTAATGTACACGAAACTGCAAAGCCATATGTACCTTGTGCAAGTGCTGTAGCTGCTTCTGGTGAAGCTATAACACCAGTAATTCCAAAGCCATGTTGGAATAATTTATTGAAATTTTGAAGTGCTCCAGTCATAGCAGAAGCACCAATACCAAATATCAAGAAACCTATAAGTGTTTTTGAAGACCCAGTAAATACTTCAACAGCTGATTTCTTTTGAAGAATCAATCCTATACATGCAACTACACCAAGTAAAACAGCAGGTGTACTTAACAAACTAATAATAAATTCCATAAACATTCCTCCCTATTTTTTTAAATTTATACCTCTTTTGAAGCAAGGAATTTTTCTAGTGCTGTCTTAATTTCGTTACGGTCAACAATATTGTGAATTCCAATTATATCAAACTTCAAATTTTTATTTTTTAGTTCTTCAGCAACATCAATTAATGTTTCTACAGCATCTCCATTGAATCCATTTAATGAATCCAATGAACCATGTTCTACTTCAATTGGAAAGTTATTTTCCTTAATAATTTGTTGAGTCTTTATTTTTAACATTAAACTTGAGCCAACTCCTGCTCTACATGCGATTAAAATCTTATACATAATTAAATCCTCCTTTATAATTCGTGTTTTTTTATAAAATCAATAATTTCTTTAGCTTCTTTAGCACTATCCAAAATCTTAAAGAACTCATCTTGTTCCAATAATTCAACCAGTTCAGACATAGCACGTAAATGACTATTATTATCTATTGCACTTAGGCAAAACACATATTTTACAGGGTCATTCTCATCATTTCCAAACTCAATAGGGCTATCTAAAGTAGCAATACCTATTGCAATCTCTTTTGCCCCAGCTTCTGGTCTAGCATGTGGAAGCGCAACATGTTTTGTAATTACTATGTATGGTCCAGATACTTTTGCCGAGTTAATCATGGCATCTACATATCCCTCAGTCACTTTGTTATTTTCAACTAATGCAGAAGCTGACTGTCTAATAGCCTCCTCCCAATTCTTAGCTTTTACCTTTATTTTTACTAGTGTTTCATTAGTAATCTCACTTAGCATAGGCTCCTCTCTTTCCTTAGATGTAAAATTTTCTACTTGTGTAAAATAGGCTAATAACTCACTTGAAAGAATACTTTCAGAAGTTACTTTTGCATATTTTTTTATTATCTCCATAACCTCATCTATTTTAGGTTGTCTTAAAAAAATGTCACCTAATTGAATGTACACTTCACGTGTAATTTTATATTTTTCTTTTGTGGTCATAACAGGGCTTACTTTAATCACTGGCACATCTGTTTTTAGACCTTCTGTATTATAATTAGTAGTAAATACAATGTCTACGGGTTCACTGATATTTTCCAATCCAACTGATTCTGACATTGGTATAAAATGTAAGTCAGGGAATAAGTTCGTAAGTTCTGCATGTAAAATAGCTGAACTACCAACACCATTTGAACAAACTATTAATGCTATCCTTTTTCTAAAACCATCAAATTCTTTTTTATTTGAAAAAAGTGTTGCAAAGTGCATTGTCAAGTATGCTAACTCCTCTTCCTGAATTTCTTCTCCAAATAATCCACAAAACTCTTTCATTGCATTACTTACAATTCTATAAACTAATCTATATTCTTCTTTTACTTTTTCGCAAATTGGATTATAAATAGGTAGTTTAAATAAAAGTCTGTAATAGGCTGGTCTAAAATGAGAATATAATTGTTTAAATATTTTTTCTTGACTTATATAATAAACTCCACTTAGATATCCGAATCTTGTCATCATTTTATTTACAATTTTTGAAATTACATCCTTATCTTCTGTATCTTCTTCATAGTTTCCTACTGATATACCTAAAATCCAAGCACTAATATACATTACATTATGAGGTTTTATCTTCTCTTCATTCTCATATACTTCTAATAATTCCTTAGCAAATTTATATTCCTTCATTGAGCTCATAACTGAAATATTGGGAATATCTACATTTTCTTGAATAACTATTCTAGTTGAACACATCCTTGCTTTTAGAAAGATAAATATATATATAAATTCTATTAATCTATCTTCAACAAAAGTAATTTCATATTTTTTTATTAGCTTCAATATAATTTTTTTAGCTTCTTCAAAACTGTCTAAATTATATTCTTTAATAAAAATATCAAATACTCTTGAACTTTTTTCTTTAGACAAAGTTTCTATAATGTTCTTAATAAGTACTCTCCTTATTTCCATTTCATTTCCAACTAAGTAATATCCATTTATACGATTATTCTTGACCTCTATACCCTTTTTTTCAAGATTTGGTATTAAGTCTTTAAAATCTAGATTTACAGTAGACCTGCTTACTTTTATAGAATTTATAAAATGATTAATTGAGATGTCCTCCATATTAATAAAAAGCATTAAATACATATATAAAAGTCTTTCAACTTTACTAAAATAATAAGTATTCTTAGAATAGTTTTTTTCTAGAATTTCTTTAATTGCTTTTTTTGTTTCTTTTCTAACGATAATATCTTTATCAGCTCTTAAACATATAAGTGGTACGTTTTTTACTTTAAGCATGTCATTGATTTTATTTATTCTATAAGTAATTTGTCTCTTTGATGAGTTAGATTCATCTTGTAATCCATTAGTTGTAATCAATGTGCTATTTAATAAAATCTGGAGAATTGATACAATTTCTTTGTCCACTACCATTAATCCCTACTTTCTTCTTAAGATTAGTCTTCATATTATCATTGGATTTTTTCATCACCTCCACAATACTTATTTTATTTGAGAATTTTATCGTTTTCAATTTCATTTAAGTATAACTTTTGTTTTAGATTGAGACAAAAATTAAACTTATCTAAAATAGATACTATAGTACACCTGTAGATTTTATAAATAAAAAAGGTTTCTTTAGGTAAAGAAACTTAAGAAACATTTATTTAAAGAATAGAAACTATACTAATTATGAATAAATTACTACAAGTAAAAAGCACATTAATTTAAAATAAAATTGATGTGCCTTATTTATAATTCTAATGTATTAAATTTGTTTTTTAACTTGTAGTTTTACATCCTTTTTTCTTCAATTAACTCATCTAAATGAAAGATTTAATAATAGATGTTCCTTCTGATTTTAATATTTTAAGCCAAGCAAGTTAAAGTTTTTTCTTATATAATAAGTTGATACTTATCTATTTCATTCTTTTAAGTATTTCATCTAATGAAATACACTCTGAATACCTTCCATTCCAGATAAATCCATTGTAATATTTATATGATTGTTCTGATGACAAAAATGAATTGTCAATAGTTGTATTTGTATAGGATGGAACTATTATAACAATCAATTCTATCCTATAAATTTTTATTTGTGAAAAATCCACTAAAAATATAGTAAATCTTAAGATAATACTTACAAATATTTATTAATTAAAATTAATTAATAAGGAGAATTATTTCACTCATTTGTGATATGGTTCTCACTTATATTATTAAAGCATTTGTGTTGTGTTTTTAGAAAATTTTTTATATAGTGCATTTCCTGGATTTATAGCTATCAATACAATTGCAACTATTAAATATAACATTGCATAGTACTTTATAAGCTCTATTAAATCTCCATTAATTATCCCAATAAAAAAATTAAATAGTTGATGTATTGTAATAGGTATTATTAAAGTTTTATTTAGATTATAAAAAGTTGTCATTATAATACTAATTGATATAATTGCAATCATAAAAAATATAATATATATTTTATTAAATCAACTTCTTTAAATCCTGTTGTAAACCATATTGGTAAATGCCACATCCCCCACCAAAAACCTACTATTATTGATGCTTTTAAAGGAGAATGTTTTTTCTGAAGGTGATTTTGAACAAATCCTCTCCAACCTAATTCCTCACCTAATGGTCCTGCAAATAAAGTTTTTAAGAAGAAATATATAAGCACTCCTAATGACGAAATTTTAAAGTTAGGTATTGTTCCATGATTTTTAGATGCTAATATAAGTATAACTACTATAGTTATTAAAACTTGTATACTAATTGCTATTGATACTATTGAAAATTTAAATTTATTTCTAAATTTACCTTTTACATATACTAAAAATTTTTTATCTGGGTAAATTTTTTTAAATAATATCATAAATGCAAAAGTTGATGACCAAGATGATATGCACAGAGCAATATCAGATATCACTGCTGGAAGTTTTATCATTATAGTTGCTAGTGTCAATAAAAAAAGTGGTAAAAAAATCATATTTGTTAGAATAATAAAACTTACTATAGGTCTTTTTAATACTTTATTTGTTCTCATAAATAATCCTCATTTCAAATTAATATTTAACTGCTATATAAGTTATAACTGCTTATATCATGAGTTTAAACCTATGAGTAAGTCTCAGGTCAATGCTTTTATGTTATTTTATAGGTGCATAAAGCTCTAAAAATATACGCTCAATACCTTCTTCATAAGTAGTAAGCAATATATTAACATAGACTATTCCAAGTAATTCATATTCATTTTCTATTGCTATTTCTCTTAATCTGTCTTTCACTTTATTATCAATACTTTCTCCTCCAGTTGACCATCTGCCATCTTCAATAATAGTATAAATGCAATTAGGATGAGATAAAACTTCACCTTCTATGATTTTGTCATATTCATCTACTTCCCTTACAATTATAAATTTTTCTTCTACTATACCTTCTTCATTAAAACTTATTACTCTTCTTAAATCAGTTAATGTAACTGCTTTTTTTAAGTTGTTTGTATTCTCTTTTAAGACCTCATATTCATCATAGCCAGTAACATGTTTTATTCTACCCTTTACCTCTAAAGGCTTCATTTCTTTTATTATGTATTTCCCAAAATATGTTTTGATTTTGTCACAATCTTCTTTGACTAACTGAATTTTTTTTAAGAGAAGCTTTTTATATTCTATTTCTTCTAGTATGATTTGTTCCTTCTCTTCTAGTAAAAGTTCTAAATCATTTATACTCTTACTTTTTCTTATTTCTTGAATCTTTTTAATTTCTATATCAATTTCTCTATAAAAGTTTATCGTTGTAATATCATATATATCAAACTGATTATATATTCTATATCCATTTTCTTCATTTTTCTTAGGATTTACTAATCCTTTGTCTTCATAAAATTTTAGTGTGTCTCTAGACATTCCTAAAAATTTAGATACTTGTCCAATTGTATACATTATGTCCTCCTATTATTAGATAAATTCTTTATGCTCATTAAACGTATTTCTATTAACAACTACAACATCACCTAAACTTTGAAGTATCAAAACCAGCATAATATTTACAATCTTTGGAATTACTCTTTTTATTTCATAACCCAAGTGTAAACTTGTTAATATAATACGTTATAAATACTATATTGTCTACATATTTCTAACAATGGTTCTTTCACTTTAAGATGTTCTTAAACATATTTAACTTTTATTTCAAAAGATTTCCTATAGATAAAAATGTTCCCTTCATGATAACAGTTTTATTATTTCAACTATCTGTCACCATAAAAGGAACATCTTAATCTTTAAACACATTCTAAATACTCTTTTAACAAATATTATTAAATTATTCTAATGCTATTGTTTCATATTTATTAGTCTTATTTTTATATAAATTTAAATATAAAACTATATATTCACCTACTTTTAAGGGTACATAAGTCTTCTTCTACTAGCAATAGTAAGTGCATCCTCTACTTATCATAAACTATAAATTTTTATCTCATTGTAATATATCCATGATACTGTGAATATGCATCCATAGTTGCTATATCACCTAAGAATACTGATGCAATATTGAATTGTGGTTTTAAATACGGGAATTCCTCTTCTTGTGCCCATTCTGGCTTTTTAATAAAAGCTTTTGCCTCTTCAACCACAGCTTTATACCATTCTTCTTCTCCTTCAAACCATAGTTCTACTACACGGTCAAAGGCAGTTGCTCCATAGTTAATTATTATTTTACTACTGACAAAACGATTAACATAGCAACAGTTTGTAAAATATGGAACTATTTCATCATAAAACCATTTTTCTCCTTCTTCTTTAGAAATTCCATCTGGATACTTAATCATAAATTGCCAACGATAGTTTGGTCCATCTTGTACAGTACGTCCTTTTCCTCTAAAATCTTCTTCCCAATTTATTGGAACAAAGGCAAATATAAATGGTGGACATCCGTTATCTCCACCTACTGCACGTCCTACATCTCCACTTTCTGCATTCTCATGAACCTTTTTATTCTCTACATCTGGTATACATCCTTGCCAACGTAGAACATCCATAGGCATATATTCTGTCATAATTCTATTTGCCATCTCAGGCATATGCTCATCCACAAGCCAATAATGTTCTGTTAGTTGCATCTTACGTACACCAAAACGCTCACCTTCATTTGGTGTAGGATATGCTTGATAAAAGGCATATTTAGTACAATATGGTCCAAAAGTACTAATACTATCTGGAATATGGTGACGATATAACCAGTCCATTAATTTAGGTCTATACTCTTCCTTGGCAAGCCCTACATATATTAAACTTCTCATTATTTTAAATTCAAATCCCATAAACATTCTCCTATAATCAAAGTATATTCACATGCTTTCAATTTAACTTTTTCTTATCTTTACTCAAAATATATCTTGTAAACAAATCTACACCTGCACCCACATACCACACTCCTACTGCCATAGCTACAGCAATTTG
The DNA here is from genome assembly GCF_900243075.1 of Clostridioides difficile. Lineage (GTDB taxonomy): Bacteria > Bacillota > Clostridia > Peptostreptococcales > Peptostreptococcaceae > Clostridioides > Clostridioides difficile_D. The sequence continues at coordinate 24,663 of NZ_OEZH01000093.1, forward strand.
AATACAAATATCTTGTAAGTTAATAATATTTTCACCTGTCATAATAGTTAGACCTATAGCCCAACCACAAAGCCATGATGGTAGGAAAATTATTTTTTCAAATAAGAATGCAATTATAACTGCAAAAAAACCTAATATACTAAGTGTTAAAAATAATTCTAGGTTTTGATTGAAGTTTATATATTCCATAATTAAAATAGTCAACACTGCCCATAAATCTCCACACCAAAAACCAAACATTATTTTTAATCCATCTTTTTGTTTATTACCATTAGTTACATATAATCCTGCACAGATTAGTGCTACAGCTCCAGTTTTTATTCCTATATAAGGTGCTAACACTGCCCATAAAGGAGGTAGTAAAGCAATCCCCATAGACAGTGTTAATATTTCTTTTTTCTTTCTATACATTTCCTATATCGTAATTAGTAGCTTCTCTAGCTTGCCTTATCTCTAATAGCTTCATTGCTATTTGATTTGCAATCATAGATACTACAAAATAACTTAAGTATAGTGGTATAAATATAACAATAAATGCTGGAGTTAATCTAACATTGTAATATGTAAGTACTAAACAAATAACTACTAGAATAATTTCAATTTGTTTAAAGCTTGGCTTTTCATTCATACAATAAGCCTCCTATAATATCCCTTAAAAAAGAGTCTTAGTATTTTAATTATTATCCTAATGAAACTCCAGCTTGATTTTCTTTAGTTAATGGTTCTATAAAATTATAAGCTGTTTTTCTTTCTTTAAATTCTGGTGTTTTACGAACTTCTTCATAATGACCTTCCATTTTTTTAATATCATCACCATGTATAAACTTACCTGCTAAAGTATCATGGGCATGACCTAATTGTTCTTCTGGGAAACTAAATACAGTTTTTCCACTTGTAGTATCTAATTCTCCAACTATACCACATAGAGCACATATTGATTTTTTAGTACCTGGCTCAAGGTAGAATAATCTATTGTGACAATGTGGACATACTCCCTCTTCTCCTTGGTATGAAGCTTTTTCAAAATTTTTTGCTGCTTCAACTATATTTAAACCTATTTGATGAACTTGAGCAAGTTTTGTATCATCCATTACCAATTCCTTTGCCCATGGAAACCAAGCATTGTCTATAACTTTCCACATTGGTATTAGAGCTAGCATAGCATGTTCACATTGAACTCTTGTACCCCAGTCAGAACCTCCTATTCCCATGAATGATATTACTTTATCATTAAGTATTCTTGAATCTGGAATTTTTCCTCCTGTAGCTTCTGAAACTTTTGTTCCTATAATATTATTTCCTCTATCTGCTCTTGGTCCAAAACGATCCATTATAGTATGGAATAATCCTGATGCTCCCTCTTCAAAGATAGGGTCTGAAATTATTATCCCATCAGCATCTTTCATTTTGTCAAGTAACCATTCAAAATCATCTTTTAATACACACATACTACCTTTTCCAGATAATAAAGTCTTAACACACGCACAACATCCAGTACAATGTTTAATGTTAATAGATGACATTTGAATAAATTCTACTTCAGCCCCTGCTTCTTGAGCACCCTTAAGTGCAACTTTACACATTGTGTCATTATTTCCATTTTTTGTTCCGAAAGAAATACCTAGTATTTTCATTTTTAACTCTCCCTCTTTAGTATTTATTTAATCTTCTTTCATTTTTAATATATAGAATCCATCATCTAAGGCATCTATGATGATGTAGCCTCTATCATCAACAATAAGATCTTCTGTTACTGCTAAACGTGGTCCAGGGAATCCTGGGAAATAAGACTCTTCTGGCGTTTTATTTGGATTTGGTGGTATAAAATATGCTAACTCTTTGATGTAATATGGATCCGATACATCATAAACCCTTAACCCTGCATGGAAATAACAGCAATATACTCTATCTCCTCTTTGCTCTAGCCATGGCTTATTATCCATTGGTTCATGAAGGTTATGTGGACCAAATGGTCCTGGTTTTCCTAGCCCTGCAACATTAAAGTTAGGATAAGGGAAATCTTTTGGCACTTCAGGATATGGGAATTGAGCAATTAATGTTGGTTTTGTTGGATCACTAACATCAACCATATGTATATTATTCATAGCTTGAGCCTCTGTAATACTATCTGGTTTAAAAAATTGAAATCGTTCTCCCTCATTTTGAACAACAACTAAATCTCTTCCTGGTAATGGTAGTGCTGTATGAGTTCTTGCTCCTGCAAGCCTACTAGAAAATGCAGGCATAAATGGTAATTCACCTAAGCATTTTGGTCTTGTTAAATCTTCAACATCTAGTACAACTAAGCCAGCTCCTCCATAACCACAATATGCTTTCCCATCTCTTACAAATGGAGGTCCATGAAGCCATCCTTTATCCATAAATTCTGGGCAATGAGGTGCTCCTGGGTCAAAAGTTCTATTTGGATACCCATCTGCATATTGGTCTGGTCTCCACCATTTACCTATTTCCACTGGATTGGTAGGATCTATTATATCTATGACCCTGTAAATCAGACCTTCAAATCCAGCACAGTCACTTGATAAATGTACATATCTTCCTCCGTTATACATAAATCTATGGACACCCATTACATGCTTTAAGCCACAATCCCAATAACCTAAAAACTTAGGGTTTAAAGGGTCTTCTTTTAAACTATATATTCTAATTCCTGCTTCACACTTAATATTTGCTAATTTAGCTTGGTCAACAAGTGCTCCTGGTCCACTTCCACAACTCATTGCTACTATCATTAAATCATCTGCTATTTGAATTTTTGGAGTTGTTGTTGTAGGATATTCTTTAGGGTCTAACATTTGAAAATGTTTTATAAATTGAGGATTATAAGGGTCTGTAATATCACTAATCATTACTCCATTTTTTTTATTTCCTCCAAAACAGCATCCATATAAATAGTATTTTTCATCTCTTTTATACAGAGCCATTTGAAACATCCCACAAGTTCCATCTAAGTTATTGAAGGAACAAACTTCAAGATTTTTAATATATCCATTATTTCCTTTGCCTTTTGCATAAAATTTATCTTCCATTTTTTCTCCCTTCTTATTTAAAGTATTATCAATTGATATACTTTCATTTTATGAGACAAATTTACTTAAATCCAATATCGTTTTCATGGGAATATATAAGTTATTCTTATTAATAAATTTATAAAATCTGATAAAAATATATACTCAAAACATATATTTTTATACAAATATTTTTCAATATTCTTTAAAAGTAAATTTTCTTATACTATAATAAGTTTTAATTATATAAATAAGGCTTATAAACAATTAAGTTTAAATAGGGGTGATTATTTGAATACTAAACAATTAGAATATTTTATATCTGTAGCAGAAACTCTAAGTTTTACCAAAACAGCAGAAAAATTCTATATTTCCCAAACTGCTGTTACACAGCAAATAAAAGCTTTAGAAGAACGAATAAATGTAACTCTATTTACAAGAAGTAAACGACATGTTGAACTAACACCAGCTGGGAAAGTTTTTTTATCTGAGGCTCGCACTATAATAAAAAATATTAATGATGCTATTGCAAAAACACAACAATTTGCGCATGGTTTTTTTGGAACTTTGAGTATTGGAATCTTAATAGGATATGAAAAAAACAAATTTCAACAATATTTAAAAGAATTTTCTAATACATACCCTAATATATCTATGGATATTTGTACTAATGAGATAACCGAACTTTTAAACTTAGTAAAAAATAATTTTATGGACCTTGCCTTTGTTATTAATCCAGAAAATCAACCGTTAAAAGACTTTGAATATAAAACTGTAGAAAGATATTCTTTGGTAGCCCTTTTACCGTCTGGTCACCCACTTTATAATGAGGATTCTATCGATTTAATTGAACTACAGCATGATAAGTTTATTTTTGTAAAGGAAACAGGAGATGAGTATGGACAAAAATCCATGATACAAAATAGATATCGTGAAGCAGGGTTTGTGCCTAATGTGGTACAACGTTCAAATAATCTTAATACTATTGAGTCATTGGTAGCTTCTAACATGGGGATATCCATTTTACCTTCATTTTGTGTTACAGATACAATGCTAGAGCGTGATATTGCAATAGTCCCTATAAATGAAGTACAAAATAGAATTGAGGTTGTAGTTGTATGGAATAAAAACAATACAAATCCAGCATTGGAAAAATTTATTTCTATAATGTCAACTGCCATTACCCTAAAGGGTAGTAGCTTGTAAAAAGCTAGTTGAATAGCCTAAGTTTACACTACGTTATGTAAGAATATATAGGTACTTTAGGATACTTCTCTAGTCCTAAACTCTACGGTATATCATTAAACATCACTGATGGCAGGTGAAGTGTGGTATATTTAAAACCTTTCATAACATTGGCGAAGAGAGCTTACCACCGTAAGGTGAGGTTAAATTATCTGAAAGGATTATACTATGGTATATGTAATTAATTTTGAAGGAAAACCATTAATGCCTACTACTAATGCAAAGGCTAGAAAATTATTAAAACAAAAGAAAGCTACTGTTAAAAGAGTTAATCCATTTATTATACAATTATTATATAAGACAGATACTGAATATATTCAAACTATAACATTGGGGATAGATAGTGGATATTTAAATATAGGATTTTCAGCTATAACAGATAGTAAAGAATTAATAGTTGGAGAAGTAAAATTGCTTCAAGGTATGAAAGATAGATTATTAGAAAAAAGTCAGTATAGAAGAATTAGGAGACAAAGGTTAAGATATAGAAAACCTAGATGGAACAATCGAAAAATAAAACAAGGATGGTTAGCACCAAGTTTACAACATAAATTGAATACCCATCTTAAATTTATAGATTATCTTAATTCTATATTGCCTATCAGAAATATAGTAATAGAGGTTGCCAACTTTGATATACAAAAAATTAAAAATCCTGACATATCTGGAGTAGAATATCAACAGGGAGAACAAATGAGCTTTTGGAATGTAAGGGAATATGTGCTTCACAGAGATGGACACAAATGTCAAAATCCTAATTGTAAGAATAAGAGTAAAGAACAGATATTAGAAATTCATCATATTAAGTACAAGAGTGAAGGTGGTTCTGATGCTCCTAGTAATTTAATAACTTTGTGTAATAAGTGTCATACATCTCCTAATCATAAAAAGGGTAAATTTCTGTATGATTGGTGTGAAAATGGTAAAAAGGTCAGAGGTTTTAGAGATGCTACATTTATGTCAATGATAAGATGGTACTTATTGGAACAGTTGAAAGAAAAATATACTAACATTAAAGCAACTTATGGTTATTTGACTAAAAATCATAGAATTGAACATGGTATAGAAAAAAGTCATTTTAATGATGCTTTTGCTATAGCTAAAGGTGTTAATCAAGTTAGAAATTTAGAAATATTTAAAGTTGAACAATCAAGATTAAATAATAGAAGTCTTGAAAAATTCTATGATGCTAAATATATAGATAATAGAACTGGTGAGAAGGTTTCCGCAAGTGAACTTAATTGTGGAAGAAGGACTAGAAACAAGAATTTAAATTCTGAAAATCTTAGAGTGTTCAGAGGTCAGAAAATATCTAAAGGTCAAAGAAGAATAAGGAAGCAAAAATCATTGTATCAGCCAAATGACTTGATTAAATATGATAGAAATGTTTATACAGTTAAAGGTAGTCAGAATGAGGGTAAATACATAGCTTTAAAAGAAATCAAAAAAGTACCAAATGTAAAACTAATTAAGCCATATATCTTTAAGAAGGGGTTAAATTGGAGTCATGGATTATATTAGTAGAAATCATTCTAAGTATTTGTTATTAGTACATCTGATATTTGTATGTAAATACAGAAAAAATTTGCTAATTAAATTTGGCGATGAAATTAAACATATTCTTAGTGATGTAGCAAAAGAAAAAGATTTGATCATGGTTGAAATGGAAGTTGATAAAAATCATGTGCATCTATTAGTTAAATACAGACCAACAGTTTCTATATTGGAGATAGTAAGATGGTTCAAGCAGATTTCAACTTATAGAATTTGGCGAATTAATAATAATCAATTATACCTTAACAAATATTTTTGGAAGGAAAAGACTTTTTGGTTAGATGGATATTTTGCTTGTAGTATAGGTGCTATTTCTAAGGAAACTATTGAAAGATATATACATAATCAGGGATAAGCTTACATCCACTAACCTAAAGGTATAGTGGTTTTACGCCTTATCTTATAAAAATTGATTAATATTGATTATAAAAATAGCATTAGCCACTTTTATATGGTTAATGCTATTTCTACTTACTTATTATTTAGTTTTTAATTTGCTATTTAATAATAGTATAAAAAGAACTGCATTTAACAACTATAAGTCTTTTCCCAGAAATGTCATTAAATAAATCAAGTCTAGAAATATTTATATGTATTGTTTAAGTAAAAATTTATTTTAATACTTCTTATTACTATTTTTATTATTCAAATAAACTAATGCTATTTATATCTAGTACTCTAGCTCCAAATGTACCTAATATTAATCCTATAGGTATTGAAATACTGTATAAACTCAATAGCTCTTGTAATATTAATTTGAATATTTTGAAATTATTATATCCTACAGCTCTTAAAATTCCATATTCACTAATTCTTTTATATATAGAAATATTAAATATTCCATATATAACTATTCCACATATAAAACTCATAATAAGCACTACTTGCATATCTTTTAAATTTATAGAAGCATTTGAAATCTCAAGATCTGCCATATCTCTATTTATAATGGTATTTTTATCTTTTATATTAAGATTTTTGCATATTTTATTTACCTCATTATATATGTCTGTTCCTTCTTTAAAGCTTGCATATGCTTGTATTTGTGAATAATTATCCAAATCTATAGGTATAAATAAATCTAATCTAGCAGCTGACTTTTCTAAAGCTCTATCACTTATTATTCCAACTAATTTAAATGTTTCTTCCTCTGTTTCACCTTTGTCATTGTAAACTTTTAATGTTATTTCTTGTCCTACTTCTGGTTTTATACCAAAATTTCTTAAAGCCCACTCTTCTGCTACCATTTCATTCTTCTTTTCTGGAAGCCTACCTTTTACTACCTTAGAATTACTCGTTATATAACTATTGTTTGCTCCTACTATATCTATACTTTGACGTTCCTCACTTGAGGTTTGTTTATACACCGAAGTTAATCCAAAATTTTCTATTGTATTATTTTTTTCTAACATTTTTATTTGATTTTTATTTATTTCCTCAAAGTTAACACTATAGATTCCATTTTCATATTTCATATTTTGAAGTTCGAGATTATTATTAGTTGCATTTAAAATACTAACTCCTACGATAAGAGCTATTGAAAGTACTATACTTATTGAAATTGATATAGACCTTCCTTTATACGCTTTTATATATTTATTTGATAGGTTTAATTTTTTTTTCATATTTTTACCCCCTTGTAAAGATATAAGCCATTTCATTTTAAAGAAATGGCTTATATTTTTTAATCTCATTAATATATAAGATTTTCTAATAAATTAATTTTATATTTTTAATTGCACAATCTATAGGCGATGAATTATGATAATTATTTGTTATCAATTTATTTATAATTTTACATATTGGCTTAGTACAGAAATAGTATAAGTCATACCCTTCACATCTTTACTATGAACTCTACAATTTCATCTTTTAAAAAGGATGTTACCTTGTATAAAAAAGATTTGATAATTTTTATCATTTCTAAATCTTCTATGTTTACAAGATAACATCCTATACTTTCTTTTTCAACAGTTTTATCTCAACTGGGCATTTTAGTTCTCCAACTGGAATGCTTTTTCGAATATATTTATTATAATCTTGTCTATATATTTTACTCTATTTTCTTTAGATTATTTCAATTAACTGTTCTCTTTGTTATCATCAATATCTCTATCCATTTACATTAGTGTGGTGTAATTAATATTTCATCTTAGAAAATGATAACTTATAATCTATTACTTTTACTAATAATAAACTTTTTAACAAGCCTTCATTTTTTAATAATCTTATTCTATATAAAAATACTATCTCAATATATCTACTTTTTCATTATTCATCAATCTAAATACATGACTTGTACTTACTAAAGAATTATCTCCATAAGTTGTATGGGCTAACACCGAACTAGCAACCCCAAACTCAACTATATCTTCATTACTCATATTTTCCAAATATGAATATATAATTCCTGCCACATATCCATCTCCAGCACCAACCCTGTCATATATTTCTAACTTATATTCTTTACTTTCAAAATAACCATCATTATTTGATATATATCCCCTTATAAATCTATTGTTCATATCATCAAACCTTCTCATAGTTCCAGCTACAATATCTATATCATACTCTTTTTTAATCAATTCTGAACTCGATTTTATATCTAAATTATCTACATTAAGAATTTTATTTATATCTCTATAACTAGCAAATAATCCGTGGCAATATGGTAGTATTTTCTTATAATCATCTACTAAATCATCATAAGTCTTTTTTGGATTTAGCGATTGTCTAAAATTAAAATCAAAGAATACTTTTATCCCCTTTTCATAAGATTTTTTAGATAATTCTAAAGCAATCTCTTTAACTGAATCTGTAAGTTGCATAGCAATACCACAAATATGGACTACATCAATTCCTTCTAGACATTTATCAATATCATAGTCTTGTAGTTTACTCTCACAAAATGAACTATTTAACCTATTTAAATAAGTCACTTCTGAAGGCCTTTCTCCATATCCACTTTCAAGAAAGTATACTCCTATATGATTTCCTCCATATGTAATAAAGTCATCTTTTACCCCAAGCTTTCTTATATTTGCACTTGATGCTTTACCTACATTATTACTGGGCAACTTTGTCAACATATAGGTATTGTATCCAAAGTTTTTAAGCCCAGATAATATATTTAATCCCGTACCTGTAATTACATAATTTAGTTCATTAGTTTGTGTTAAGAACTTGTAGTCAGGTACTGAAAGTCTCATCATTATTTCACCAAAAGCTAATATATTCATAAATCTATCCCAATAATTCTTTCATTATTTTATAAAGTACTTCTATATCTTCCACTTTTGTATCACCTGTTTCTTTATCGATTATTGATGTATAAACATGAGGTATAACTTTTTCTACACCAGCATCAAGTGCAATTTGAACTATCTCTTTAAAGTTATCTAAGTCTATACCTCCTGTTGGCTCTAGATAAAAATTATGCTTTGCACAAGCTTTTGCAACTTCTATATATTCATCCTTTGTTTTAAGTCCTCCCATAGGGAAAAATTTAATTGAGCTTCCTCCCATATCTTTCATCATGGCTATTGCTGTTTCTATAGGAACTATACCATCTTTTTCTTTTGAACTTAATGGACCTGTAGATATTTTTACAAATCCTGGTTTACCAGTTGGAGAAACTAATCCATTTATTATACTATCATTTTGACCAAGCAATACTCTAGATGTAGCCACACCTGTAAACACTTGATTTATATGTTGTGGCTGAAGTTCTTTAGAAATCTGAGATACCATATTTGACTGATTTGGGTCTCCAGCTCCAAGTCCAACAGATACTGCATTATCTATTTCTTTTGAGTATTTTTTCATATCTTCAATAGCTGATTCTACAGTGCTATAATTCTTCGATAATACTCCTACTAGTACATGACCATCACAAGCATCATATACTTCTTTAGCATTTTTTATGCTTCCTGCAAGAACATTTAAACAAACTCTATTTTTATAATATTGTGGTATACAATTCATATTTATTCCCTCCATTGGTAAAATTCAATTTATTAAATCATTATAACGTCACTTATTCTATTCTCTATTTTTCTACTTCTCTATTATCTCTTTTATTTTATTATAGATTATATCTAAATCACTTCCAGTTACACTCCTTATATCAATCTCAATCTTACTTTCATTAGCCTTATAGTCCCTAGTGTATATGGCTATCTCTCCACCTCTAAGTTCATTTATAATTTGTTGTGTTGACTTATTTATTATATCTTCATTAAAGTCAATTTCTCCACGAAGTATTTCTCTACCTGCTGAATCTCTAGTTATACTAGCACTCACTCCCTTTAGAGTATTTATCTTATCTATAAATGGATTTAGCTTGTCCGCCATTTCTTTTAAAGTTACCTTATCATTATTTATATATCTCTCAATTGCGTATGTTAGACCTATGATATTTTCTTTTCCTATTTTCATAGCCCTTCCTATACCCTTTGATTGAAGCTTTACATTATCTATGTATTTTTTCTTACCTATTACTAACCCCGAGCTAGGACCCTCTATAGCCTTAGCACCACTGTATATTACTAGGTCTGCTCCCAATTCATAATATACATTTAAATCTTCTTCTGCCGCTGCATCTACTATCAAAGGTAAATTATATTCTTGGGAAACTTGCACTGCATCTAACACACTTAGCATACTCTTTTGGACGCAATGATGAGATTTAATATACATAATTGCTGCTGTATTTTCATTTATCTCTCTTATTATATGTTCCTTGTTACACATATTAGCATAACCAGCCTCAACAACTTCTCCTCCTCCAAGTCTTATCATTACTTCTACTGGAACTCCATAATCAACATTGTGCCCCTTTGGAATTATTATTTCCCTTTTAACTTGTTTTTTAGGATTATTTACATTGTAAACTAGACTCATATCATCTTTTGCTATTACTGCTCCCACACTCTGTGCAATCCCAGCAGATGCACTAGAAACTATCAGTGCACTTTCACACCCTAATAAATTTGCTATATATTCACCTGTTTTATTTACAAGTTCTTCTATTATAAAGAAATTTTTACACCCTTCACCTATTGCTTCAATAACTTCATTATCTACTGTTGATACTCCTAGTATAGTCATCTTTCCTGAAGCATTTATAACTCGTCTTACAGAGTACTTTTCAAATATACTACTCATACAATAGTTTCTCCCTTCTACTCATTCTCTTCTATAGACTCGCCTATATTCAAATATTCTCCATTAACTACTACCGCTCTTGGCTTTATAGATGTGCTTGTGATTACTGACTTACTCAAAGAATCTTGAAGTTCTTTTTCTTCATTGACCACATCAAATATAGTTAAATCAGCATCATATCCTTCTTTTATTAAACCTTTATTTTTTAAACTTATTGCATCTGCTGCATTCTTAGTAACTTTATTTATTGTATCTTCAAGTGAATAGCCCATATATATAAACTTTTCCATTGTTGTAGACAGGTTATAGACTGGACCATTTATTCTGTTTTTAATATATATATCTGTACTTATGGTGTCTGGAAAAATCCCTGCATCCTTAGATTTCATTGCAACATCTATACTAAAACTTTCTGTACCATGACCTACATCAAGGATTATACCTCTTTCTCTAGCTTCTATGATTTCCTTTTTAACCTCATTACCTCTAAGTATTCCATTTGGCTTTCCATTATATATATGAGTTAATATATCTCCTTTTTCCATATAGTCGAATATATCTTCTATTGTCGGAGGAGAACTCCCAAAGTGAACCATCATAGGTAGATTAAGTTCATTTTTTATTCTTTTAGCTACTTTTAAAGGTTCAACACCGTTTGAAATTACAACACTTTTACTCATTCTAGCTTTGATTCCAACAACAAAATCTTTGTATTTTTTAACTGCACTTTTAAGTTCATATTCATCAACATTCATCATATTTGAAAGTTCATCTTGAGATGTTATTCCCTGCTTAGCAATATTTATTAAAGCATATACATTTGTCTTATATTTTTTAGTATCTTCATAAAATTTACCTATATCTAAAGCTCCTGTTGTTCCTGCATCTACTACAGTAGTAACACCGCTTTTTATTCCAACCTCATCTGGATAATCCTTATAAAGGTCTAGTCTTTCATAGCAGTGCGTATGTATATCTATCCACCCTGCACTAATAAATTTTTCTCCATCTAGATTTATAATTTGTTTTGCCTGATACTTAGAAGCATCTATCTGATTTTTTACTTCTATTATTTTATCGTCTAATATAGCTATATCAATTATACTTTTATCTACTGTTTTTCCACCTTTTATTAATATGTCTATCTTCACTTTACTCTCCCTCTAAAATAATCTTAAATTTACTCCAAGGTTCAATAAAGTCTAAAAGTATTATTTCGTCTTCCTTTATTCTACCTACCTTATTTTTTCTTTCATCTGTACAATCTTGAAGTATCAACTGTAATTCCCCTTTATACTTTCCAAAGTCATCATTACCAATCACTACATCTCCTCTTTTAAAGATGGTCGTATTATCATGCTTAGGGAAATTTTCTTTAACATATTTTTTTCTTACTTCTGTAGACCTTGCTACCTGATTAGTTATGTCCCCTCTTCTAAAATGTTGCTCATTTACCATTATTGTCTTCTCTATTTCAGAAGTTTCTTCCTCAGCTACTACACTAAATACAACTTGATATTTATTTACTTCAGACATTCTTTTTAATTCATCTTCACTTGCATATGCATTTCCCACAATTACATCATCAATCAATCCAGTTGCGAATAAGTGCTTAGTTGCTGTAGATATATCTAAGTTTCTATGCATTTCAAGTGTACACAGTCCATCATTTATGTTCCAAGGCCCTATTGTTGCGTATTTTGAGTTAACAAAAGCAGCAGTTCTTATTCCATACTTTTTAAATCTATTTGAACATCTTACAAAGAAATCATACGGCAAGCCTGTACCCCTTTGAGGATAAAAATTATGACAACCATATATATTATTTACATTTGGCTTGTACGTAATTATATTATCTAAGTATGCTACATCATTACTCATATTTAGTTCTACTTTCAAATCATATGGATTGAAAGAAATCATAGCTTCTTTACTTCCATCATATCCATAGTCAAGCCTTATTCCACTAGCATTTAACTCACTAAAGAATGTTAAATCATCATAAGATATTTCTAATATATCAAATATATTTGGAGCTATATCAAGGATTACTTCAAATCCTAATTCTCTTGAAAAGGTTATAATCTCTTTAAAATGTTTTTTAACTTCTTCCTTAGGTCTTGTAATTGAAAGCATGCACATAAATATTCTCTTAAATCCATATTTTGAAGCCATTTTTATATATGCCTTATCATCTTCCATGTTACTATGTTCTGGATATACTGATATTCCTAATCTTCTTTCCATCTTTCTCCTCCTCAAATTACATTATTTAAAATACATAAAATTAAAGGCGAAGGTCATTCCTCCTACCTTCACCCTTAATAACTTATAAGCTTTTTCTATATTTTATATAGTACAAAACTTCTATATATGTATTTTTATAAATTTTCACTCATTTCTTCTTGTTCTCTTTGTAATTGTTGCTTTTCAAAAACTTTGAAGAATGGATAATAAACAGCAAATGATATCACAAAGTTGATTAATACTAAGATACCTGCTAGTATACTCCAATTAGTACTCATTACTGCTGCTATTGGTGCTGGCATTGCAAATGGTAATCTTGCTACCATCATAGGTATAACCCCTGTAATAGTAAGAACATACGATAGAATTGTCATTATTATAGGTCCAATTATAAATGGTATTCCTAGTATTGGATTCATAACTATTGGTGCTCCAAATATTATAGGTTCGTTTATGTTGAATAATCCTGGTAAAAATCCTAATCTACCTAAACTCTTTAGATATTGTGACTTAGAAAACATAAACATTACAACTAATGCAAGAGTAGCTCCTGCTCCCCCTATCCATACATACCACTGTAAAAATTGTTCTGTAAATATGTTTGGCATTGCATGAGCTGATACTCCTTCTGTGAATGCAGTTATATTTTCTGCTATAGACATATCCCATATAGGTCTTATTACTGGCCCCATTATAGCTGGACCATGTATTCCAAGTACCCAGAATAAAGTTATTAGAAATACTGTCAGTAACCCACCACCTAAACTATTTCCTGATAAAAATCCTTTTAAAGGTGATAACATAGCACTTAGTGCTGCACTTATATCAAATCCTAAAATATGTCTTATTACCCAGAATAACATTAAGATTACTGCTGTTGGTAATAATGCAGTAAATGAATTTGAAACCTCTACTGGAACTCCTGCTGGCATCTTAATTGTAATATTCTTTTCCTTCATGAAACGATATATCTCAACTGTAATTAATGATGTTACGATTGCTCCAAATAATGATGGTGAATTAAGTTTAGCCATATCCATCCATCTACCAGCTTCTATAACACCACTCACTGGTTCAACTACTTGTGTTGGAACTATTGTAGAAACTAAAAACGCCATAACTGCAAGCATTCCAACACCTGTTGTATCTAGATTATAGCTTTTAGCAAGTGATGATGCTATTCCAAAAGTAGCATATAGAGATAAAAATCCTACAGTATATCTAAATGGTATATCTAATGTTTCTCTAAATGGAGCTATAAAATCCATATAGGCATCAATAGGTATGTTTAATAATATTGTGAAAAATGACCCCACTATTGTTAGTGGTAATGTTGCTATTATACCTGCTCTTACAGCTCTCATATGTCTTTGATTGCTTATCTTCGCTGCTACAGGCATAATCTTGCGCTCTAAAAAACTTGCGAATTTTTCCATAGTTATCCCCCTGTATTATTGATATTATCCTTTATTTATAATGCAATAACGATTTCATAACACAAACTAATTTTTATGTAATTGATAATATCACTTATTTATTAAAAATATTATAACATTATAATGTTTGCTTGTAAACATTATAATGTTATAATATTTTTTTATTTTTATAAATAAAAATCCTGAGCATATTATCATTTTAATAAACTCAGGATTTTCATTATATTTCATATTTAATTACGTAATTTTGTACTTCTGTATTATATCTTGCAAATGATAACTCAACTATATTATCACTCTCATCATAGGTCTTTCTTTTTCTTCCTAATAATATGTCTTTATCTAGATTTAGAGCCTTTGATACTTCTAGTTCTGATTCTTCTATAAAAAATTCATCTTCAAATCTAGTTATATTTATATTTCTTCTATATAAATACATATATAAAGAACTTTCATTATTAAAACTTTCAACAGTCAGATTTTCATCAAAAGGTATATAATGAGTAAAAAATATATATGGCTTACTATCCAAGTAATACATTCTGGTAATCTTGCTACATTTTTCCCCAAATATGCTAAAGACTTGTGAATTTTCATCATTTATTATTTTTTCAATTGAAATAGTCTCTTTAGATAACTTATGACCTTTAGATAAAAGTATACTTGAAAAAGACTCTGCTTTAGATAGTTTATTAAAAAGACTATTACTTATTACTTTTGTCCCTTTTCCACTTTTTTTCTCTACATACCCTTCTGATTCTAATATCTCAATAGCTTTTCTAATAGTAATTTTACTGACCCCAAATTCTTCCTCCAATTCTCTTTCTGTTGGAATATTTTCATCAATTTTATATTCGTTATTTAATATTTTTTGTTTTAATATATCTACGACTTGTATATATAATGGTTGATTTCTTAACATGATTCACCTCTTAAATTATATGTTATAATATTATAACATATAATCTTATACTATTAATAGTAAATATCTATTAACTTTAAACTCAATACAAAAAGAGTTCTCAAAACAAACTTAATGTACTGCTCACCAAATATTGAACCAACAATCTAGCAATTAGTGTGCAACACATAATGTATATTTTAAGAACTCTCTTAATTTATTCTCTTTAATTTTTATTTACCTTCTAACTTCAAATGTAAATCAACGATTTCCTCAGCCAACTGTTGAAAATTCATACCATTCATTAAGTGGTCTTGTGCATGTATAAGTATGACACTTATTTCAGTCCTGTTTCCAGTAGCTTCGTTTTGTATTAATTCTGTTTGATATCTATGTGCCTTATTTATAACTTCCTTAGACTCTTTTAATAATTCTTTTGCTTTTTCCATGTTTCCATTCTTAGCTTCTTTTATTGCCTCAAAAGCTAATCCTTTACCTTCACCTGCATAACCTATTATATTAAAAGATATTTCTATAATCTTTTCATCCATTCTTTGATTCTCCCAATTTATATATTAAAAATATATTATGTTTTCTATTACTTAGTGTTGTTAAGTTCTATTGCTCTATTTAAAACAGCTTCTCCATTAACTGTTCCATAGTGCATCATATTTATAACCTCTACTGGTATATTATATGGCTTAGCAATTTCCTGTGCCTTAGGTAATATGTATCTAACTTGTGGTCCTAATAATAAGACATCACATTTTTCTATTTCATTTTGTATAGTTGATTCTGGTATTGCCCAAATTTGTGACTCTATACCGTTTTCTTTAGCTGCACTTTCCATCTTAGTAACTAATAAACTTGTAGACATTCCTGCTGAACAGGCCAACATTATTTTTATCATATATTTTCCTCCAAATTTTTATTAACAACCACCTAAACATTATAATGTTATAATATTTTATTTAATTCTACCCTAAATGCAATATACTTTCAATACTTTTTTGTTATTTTAATATTATTAATTACTAAACTAACAAAAACCGTATCATTTATTTATGATACGGTTCTCCATTATTTATCCTATAAGCTCTATAAATCTGTTCTAACAATATCAACCTCATCATCTGATGAGGAAAAGTCATCCTAGAAAAAGATAACTTATAATCAGCCCTTCCTAGAACCTCATCAGAAAGTCCTAAAGAACCTCCTATTATAAAACAGATACTACTATTTCCTCTAACTGCTAAATCACTCATGGTCTTAGCAAGTTCTTCAGAAGACAAATTCTTTCCATCAATAGCCAAAGCTATAACATAACTATTATGCTTTATCTTCCCTAAAATTCTCTTTCCTTCTTTATCTTTTATAATTTCCATTTCCTTAGCACTCAAACTCTCTGGAGCTTTTTCATCATCCAACTCTATAATTTCTAACTTACAATACTTAGAAAGCCTTTTCTTAAACTCATCAATACCTAATTTTAAATATTTTTCTTTAATTTTACCTACTACAACTATACTTATATTCATATGTTTCTCCTAAACTTAAATTTGTTGCAAATTTATATACTAATAGAACTTACAAACTCTATAAAATTATCTCTATATTTCTTGATTTGCATACTCTATAAATTCCTCGAAAGGTATAGCTTTACTATAATAATATCCTTGATATATTTCACATCCTAATTCATATAACTTATCTCTTTGGTTCAAATTTTCAACATACTCAACAATTATATCAAAATTCAAGTTCTTTGAAAGATTAACAATAGAAATTATGATTTCACTACTTCTTTTATTTGTAAGTACTTCTTTAACTAACGAACCATCTAACTTAACTATATCAAAATTATTATTTTGAAGATATATAAGAGAACTATGCCCCATGCCAAAATCATCCATAATTAGCTTTATTCCTAAGTTATGTATCGCATTTATACGCTCAACAATTATTTGTGAACCTGATAATGCAATTTGCTCTGTGATTTCTATACCTAACATACTAGGATTTATATCATTACTATTAATTATATTTTTTATTTGCTCCGGTAACTTAGGGTCATCAAGTTGGTCTGGAGATATATTTACGGAAAACTTAACAGGGTTTCTCAATAATTTTTCACTCTTCTTTAAATCAACGCATGCTTTATTTATGATATACTCTCCTAGTTCATCCAAAAACCCTTCCTCTTTAGCCAAAATTATAACTAGTGGTGGATAAATGAATCCTCCTATTGAATGTTTCCATCTAAGTAGCCCTTCTGCACCTACAACATCTCCATTATAATTGACTTGTGGCTGATAAAAAAGTTCTATTTCTTCTCTTTTCATAGCAAACTTCAAGTCTGATGCCAACATTTTTGAAATTGAACCTATTTTACCATTATGATTTAGAAGATTAGGCTGTTCACCTGTCAATTCATACCTTTTTACTAAGTTTGTTAAGTTTTCTATGTTATTTTTAAACATATATGTATATCTATTTTGCGACATCTTTATAAATGGAATATAAATTATAACTCCCACACATAGATTAAATAATTGCAACAAACTACCTCTTAGTGAACCTGTAGCCATATATCCACTTAAAAATATAGGTGATGTCCATTCTACAGCAGAAACTGTACATGGTACAATCCCTACAGACATAGCCACATAACTTGTAATAGTTAAAATTATAGGAGTAATTACAAAAGGTACAAACATAATATAATTAAAAACAATTGGTATCCCGAAAACTAGCATCTCATTTATATTAAAAAGAGCTGGTATTGAAGCAATTTTAGCTAGCTTTCTTACGTTTATACGCTTTTCACTAAGAAAAATTGCAATTACTAGACATAGCAAAGAGCCACATCCTCCCAACAAAACCATTGTATCAAAAAAAGTCTTAGTAAAGATTTCTGTTGGCAATTGATTATTATTAACTAAATTGATGTTAATTGCCATGCTATTTTCAAATAAATTTTTTGCAACTGTATCTAGTACATTACTCCCATGAATTCCAAAAAACCACATAAAGTGCATTAAAAAAATAAACAACAGAGCACTCATAAGGTTTGTTCCCATTCTATTAAACACATTTGAAAATAAATTATAAAATATATCTTGAAAGTTTGAACTACCAATTAGACTTATCATTATCACTCTAAAAATAGAAAACAAAAATACTACTATTATGAAAGGAACTATAGCTGAGACTACCATATTAAAGTCTGCATCAGCTCCTTCTGTATGAAACTTTACACTTGTAACAAAAGATTCTGTAAGTTTTATAAACAATACAGAAGATGTCATAGCAACAATAATAGCTGTAAATAACCACTTGGTCTTGAATATTTCTATATAGGAATTAAGTTCATTTCCACTTGAAAACACTAAAAAAGAACACATTGCAACTATAGGAACAAGTACTGTATACTTGCTCCCATATATTTTCCCATAACTATAACTTATTGTTAATAATATTATTAATGAAATAATTCCTAAAGTAGAATCATTTATAAAGTTAAGAAGATTTGCAATTTCACCATTAAACAAGCTTGATAAATACTCTTGATAAGCCTTTATTGGAAGATTTAAAATGACAAGAGCAGTTGAACCAGTCATAATAGCAGGTATCGCTAAAATCATTCCTTGCTTTATAGAATATAAAATTTTATTATCTTCAACATTTTCGAAGTTTCTTTTTAGCAAAGTTATTCACCTCTACTTTATCTCATAAACATTAGAAACATCATTTCGTGATAATACATCTAGTTTTACATCTTGTCCAACTACTATATCATTTGATGCTAATACTCCTTTTGAAGTCTCATATGCCAACTCAGGGAAATTATTTTCTTTACTTAAGTGTGCTAATAATACAGATTCTGTACCTTCATTAATAAGCTCAACACAGAAATTAGCTGCATCTTCATTAGATAAATGACCAGTATTTGACATTACTCTTTTCTTTAAAGCATATGTATATGAACCCATCATAAGCATATTAGGGTCATAATTTGATTCTAAAACTACTAACTTAGATTTGTATAAATGTTTTTTTATATTTTGAGTTATACATCCTATATCAGTAGCTATAGATATCTTTTCATCACTCTCTGTATAAAAATTATAGCCAACTGGGTCAGACGCATCATGTTCTATTGAAAAAGGTCTCACTATAATATCTCCTAATGAATAAGTTTTATCATTTTCAAAAACCTTCATATTTTTATCTTTGATATCACCTAGCTTATCCTTCATAGAACACCATGTCTTTATATTAGCAAATACTGGTATATCAAACTTTCTTGATAATATACCTGCCCCTTTTATATGGTCAACATGCTCATGTGTTATAAATATTCCTTTTAATTTATCTGCATCTACATCAATGTCTTTAAGACCTGTAGTTATTCTCTTTCCACTTAATCCTGCATCTACTAATATATTAGTATTTTTATATCCTATATAATGGCAATTGCCACTACTTCCACTTCCCACTGAACAATACTTTAGCATTCCTTCACCTCTTTTTCTGCCTTATAGATTATATTATACCAAAAAAACAGAGTATTAAATAAAATTTAATACTCTGTACGAAATTTACTTATATTCACTTATAATCTTATTTATGTCTACCCCTTTACTATTCCATAGCTCCACAAAAGCTCTTCCATTAACATTTTTATGCTTATATTTATTATAATATTCATTTAAAGTCTCAAAAAATACTTTATCACCAACTTCTTTTCTTATTTCATTAAATGCTATTGCCCCTTTTGTATAAACATTTAAACTGTATTCAGTAGAATTTTTATACTCATTTGCTGGTTTAAATATATTTTCACTCAAATAACTTTTTGTCTGTATCTCCATAGTTTTTATAAGTTTATTTGCCATTTCTTTACCATACTTTTGCTCAAAGTAAACTATTGTAGAATATTCAGTAAGTGCCTCATCCAACCAAGGTTCACTTATTTCATCATTTCCAACAGCAGAATACCACCATTGATGTGCTGTCTCATGAGCAATAACATATTCTAGTAAAAATTCATTTTTTTCATTATATAAGCTTTGGTCTATCATAACAAGCATAGGATATTCCATTCCCCCTATAAAAAAATCACTTGCTACAACAGAGAATTCTTTGTATGGATATTTACCAAATAATTCACTAAATATATTTATTGAATCTTTAGCAACTTCAGTTGCCTTCTTAGAAAACTTCTTATTTAAATTGTATGTATTAATAGCTACTCCTCTTGAGTCTACTTTATTTACATCAAATTTACTACTTAATATAAATGCAAAATCTCTAACATTTTCAGCTTCTATTTCATACAACATCTTCTTACTGTCATGTTTATCATTAACAAGTTTTCCTGTATGAGCAATTTTATATTTGTTTGGAATCAATAGTTTCACATGAAAATCGCTAGTTTCACTATAAAATGGGTCACCAATAGTTTCATAGCTCTTTAGATTCCATCCTCTTTCATCATTGACACAGGCTATAGGAAACCAATTAGTAACATTTATAGTATTTTCTCCATATCCAAACCTTCCAACCGAATTTGGTATTTTTACATTATATTTTATATCTAATGATGTTCTTTCATTTGGTTTTAGTTCTTTACCTAATTCTATTTCTAATATATCATTTTTATCCCCTTTAATTTTATATGCCATTTTACTATTATTATTTAATATATTCTTTATATCTATATATCCTTCATTAAATCCATTAGGATAAGCTCTTGTCATTTCATTTTTTTCAAAAGGAGCAAAATCTTTTTTTGAAAAAGCATTCGGATATATGTGGAAATATATTTTGTCTATACTGGATTTTGTATTATTTATGTACTCAATACTCTGATTGCACATTAACCTCTTAGTTTCGTCATCAAATATAACATCTATATTATATTGATTTATTTTTGAATTAGTTTCTTCTTTGTATGTTTCTAAACTGTCATCCTTTTCTATAAAGCAACCTATTATTAATACCATAAATAGAATTGCTACTGATAATGTTCTTCTTACTTTTTGGTTGAATTTTATAACCAAAATATCTCCTCCTTTTCAAAATGAATATTGCTAGAAAATATTTACATGCTAATCTTATGACCTTTTATTTGTTTACAGACAAATGTAATATAAAAAATGATATAATTTAATCTGAGGTGATAAAATGTTTTTCAAAGAAAGCAATGAAATAGATTTAGGTGAAATCACTATTCCCAATATCTTTATAGATATATTTATGCCAATGGCGGACGGGTTATACGTAAAAGTTTATCTTTTGGGCTATAGACAAGCATGCGATATTACTTCTAATCCTAAGTTTGACAATAATTCAATAGCCAAAAACCTAAATATACCATTGTCTGATGTGTTATCTGCTTGGAAATTCTGGGAGGAAAAGAAGATTATAAAAATACATGACAATGGAGAATATGATAGTTTTAATTATTCAATAGAGTTTTTAGATTTAAAAAATTTCTATATTGAGAATATATTAAGTAATAATTCATCTATAAAATCTAATACAGATCAAGTTGTATCTACTTCTGAAAATCCAAGTATTAGAAAAATGTTCAATTCTATAAATAAAATAGTTGGTAGATATCTCGACCCAAGTGAAAAGATAAGCATCATGGATATAATGAATAAATACAATATGAGTCCTGATATGATACTTTGTGCCTATGAGTATGTAAAAGATAAAACTGGTACATCAAAACCAGTTAAATACATTGAGGGCATTATCAGGAATTGGTATGATTCAAATTTATATACACCAAAGGATGTTGAAGAAAGCTTTTTAGTTAGAAGTGAAAGATATATTCTATATAAAACCATTTTCAATGAATTGGGATTCTCAAGACAACCATCAAAATCAGAAAAAGAACTTATGGATACCTGGTTCGATAAATTTGACATGGATATAGACTTGATAATAAATGCATGTTCTAAGTCTAAGAATATTTCAAACCCAAGTATATCTTATATAAATGGTATAGTTAGAAATTGGAATGAAAAAAATATAAAAAATTTAAATGATTTAAAGCAAAAAGAGGAAGAACGTATAGTTAAGGAGAATATTAATAAAAAGCAGATTAATACTACTCAAAACAACAATACTTACAAGAAGACTAAATTTCATAATTTCAATGAAACATTCACTCAGTATACCTCTGATGAACTCGATGAGATTATCAAAAAAAGTCAAAAAGAAAAGTTTAAGTAGGTGATTAAATGAATGAAGATAAAATAAGAAAAATACTTGCTAAATATGCTGAGAGAAGAGATAACAATGAACTCTTATTAGAGCATAGAAAAAATGAGGTATATAATAAAATCCCTGAAATAAAATCTATAGATGATGAGATTTCTAAAATAGGTCTCAATTTAGCTAAAATAGTACTTTTAAATCCTAAATCTAAAGATGAAATTGTAAATAAGTCTAAAAAAACTATAGAATATTTAAAAGCAGATAAAGAAAAACTTTTAGTTGAAAATAATATACCTCTTGATTACTTAGAAATAAAGTTTCAATGTGCTTCTTGTAAAGACAAAGGATTTTTACCTAATGGAGAAAAATGTTCTTGCCTTAAACAAGAAATTGTAAATGAAGCTTATAAAATGTCTAATTTAGATAGAATTTTAAGTCAGGAAAATTTTTCGAATTTTAACTTGAATATATTTTCTCCTAAGAAAGGTTCTGATGGGGAAATATCTCCTAGAGAAAATATGCTAAATAACTTGAGTATTTGCGAAAATTTTGTTCATGATTTTAAGAAAGATAATAATGATAATCTACTATTTTATGGTTCTACTGGACTAGGAAAAACATATATGTGCAATTGTATTGCAAAGGAACTATTAGATAAAGGTAATGTTGTAATCTATCAAACTTCTTTTAGAATCTTAGATATTCTTGAAGATTATAAATTTAGAAGACACTCAAATAGTCAAATAAGTGAAGATAATTATAAAAACTTGTTTGATTGTGATTTATTAATAATAGATGACCTTGGTACTGAACTTAATAATTCTTTTACTAGTGGAGAAATCTTCAACATTGTAAACACAAGACTTGTTTCTGGTAAAAAAATTATTATTTCAACCAATTTAACACCATCTCAGATAGGAAATACTTATACTCAAAGAACTCTTTCTAGAATTTTAGATAAATTTAGGATTTTAGAATTTACTGGTGATGATTTGAGATGGGAAAGATTCAAATAAAGTAGCCCTTAAAAAACATTTTTTTATTTTTAAATAGAGAGGTAAGAACAAACTTGCTTCTCTGTTTAAAACTTATAACACATAAATCTATCTATCTTTTAATTTTTCTATTTACAAATCTAATGTATCTTAACATAACAAATCTTTTATATTCTTTTTAATTTATATTTATTGACACTATAAGTTTATTATATTCTATAATGTGCTTCTACGATTATTCCAGATTTTAGTTTTAAAACTATAGTGTTACAAGTAATTTAATATTTTATTGCAATTAATTTTTATTTTTAATACAATAAAAATAAAAATTAAAAAAAGATACTTAAAAGTATCCTGTAATATAGAAAATTATATTAATTTAAATTTATGTACTATATGGAGCTGGTGATAGGAATCGAACCTACAACCTGCTGATTACAAGTCAGCTGCTCTACCGTTGAGCCACACCAGCATATAATCTAGTATTTATTTTTTACTCCAAAAATTGGTGGGACTAACAGGGCTCGAACCTGTGACCCCCTGCTTGTAAGGCAGGTGCTCTCCCAGCTGAGCTATAGTCCCATACTGGTGACTCGTAGGGGAATTGAACCCCTGTTACCGCCGTGAAAGGGCGGTGTCTTAACCTCTTGACCAACGAGCCATATTTTGGTGATCTATCCGCGACTCGAACGCGGGACACCCTGATTAAAAGTCAGGTGCTCTACCGACTGAGCTAATAGACCACATTTTTTCGACTTTTTTCGTCGTTTCTTTCACTCACAAGTTATATTATAAATGCTACACAATTTTTAGTCAATAGTTTTTTTATTTTTTTTAGTATATAATTAAAATCAGCTTATGTTATTTATTTTGAACAAAATTCTTTTAAAAACCTGTAATTATATACGCAAGTTCGACCTTAATTCTAATCAGAATATATATCAGTTATTTCAACTGAACAAAAATTTAATATGTATCTAATATAAAAGAGTATCCCTGATAACTATAATCATTATCTTGAGATACTCTTCTTTAATTATTTACAATTTAAATCATTTAATTAATAAAATATTAAGCAAATATATTTTTTCTTATTATAGTTTGAGCTCTATTAGGTCCAACAGAAACCATATCTACACTTACTCCAACTAACTCTTCTATTTTAGCTATATATTTCTTTGCATTTTCTGGAAGGTCCTCAAAATTATCTACTTGAGTTATATCTTCATTCCATCCATCTAATTCTTCATATATAGGTTCACATTTTGCTAAGTCATCTAATGAAGCTGGAAAATCTGTTATTATTTTATCACCCATTTTATAAGATGTACAAACTTTTATTTTATCAAATCCTGTTAATACATCTAATAACATAAATGAAATACTAGTCAATCCATTAACTCTAGCTGCATACTTAACTATAACTGCATCAAACCATCCACATCTTCTTGGTCTACCAGTAGTTACTCCAAATTCATGACCTTGTTCTCTTATTTTATCACCAGTTTCATTTATTTGCTCTGTAACAAATGGTCCTTCTCCAACCCTTGTAGTATATGCTTTTACTATACCAACAACGTCTTTTATCATATTTGGTCCTATTCCTGCACCAATCGCAAATCCACCAGATGTTGGATGAGAAGATGTAACAAATGGATATGTTCCTAAATCTAAATCTAATAAAGTCCCTTGTGCTCCTTCAAATAATACTTTTTTACCTGCTCTTATTGCATCATATACAATAACCGATGTATCTGCTACATATTTTCTTATTTGTTCTGCATATCCTAAATATTCATTATACATAGTTTCAAAATCAAATAATTCTTCTTTTCCATATATATTTTTAACTATTTCATTTTTAGCATCTATTTGAGCTTTTAATTTTATAGCAAATTTATCTTTATCCATTAGGTCACATATTCTAATTCCAGATCTCTCTGTTTTATCCATATAACAAGGTCCAATACCTTTTTTTGTTGTGCCTATCTTTAAATCGCCTCTGGCTTCTTCTGACAATGCATCTAGCTCTTTATGATATGGGAATATGACATGTGCTCTATCACTTATTTTTATATTTTCTGTACTTATATTATCCGCTTTAAACATTTCCAATTCTTCTAAAAATCCTTTAGGGTCAAACACTATTCCATTTCCGATTATATTCACTGTATTTGGATTTAAAACTCCAGATGGAATTAAATGTAATGCATATTTTTTACCTTCTACAACTAATGTATGTCCTGCATTATTTCCACCTTGCCCTCTTACTACTACATCTGCTTGAGTAGCAAGATAATCTATAACTTTACCTTTACCTTCATCTCCCCATTGAGAACCAACAATTGCAACTGTTTTCATGTAATTCACCTCTATATTTTATATACTATCGAACGCTTTACTTACTTATTCTATCAAACATTCGTATTTTTTTCAACTTTTTTAGCATTCTCCAATATTTAACATATATTCTTCTATTTTTGAAAACTCTTCTTTCTGTATTATTTCTTTTTCATATTTTATAACTTTTTCCATAAATTTATCCACATCTAAAAGTTTTTCTAACTTACATATGTTAATTATATTCCCAAAGTTTGTATTAGTCATGTTTATATAATACTGATTATCCACAATGTTAGCATAAACAACAATAGATTCCTTTAGATTATTATCAATTACTCTAAATAAGTTTATTTCATCAAGTACTTTAATTATATTGGGATACATATATTTCAAGCTTATTTTTTCCATATTATTCCTCCTGATAATTAATAGTTATACACAGATAAAGCAAGCCAAAAGCTTGCTTTATCTACTTATTCACACTTATCAACAGGCTACCTGTGGATACTGTGGATAGTTTTTTAGCTAAATTTCAAGGTTTAGACATATTTAGTGACATGTATCCACATTTTTCCTGTAGAAAGAAAGAATGTTCTGTGGATATTCGTTAGATTATAGGTCTCTCAACTTATCCCCAAATCTTTGAACTTCACCAAGCCAAACAAGCTCAACAGAACCAGTTTCGCCATGTCTATTTTTTGCTATTATCACTTCTCCTATATTTTTACTCTCAGAATCAGCATGATAATACTCATCTCTATATAGGAACATAACTATATCTGCATCCTGCTCTATTGCTCCAGATTCTCTTAAATCAGATAGCATAGGTCTATGGTCTGCTCTTTGTTCTGGAGCACGCGATAATTGAGATAATGCTACAACAGGACAGTTTAATTCTTTCGCTAATACCTTTAGTGACCTTGATATTTTAGATATCTCTTGTTGTCTACTTTCATTATTACCTTCACCTTCCATAAGTTGAAGATAATCAATAAGCACTAAATCTAGTCCTTTTTCTATTTTTAACTTTCTACACTTTGACCTTAATTCTGATATTTTTATACCAGGAGTATCATCTATGTGTATTTTTGCATCTGATAACACTGCCATAGCATCTATAATTCTAGGCCAGTCATTATCATTAAGTGTTCCAGTCTTTATTTTTTTTAATTCTACACTAGACTGCGAAGATAACATACGTTGTACTAATTGTTCCTTAGACATCTCTAAACTAAATACAGCTACAGAGGCATCACCCTTTAAAGCTGCGTTTTGAACCAAGTTTAAAGAAAAAGCAGTTTTACCCATTGCTGGTCTAGCTGCAATTAATATTAAATCAGTCCTTTGAAGACCATTTATTTTTTTGTTTAAATCTTTAAAACCAGTAGTTATACCAGTCACATCACTCTTATTAGTGTATAATTTTTCTATCATATCATAGGCATCCATCAAAACTAAGTTTATAGGTTTAAAATCATCACTAGTTTTCTCCTGTGATATATCAAATATCCTCTTTTCAGCTTGTTCTAACACATCTTCAATCTTAGTTGCTCCACTATATCCTAGATTTATTATTTCATTAGAAGCTTTTATAAGCTTTCTAAGCACAGACTTTTCTTTTACTATATCAGCATAGTATTTTACGTTTGAAGTTGTTGGCACTATAGTAGAAAGACTTGTAATATAACTGATTCCTCCAATATCATTAAGATGCCCTTGTTTTCTTAGTTCTTCTGTCAATGTTATCAAGTCTATAGGCTCACCTTTATTACTCAAAGTTATCATACATTCATATATTATTTTGTGAGCCTCTTTATAGAAATCATTAGGCTTTATAGTTTCTGTAACTGTTATTATAGCATCTTTATCTAGAAGTATAGAACCTAATATCGATTGTTCTGATTCTACACTATGAGGAGGAATTCTCGTCATATCTTCCATCTTAATCACCTCTAGTTATTACTGTTTTTCTTTTACATCCACTCTTATTTTAGTAGTTACTTTTTGATGTATTTTTATTTCTACAAAAGTTGAACCTAAAGTTCTTATTGGCTCATCTAATAATATTTTTCTTTTATCTACATCTATGTCTTTTTGTTTCTTTAATTGCTCCGCAATTTCTTTAGCTGTTATTGAACCAAACAGTCTTCCACCTTCACCTGATTTTGAATATATTTCTATATTGATTTCTTCCATTTGCTTGCCTAATAAAACAGCTTCTTCATATTCTTTTTGTGCTTTTATTTCTTTAGATTTATTCTTTTCATTTAATTCTTTTATTGCTACACTATCCGCTTGTACAGCTATCTTTTTAGGAAACAAGAAATTTCTTGCATATCCATCACTTACTTCTTTCATTTCCCCTTTTTTACCAGTTCCTTTTACATCTTTTAATAATATAACTTTCATCTATTCTTCCTCCTCTAAATACTCCTCTATTATTTTATTTACCATTTTATAAGCTTCTTTTAGAGAAACATTTTTTAACTGTGCTCCAGCTATATCTATATGTCCCCCGCCTCCTAATTTCTCCATAAGTACATGTACATTTATTTGTCCTAAAGACCTAGCACTTATAAATACAGTATCATCTTTTTCACCTAATACAAAGGAAGCTTCTACTTCTTTGATGTTTAATAACTCATCAGCAGTTTGAGCTATTATAACATTTATACTATCTATCTCAGTACTTGAATATGCTAGGCATATTCTATTATTAATTATTTTAGTACTTTGAATTATTTCAGCTTTTATTATGAAGTCTTTTACATCCGAATTAAAGAACTTCTTAACCTCTATAGTATCTGCTCCAACTTTTCTAAGATAAGAAGCAGCTTCAAAAGTCCTAACACCTGTTTTAAATGCAAAATTTTTAGTATCTAGACTTATACCTGCTAAAAGTCCTTCAGCTGTAAGTTTATTTATTGTTACGTCTTCATCCATATATTGAACTAACTCGGTAACCATTTCACATGTTGAGGATACATATATCTCATGGAATAAAAGTACTGCATCATTTATAAACTCCACACCTCTTCTATGATGGTCTATAACTACTATCTTCTCTGATAGCTTTAATAACTCTTCACATTCAGTATAATTGGGTCTATGAGTGTCAACTACTACAACCAATGTGTTTTTAGTACAGTTATCAATAGCCTCCTCTTTCCCAATAAACAACTTCTTGTAATAATTGTTTTCATTTATTTTATTTATAAATATTTCTATAGATTCATTTACAGATTGTAAAACTATGTTTGCGGTTTTGTTACAGGATTTACATATATCATAAACTCCAACTGCTGCTCCCATAGCATCCATATCTGGATATTTATGTCCCATTATATAAACTTGGTCACTTTGTTGTATAACCTCTCTTAAAGCATGACCTATTAATCTGGATTTTACTTTGGTTTTCTTTTCTACAGCTTTAGACTTTCCTCCATAAAATACAAATTTATCTTTTGTTTTTACAACGGCCTGGTCACCACCTCTACCAAGTGCTAAGTCAAGAGCACCTGTAGCAAGCTTTAGGTTCTCATTTAATGTATCTCCATCTATACCAATTCCTATACTTATAGTAACAGGAAGATTATTTCCATAATCAATATGTCTTATTGTATCTAAAATAGAAAACTTCTCAGATTCTAATTTTTTCAACTCTTTTTTATGCATCACTAAGAAGAATTTATCTTTTGAAGTTCTTCTCAATGCGCCATTTGAAGTTGATTCTAAAGCAGAAAGTATTTTTTCTACTTCAACATTAATTAAA
This sequence comes from Clostridioides difficile, assembly GCF_900243075.1. Classification (GTDB taxonomy): domain Bacteria; phylum Bacillota; class Clostridia; order Peptostreptococcales; family Peptostreptococcaceae; genus Clostridioides; species Clostridioides difficile_D. The sequence goes on from NZ_OEZH01000093.1 coordinate 54,584, forward strand.
GCTCTCTTATCTTCTGCTGCACTTTTTAATACTTCATCGTATCCATCTACTTGTATTAGCATCATTGCATTTTTTTCATCATCATAGTCTTGTTTTACTTTTAAATATTCAGTCTTGTCTATCCAGTATAATATCATCAAATATTTAGGATTCTTTTCTTGATCATTTTTTATAACATTATAAATTATTGTATATTCTTTTTCTTTATAGTTTATTTCTGTGTACATCTCTTTATTTTCATTTAACACTTTTCTTAAATTAAGATTTTTAACTATATCTTCTATATTTTTATCTAGTAAATCTTTTTGACCAATCATATCATAAAACTTTCCATTATACCATGATATATTTCCATCAAATTCTAAGATACATAGTGGTATTGGAAGATTTATTATAGCTTTCTTAGTTGTTTCGTCTATATCTAAAGATAAATTTTGAATATACTCTGTCCATTCATTACGTCTGATATTAGTTGTTCTCCAATTGTGAAAAACCATATATACAAAAATACAGAAAAATAAACACCCTACATACAAGTTGTAATAAAGCAAAATTATACTAGAAATACCAATAACAATTATATATAAATTTATTTCTGGCATATTTAATTTAAAGGTTTGTTTATTACTCATTTCTATCCTCCTAAGTGGATTTATAACTTCTTACCTTTCTAAAGTCAATTATACTATCTACCATACCAACAAAAGATATTCCCATAAATCCAAATAAACATAAAATTATCCCTGAAAGAAACATAATTTTATTTGGTCCTTGTCTTATCCATTTCTTTAAAAAATAAATACAAACTGCTATACCTTGAATTACAAACATTAAATTAAAAACTAGCTGTAAATTAGTCATTATTAATTCTGTATATAGTTTTGAACCAATAATCTGAATACATAAGACTAATAAATAAAGTAAGAAAGTTGTGAGTATAGCATTTCCTGGTAAATAAAAGTCAGCAAATTTAGGAAATCTTATATTCATCTTTGTAATTCTTTTGATAAAAAATACACTTAAATAATATGTTACAAACGCTGATAACAACCCTTGTAAAAATAACATCATTGGTAGCATATTTGTAAAATAACTTACAATCTCATCAGGCTTCATTTTATCAAACACTTTAAGTTCAGTTGCAGAAAAACTATTTTTTTGAATATTTACAATTTCTGTTATCATTTTAGAAACTTCATCCAATAGATTTACATTTAAAAATATCTTTAATACAAAGAAATATACAAGCATTGAAAGTACAAATATTATCGTTCCACCATATATTGGTTCAAATTTATTACTATCCTCTTGTTCAAAACTTCTCTTTAGCATCTTTCCTATTGCTATACCTGGTAAAGAATACATTATACATATATTTAATGCATAAGAAATGTCTGCAAATAGAACCAGTACACAAAATGTAATCAAAATAGATATAAGAGAATACTTTCTATCAGTAATAGCACCTATAATTACATATGGAACAGCTGCTAATATACTAAACATTCCTAGCATTGGAATATAGGCTATTACTAAAGCGATTATTATAGCTAAAACTATTATAGACATTGCTTTAGATAGTCTAATCTTATTATTCAATTTAATATCACTCCCTATTATCCATATGTTTTTTTAAATTAGATAAATCTCCATACCATCTTTCAACGCTATGGTCCTCATCTATACCAATTTTTATTTTTTCCTTGACTTTATAATCCACATCTCTAAAACTAATTCCTAATCTCTTTGCTAAGAGATATGTTATCATTATTATATTTGCTAAAGTATCTTGAATTGCTTCATCTAATGGTTTTACCCCTTTAAACAATAAATTAAACAAATCACTTACACTCATTAATATTTCTGTTTTCATCCACTCTATTATCTTTATGTTTCTCGTTATCTCAGAACCTTTATCTATTTTCACGTTTACAACCCTCCTTAATATATAATATTATATCATAAATAATAATATATTTAAGTATATAAACAAAAAAACGAGCTTTATAGCTCGCCTCATTTAGATAATAAATGTATATAATAAAAAATGAGCACAAGGCCCATTTTTTTAGTCTAATGTATATGGTAAAAGTGCTATATTTCTCGCTCTTTTTATAGCAACTGTTAATTCTCTTTGATGCTTAGCACAAGTTCCAGATATTCTTCTTGGTAATATCTTTCCTCTTTCAGTTATATACTTTTGTAATCTTTGAGTACTTTTGTAATCTATTTTAGCGTTTTTGTCAGCACAAAATTGACAAACTCTTTTTTTCTTACGTCTTTTTTTATTCATCATGACTTTTTTCCCTCCTTTTTAAAATGGTATATCGTCATCATCTATAGCTTGAAAACCTTGTGGGTCTAAACCTTGAGGTTCAAAGCTTGGCTCAAAAGCTGGAGCACTCTCTCTATATGAATTTTCCGATTTATTCTTACTATCCAAAGCTTGTACTGATCTAGTACTCACTTTTGTAAAAGTTCTCTTTTCACCTGATTGTGTCTGATAATTGTCTACTCTTATAGATCCTTGAAGTGCAACTAATCTACCTTTAGTTATGTAGTTAGCACAAAATTCAGCAGATTTACCCATTACTTCAACAGGTATAAAATCAGTTTCTTTAGATCCATCTTTTTTTACATAGTCTCTATCAATGGCTATTGTAAAGGATGCCACTGGTGTTCCTGTACCTGGGATGTATCTTAATTCAGGGTCTCTAGTCAATCTTCCCACTAATACAACTTGATTCATAAAAACACCACCTATTTTTTATAATAAAACCAGTTATTAAGCAACAACTATCATGTGTCTTATTACATTTTCATTTATCTTTAAGTTTCTGTCTATCTCTTTAGGAACGTCTACTGCTGATTTGAAGTTAACTAATACATAGAAACCTTCTGTAAACTTAGCTATTGGATAAGCTAATTTTTTAGTTCCCCAAGTATCAACTTTAACTATTTCTCCGTCAGTTGCAACAACTTCCTTAACTTTGTTTAGTATAGCCTCTCTTATTTCTTCATCAGAGTTTGGCTTTACAACATAAACTAATTCATAATTTTTCACTATAATTCACCTCCCTTTGGACTTAACGGCTCTACACTCTTAGAGCAGAGAAATGAGACTAAAATCTCATACCTACACATTTTATCATTTATTCTTATTTCTGTCAATTTAAATTTTGGACAAAGTTTAGTATGAGGTGAATTCTACATTCTTAAATTAACAAGGGATGGCAACAGCCATCCCTTGTAATATATCTATATAAGTTATTATTTTTAATTAAGCTTCTACACCCATAGCTTCTTTTAATACAGCTGCTATATTTTTTATACCTTCTATTATTTTTTCTTCTGGCATATTTGAATAGTTAAGTCTGAAAGTATTTTCTCTACCACCATTAGGGAAGAATCCTCCTCCAGCAACATAAGCAACATTCTTATCTAAGCATTTTGGCATTAATTCTTTAGCATTTAAGTTACTTGGAAGCTCTACCCATGTAAATAATCCACCTTCTGGATGAGTAAATACTAATCCTTCTGGGAATTCTTCTTCCATAGTCTTAAGCATTACATCTCTACGTTTAACATAAACTGCTTTTATTTTGTCAACGTGTTCATCTAAGTCGTACATATCCATAAATTTGCTTACTTCCATTTGAGATATAGTTGATGCTTGTAAGTCTGCACCTTGTTTTGCAAAGTTAAATTTAGATAATATTTCTGGAGAAGCACAAGTCCATCCTAATCTGTATCCTGGGCAGAATATTTTAGAGAAAGTTCCTAAGAATATTACTAATCCTTTTGTATCCATTGATTTTAAAGATGGTAAAGTTTCTCCTTCAAATCTTAAATCTCCATATGGATTATCTTCTATTACTGGTATTTCAAATTTGTTTACTATTTCCATGAATTTTTTACGTCTTTCAAGTGGCCAAGTTCTTCCTGTTGGATTTTGGAAGTCAGGTATTACGTAAATCATTTTTATTCTATCAGTTGTTTCTAGTATTTTTTCTAATTCTTCCATTATCATTCCATCAGAATCTGTTGGAACATCTATAAATTTAGGTTGGTAAGATTTAAATGCGTTTATAGCTCCTATGTAAGATGGACTTTCACATAAAATTACATCACCCTCATCAATAAATACTTTTCCTGCAAAATCTAGACCTTGTTGAGAACCACTTGTAACTAATATATCATCTTTATTTACATTAGTTTTATTTTTCTCATTCATTCTAGCTGCTATTTTTTCTCTTAATGGTTCATATCCTTCTGTTGTAGTATATTGCATAGCTGATCTTCCATTTTCTTCAAGCACTGCAACTGATACTTTTTTCATTTCTTCAACTGGAAATAATTCTGGAGCCGGCATTCCACCAGCAAAAGATATTATTTGTGGTTGTTGAGTAAGTTTTAAAAGCTCACGTATTTCTGATCCTTGTAAACCTTGCATTCTTTTTGCATATTTAACTGCCATAATTAAAGCACCCCCATGAAAATGTTTTCTTCAACTTTTATTATACCAAAATTTTGGATATTAATATACGGTATTTGACATTTTTTAAATGTTAAATTTATATCATTTTTTTATTAGCTTTTTTACTCTCTTTTCTAAGGTCTCTCTATCAAGCATTATTAGCCTTGAACATTTAGTACATTTTATCTTTATATCCATTCCAGTTCTTACGATTTCAAACTCTTTACACCCACATGCGTGTTGCTTTTTTAATTCAACAATATCCCCTATTTTTAAATCCATTGGCATAAATAATTAGCCTGCTACTCAAAATATGGTCAAATATATCCATATCGAGATTTTTCCTTCTTCATTGAACCTCGCCTTGCCTAAGCTACTACGATTTGGTATAGTTCT
>NZ_OEZH01000019.1 GCF_900243075.1 Clostridioides difficile
ACAATAGAGATATAAATGCAAGTATAAATATATTAAAAGAAGGATTAAGATTAATAACAATTCAAAATAAATAACTTATGTAAGAACCGTAGGAACTACGGGGATAGCCTGTTGAGAATTAGTAAGACATATTTTAGTATGCAAAATTCTATGAAGCAGGAACCCTGTGACTTTAGTCATGGGAGGTTCAGATGGTGATTCCTAAGGGAAAAGTATTTGCGATGGGAGACAATAGAGAAGTAAGTTTAGACAGTAGATATAAAGAAGTGGGATTAGTAGACGAAGAAAATATTAAAGGAAAAGTTATTTTAAGGGTATTTCCTTTTACAGATATAGGTATTTTTGAGTAGGTGATGTGTATGGCAGTTGGTATAGCATCCTTATTATTTAATATTGAGGATGCTTTAAATATTTGTAAAAGTATAAAGCAAATAACTCATTTAGAGATTGGAATTGACAATATATCTGAATGTGGAGATTTATGTAAATATAAAGATGTAATTTCTGAACTAGGATTATCTGTAGGGATACACTTGCCTATGGAGTTAAATACTTGCGAAAATATAGAATATATAAGAGATTCATGGATAAATTTTATTGAGAAGATAGAATTTGAGCTTAAAGGGTTTGACATAAGGTATTTTAACCTTCATTTGGGATATGTTATGACAAGTAGAGTTAAAAAGAATAGGGACAAATATTTAGAAAATAGTGTGGATTTTTTAGATAAATTAAATACAAATTCGTATGTATGTATAGAGAATACTTATTCAAAAGGTGGAGATTTTTCAAATATTGGAAATATATCCTACGATTTTGAATATATATTTAAGAGGATTAAAAATTCTAAGATTTGTTTTTGTTACGATACTGGACACTGTTTAATTGATGAGGATGATTATGTAAAGAACTTAAAGGATAAAATAAGACTGATACACTTAAGTGATAATGATGGTATCAATGATACACATATTGGTATAGGAAAAGGAATTTTATCTGAAGAGGGGATTAAAGAGGTCTTAAAATTAGATGCAGAATATTTAGTATTAGAAATAAATTACGAAGACATTGAAGATACTATAAGTAAATTGAATCATATTGTAGGAGAGGGTTAAATACCTCTCTTTAACTTGTTGATATGCCTCATTGATTAAAATTTATATTCATCAAAAGGAAGGAGATGTTGAAGTGAAAAAAATAAATTTAAAAATAGACGGAAAAGATAAGGAATATTCATTGGAAGAAAATTCACTTGGAATCAGACTGGGTGATATAGCAAAAGAATTCTGTGATGAGCATAAGGGTTATATAACACTTGCAGTTGTAGACAATAAATTGAAAGAGCTAAACTGTAGAGTGAAGAAGGATTGTGAGATAAATTTTTTAGATACTACTAACGAAGATGGAGAGAGAGTTTACTTTAGAGTCATGTCATTTGTATTTGTAATGGCTTGTAGAGAGATATTCTGGGATAGCAGAGTTACAATAGAACATTCACTATCTGATGGGTTATACTGTGAGGTTCATATAGATAGAAAACTTGAAGAAGTGGATGTTGAAAATATAAAAAACAAGATGAAAGAGATAGTAAATAACGATTATGTTATAGAGAAGATTGAAGTTACAAGAAACGAGGCCATTTCTATATTTGAAAATAATGAAATGTATGAAAAGGCAGAGCTTTTAAAATACAAAGAGTATGATAGTGCTAAAGTATATAAGTGTAGAAACTATATAGACCATTTTTATGGATATATGTTGCCATCAACTGGTTATATAAAATCATTTGATATTAAGCTTTACAATGGAGGTGTTATAATTTTAGGTCCTAGTAAAGAAGATAAGACTCTTCCTATGAAATTTGTACCTCAACCTAAGCTATCAAGTGTATATTATGAAGCAGAAGAATGGTCAAGACTTATGGGAATTGATAAGGTAGTATCTCTTAACAAGATAATAGAAAACAATGAGTATGGAGATATAATAAGAACTTTTGAAGCATTGCATGAAAAGAAATTATCTCAAATAGCAGACATGATAAAAGACAACAATAAGAGAGTAGTTTTAATAGCAGCTCCATCTTCATCTGGAAAAACGAGTTTTGCTCACAGATTATCAATACATCTTAGAGTGAATAATTTAAATCCTATTTCGATTTCTTTAGATGACTATTTTATAGATAGAAAGCATACTCCTTTAGATGAATATGGAAATTATGATTTTGAATCAATTTATGCTATAGATTTAGATAAATTTAATTTAGACTTAAAGAGACTTTTAGCAGGTGAAGAAATTGATGCTATAAGATTCAATTTCAAAGAAGGTAAGAGAGAATATACTGGCAAAAAAATAAAGATAGACTCAAATCAACCAATTATATTAGAAGGTATACATGGGCTAAATCCTATTTTAACATCATCTATACCAGATGAAGATAAATTCAAGATATACATAAGCGCCCTTACTCAAATAAATTTAGATGACCATAATAGAATTCCTACTGCTGATTTGAGAATGATAAGAAGAATTGTTAGAGACTATAATTTTAGAGGATATAGTGCTGATAATACTATCTTACAATGGGCATCAGTTAGAAGAGGAGAAAAGAAGAATATATTCCCATACCAAGAAGAGGCAGATGCTATATTTAATTCTGCTTGTGTATATGAATTAGCAGTTTTAAAACGATTTGCTAAGCCTCTATTGGAAGAGATAAAAGAGGATAATCCTGCTCACATTGAAGCGACTAGATTGCTAAAGTTTTTACAGTATTTTGTTGAATTAGATGATACTTCTGATATACCAGGTATTTCAATTCTTAGGGAATTTATTGGAGGAAGTAAAATAGTTGATTAATATATGTGTGATAGGTTATTTTACAAAGATTAAATAGCATAGCAAGTAGTGTGATTAGCATATGTGAAGTATATTAAGTATTAATTGGAGAATTAAATTAATACAGATTTTAAAGTTTGAGTTGATATATAAAAAGGCTTGTTTTATACTTTTGTATGAACCAAGCTTTTTATTTTAAATTTTACTTTTCTATTTAATATTTTTGTTAACTTATGTGATAATTTTTTAAAAGAGTAAAAGTTACTAAATTATTAAACTATTTAAATTGTTTGAAAAATGAATTAATTCTTGTAGAAAATAGTTTTAAAGTATAATTTTTTTTAACACTGTTTTATTATACTATAAATCTGTGCTAAAATAGAATATATAACATAATATAAGAGGTGCCTATGAATACGTTAGATGAGACATTATTAAAAGAAATTATAAGTTCTAATAAGAAGTATACTAATTATGGACAAGTCGCTAGTTACATACCAGAATTAAAAAACGCTAGAAGAAATGATTTAGGAATTTGTATCATAGATAGCGAAAATAATCTTTATAGTGCTGGAAACTGTAGCACAAAGTTTACTATACAAAGTATTTCAAAACCTATTGTGCTTGCTATGGCACTTATGGACAATGATTGGGAAGACGTTTTTTCAAACGTTGGAATGGAGCCAAGTGGAGACCCATTTAATTCGATAATGAAACTTGAAATTAATGACACAAAAAAACCCTGTAATCCAATGATAAATGCAGGGGCTATAGTAACTACTTCTCTTATAAATGGGAGCTGTTTGGAAGAAAAAGAAGAAAGAATGCTTAGTTTTTTTAGAAAATTAGCAAAGAATGATAATATAGGAATAAATTATGATGTCTATAAGTCTGAAAAAATGACTGGTGATAGAAACAAAGCAATGGCTTACTTATTGAAAAGTGATGGATTTATCAGAGGTAATGTAGAAGATGTTTTAGACCTTTATTTTAAACAATGCTCAATTGAAATAGATTCTGTAGATTTGGCTAGAATTGGCGTAAATCTTGCTAATTATGGCGTGGATATAGAAAATGGTGAGCATTTAATGAGTGAAATGGTTTCTAGAATTGTCAAAACATTTATGATGACTTGTGGAATGTATGATGCTTCTGGGGAATTTGCTATTAAAGTTGGAATTCCTGCAAAATCTGGAGTTGGAGGTGGTATAATGGCTTCTGTGCCAGGGCGTATGGGTATTGGTGTTTATGGACCTGCACTTGACAAAAAAGGAAACAGCGTCGCAGGAGTTAAGGTTTTAGAGGAGTTGTCAAATAAACTCAAATTAAATATTTTTTAAAATTTTAAGAAAGGATTTTTTTGACAACAACATATAATTTAATATATAATTAAATTGTAAAGAAATATGAATTAAATAAATTTTTTAGGAGGGGTCAATGAAAGAGGTATTGGTATTACGAGATTTGGAGTGCATAAAGGCTATTGCTCATCCACGTAGAATAGATATTCTAAAAGCATTTGACAAATCGCCATTGTCAGCAAAACAATTATCTCAATTATTGGAAGAACCTCATGCAAAAATAAACTACCATATAAAAATGTTATACAAAGTTGGTATTTTAGAATTAGTTGAGGAAAAGATAAAGTCGGGGATTGTGGAAAAATACTATTATCCAAGTGCAAAAAATGTGGTTATAGGGAATAGGATACTTAATTTTTCTTTAGACAATGGGGAAGAAAAAGAAGAATTGTACATATCAAAATTTGAAAATATGAGTGAAGTTTTTTATAAGGCAGCAGAGGAAGATGTTTTAGAAAATGAAAATATAGTTGATTATCATGATATTTCTCTTACTCATGATGAATTAGTTGAACTTAGTGACACTATGAAGTCAAAGATAGATGAAATTTTAAATAAAAGACAACACAATGTTGAAGGTTCTAAGTATGATATAGCTATGGTTGTGATTCCTACGCTTAAGGAAGAATGTCCTAGTTAGAACTATTAATTATGGATTAATTAAAAACATAAGATTAGAGATTGAACATCAAAATTTACTTAATAATCAAAAAATAGTTTTTGGTATGATTTGGTATGAGTAAATAATGATTTTTAATCTCTATTTTTTTGTCTCCATATACCTATTGTATTTGTAAGAGAGATATAATATATAAAATGTATACACTATCTAAGCAGTGCTTAGATAATGTATATAAAGTATGTAAGATTATAATATTTGAAATTTATTAAAATGGGTATAATTAAACTGTAAATATTAAAATTAAAAGTTAATGTAAATTAATTGGTAGAAATATATTAAAAAAGGATTTAGATTAGTGCAAAAGCACTATCAAGTAGGAATCTCCATCTTCAAATGTTGACTTAAGTTAGTTAAGGTGGAGTAGTTCAAAATTAAAATTGAGTATAAGTTGGAGTACAAATAAAGGAGATAAATATGATTAAATTAGGAACACATCTTTCAATAGCAAAGGGATTTGCCAAGGCAGCTGAGACAGCTGTATATATTGATGCAAATACATTTCAATTTTTTAGTAGAAACCCAAGAGGAGGAAATGCTAAAGAATTTGATGAAAAAGATATAGCTAAATTTCAAGAGATTAGAAAGGCAAATAATTTTGCACCACTACTTGCACATGCTCCATATACTATGAATTTAGGTGGCACAAAGGATGATGTATACGAATTTGCAACAAGAGTGATAGATGAGGATATAAGAAGGATGGACTCATTAGGAATTGAATACATGTGCTTTCATCCAGGCAGTCATGTAGGTGGTGGAGTAGATTTTGGTATAGATAGGATAGTAAAAGGATTGAATAATGCAATTAAGGGTGATGAAAATATAACCATACTTCTTGAAACTATGTCAGGAAAAGGAACTGAAATAGGCTTTAAGTTTGAGCAATTAAAAAGTATAATAGATAAAATTGAACACAAAGAAAAAATAGGTGTGTGTCTTGATACATGTCACATTTTTTCAGCTGGTTATGATATAGTGAATGATTTGGATGGAGTCTTAGAGGAATTTGATTAAAAAATAGCTATGCACACTTGTGACTTTAGTCATGAGTTAGTAGCTAAAATAGTCAGCATATAGGGAAACTTATATGTAGAGATAGGGTAGAACCTATCCAATACTACTTGAATTGCTAAAAACCCCTAAAGCTAACCAAACTAAAACATAAGGATGAAATAAACCTAAGTGTGAAAGTTACGAAA
>NZ_OEZH01000049.1 GCF_900243075.1 Clostridioides difficile
TTCTTACATTACATTTTTTAATCAAAAAAATCACCCCACTTAGTAGAATTTTACAGTATCTTGTTTACTGTGTCTACTAAATAGGGTGCTGTTCAATAAATATAACAACTACCTTTATAAATTAGGTACTTGATGTACACTAACCTAGCAACTTAAGTATATATTAAGTACCTGATGAAAGTCAAGGAGGTACTAAAATGTATGATGAAATTATAGAAATATATTTTGATTATTGGATAAATGAACATATGTATAGAGGGATTTTAGAAAAAGATGAGTATTATATTGAATGTTGGAAAGAGGTTAAAAAAATTAATGAGTTATTGGAAAAAAGTTTAGAAGATGATAAGAAGTGTGTGTTGGTTGAATTAAATGATTTGTTTAATTCATTAATAGAATTTGAAAGGGAACTTGGTTATAAACTTGGATTTAAAGCAGGAGCTAATTTTATAATTGGATTATTGGATTAAGCTGGGATCTATTCTTAGTAATCATAAAAAGCTAAATTTTAACTTACATAAGTTGGAATTTAGTTTTTTATTATATATTAGTAATTTGAAATATGATTCTATAGATTTAAAATATATATTGATACATTAAAACTAGAATTGAGCATTTAATTTTTTATTAGAGGTAGATAACATTTAAATATAAAAGTATTTATCTTTAATGTAGTAAAAAAACTAGAATATATAGCTGAACTAGCAATAAAATGGTATAATTTGTATGAGAATTAAGAAGATTGTATTAAAATAATAGAATAGTGTAGTGAGGTGAACTTGTTGAATAATATAATGGAAATGATTGCTGAAGAAACTGGTGGAAAAAGTTTTAGAACTTTTAAATATAGTTTTGATAGCATTAGAGTTCCATCACTTGATTATGATGACAACAATGAAATTATTTGGAAAGATATTGGAGAAACAGAAAAACATAAAAGCCCTAAGGATCTATCAGAATTAGCTAAAAGTATTAGTAAGTATAAACCTCTATTTACATATTTTTTAGATGGGTCAAGAAGAGTATTTAAGGTTGATGATATATCTTATCAAAATCAAGTTTTTCCTGTTATTGCTGGTCAAATTGGAATTGGATGCTGTAAAAGAGAATCTAAAGAAATAAAACCATTTAAATTTGAGCGCTGTTCAGTAATATGTCTTCCTAAAATTGCTAACAAAGGTGGGTGGAATCCTCAACTTTTTTTTAGTAATTTATTACAAAAAATAAATTCTAATATGTCATTAAAAAAAAATAATATAGAATTTACAAATATATTGACATATAAATACTTACGAAATGAAGGAGAAAATTTAGAAAATAAAGGTATTGCAGTAATACAAGATCTTATGATAGATAAGGAAAAAGAAATGACAGCTTTTCTTGCAAGTAAAAATCTATTAGATCAAAATAATTACTTACTTAAAGACGGTTCATTAGAATATCGTGTAATGTCAACAGGTAATTTTAGAGAATTAAGGAAAATACGTAATAATTATAGATGGGTTGTTGGAGTATCTAAATCTTTTAACCCTGAAAAATGCTTAGATATTAAAGGAAAAAACAATTCAAATTACATAGCAAATCTAAAATTATATAATAGAACTCCTGTTAGTAAGTACACTTCAAAAATGTTTGGAGATGTAAGCTTTGCTATTTGGTATGTTCGTATAAGAGAAAAAAGATATACTAGTAATGCATTTGACGGAGTTTTAAAGTTAGAAAGAATATTAGTAACAGATGAAGAAATTGAACATGGATTAGATTCAGAAGAGGTTGATTTTATTACAGCTAATATTATCAATGAGAGAAACCCAGTCTGTTATGGAAAAGATTTTAGATGGGCAAATCACTTATATCCAGTTTTTTTAACTGAAAGTTATGTAAAAAGCAAGTATATTAGTAATACATTATTTTTAAATATATTTTAAATAGAATAGGGGTATATGTATGGGAGAAGTAATAGGGAAAGTAATTGCAACAGAGAAAAATCCGTCTACCATTGATGAATTTTTTTTCTGGACATCACCAAAATTAATTTTAAATCCATTTGATGTAGTGAAAATAAGTCATATAAATGGGAGTTTTTCTTATGGGGTAATAGAAGAAATCTCTCATATTACAGATTCAGCTAATTTTTTATCAAGTTATATATCTAATGATTTTGGGGATGTTAATTCAGTTGAAAATACACATAGAATAGGTATGAATTACATTAAAGCACAAGTAATAGGAAATACAAAGAATATTTATATTCCTCTATTGAATAATGAAAAAGTATATATGGCAAATGCTAACGAAATTTCTGAGGCATTAGGGTTGTCTAATATTAAAAATCCAATGATATGTGGATATCTTGAGATGTACAAAAGTTCAGAAGAAGATAAGAAAGTGATGCTTCCTGTAAATATAGATTCAAGATTTCTAATTGGCCCAGAAGGTGCGCACTTAAATATATCTGGGATATCAGGTTTAGCAACTAAAACTTCATATGCTATGTTTTTATTGAAATCAATACAAGATTACTATATAAAAAATGATGAAGATAGTGATAGTGTAGCTTTTGTATTGTTCAATGTTAAAGGAAAAGATTTACTTTCAATAGATGAAAAAAATGATTTTGAAAGTATAGAAGAGAGAGAAGAATCCTATAAATTATATGATATGTTAGGATTATCAAAAGATCCATTTAAAAATGTTAAATATTATTATCCATATTCTGAACAAAATATATGGAATACATATATGGATAAAAAAACATTACATGAGCAACAAAAACTAAATAAAGCCTTTATGTATAAATATATATATGAAGAAGATAAGGATAATTTAGACTTAATGTTTTCTAGTTTAGATGACCCTACCCAATCTATGGACTCAATTTTAAATTATATAATTACTAACCAAGGTGGTTTTGGAAAGTTTACTCTATGGGATGATTTTTTAGAAGAAATACAAGATAGATGCCAAGCTGGTGTTAAATCTTATGATAAAGAGATTACTGTAGCAAGCTGGAGAAAATTTAATCGTATAATAAGAAAATCAATATATAAAAATGCTATATTCAATGATAGAGTTGATTCTGATAATAATGAAGTTCGTATAAATGAGTCATTAAAGAATATAAAAAGAAATGAAATACATGTTATAGATATAGCAAAATTAAATGAAGATATGCAAAGTTTTGTATTTGGAGATGCTATAAGAACAATTTACAATTTAAAATTAGGAGAATATGGAAGTGATGATGAATGTAACATTCCATCAAAAATAGTAATATTCATTGATGAATTAAATAAGTATGCATCTACAGATTCTCCTAAAAATTCACCAATACTTAGACAAATATTGGATATAGCAGAAAGAGGTAGATCTTTAGGTATTATATTATTTTCTGCAGAACAATTTAAAAGTGCTATACATAGCAGAGTTACAGGCAATTGTTCTACACATGTCTATGGAAGAACAAATGCTATTGAAATAGCTAAGAGTGATTATAAATTTATTTCACCAGTGTATAAGAATATGATGACAAGGTTAAAACAAGGTGAATATATTATTCAAAATCCTATTTTTAGGTCATTATTAAATATAAAGTTTCCAAAACCATTATATAAGCAGTATAAATAAGGTAGGTGTTTTTAATTGATTATATTAGGTAAAAATATTATAGAAAATCTTACAGTAGGTATGTATGAAGATTGTAGAGTTATTTACAGAGAATATATACAAAATTCTGCAGATCAAATAGATAAGGCTGTTCAAACTGCTTTGATCAAACAAGAAGATGCTTGTATAGATATAGACATAGATAAAAAGACAAGAAATATAAAAATATATGATAATGCTACTGGAATTCAAAAGAAGTATTTTAAAAAAAGATTATCTGATATTGCAAATTCTGAAAAAGATAGAGATACAGATAAAGGATTTAGAGGTATAGGAAGATTAGGTGGAATTGCATATTGTGATAAACTAAAATTTTCATCTTCTTATTATGGTGAAAACTTAAAATCAGTAATGATCTGGGATGCAAAAAAATGTAAAGAAATTTTAAGTGATAAAAATTGTAGATGTACAGCAGAAGAATTACTGGATAACATTATAAGTTATGAAGAAGAGGTTTGTGATGAAGAAAGTCATTTTTTTGAAGTAGAATTAATTAATGTTAATAATGAAAATAAAGAGTTAATGGACATTAAAGAAGTAGAAAAGTATTTATCTTCAATAGCACCAGTTCCATATCATAACTTTATTTATAAAGAAAAAATTTATGAATTTATAAATAATGAAAATATGAGTATTTGTGAATATAAAATTTCTATAAATGGAAAGCAGATATTTAAAAACTATAGAAATAAACTTTATGAAGATACTAAAAACGCAGGGAAAAAATCATATGATGAAATATATGATTTAGAATTTAAAAAAATCATGAATAGTGACAATGAGTTAATTGCTTGGATGTGGTTTGGGGTATCTGGCTTTATAAAGTCAATTCCTGTATGTAATCAAATGCGCGGAATCAGATTAAGAAAAGAGAATATTCAAATTGGAAATGAAAGAACTTTAACACACTTCTTTAGAGAACCGAGAGGAAATTATTATTTTATTGGTGAAATTCATGTTGTGAGCAAAGATCTTATACCAAATGCCAGAAGAGACTACTTTAATGAAAATGAAACTGAAAAAGAATTAGAAGCAGGTTTAAAATCTATATTTGATGAATTACATACATTATATCATCATGCAAATAGAATTAAAAATGCATTTAAAAAAAAATCTGAATATGATAAGGTAGAAAATGAATATAATAAAAAAATAAAAGAGGGAGGATTTATTGATTCAGAAGAAAAAAAATTATCTGAAAAAGAATTAGAAGAAAAGCTTAAAGATGCAGAAGAAGCTAAAAGAATCCTTAAAGGAGTGGTTGATAAAGCTTCTGATAAAGGAGTTATAAATAAAGTATTTTCTATATTAGAAAAAGGATACTCACATAGTGAAAATCAAGAAAAAGTAATTGAAATAAAAAGTGAAAAAATCGAGAAAACAGAAAGAAACGAAAAAATTGAAAAAACTAAAAATAATAAAAAGTTTATGACACAAAGATTATCTAATTTAAATAGAAAGGAACAAAAACTTGTAAGTAAAATATATAGTGTAATTAAAGCTGTATTGCCAAGAGACACAGCTAACACATTAATAGAGAAAATACAAGAAGAGTTGAGCTAATGAATAGAAATATTTTATTAATAGAACCAAATTATAAAAATAAATATCCTCCAATTGGAGTAATGAAAATATCAACATACTATAAAATGTTAGGAGACAAAGTTACTTTTTTTAAGGGAGATCTAAAGGACTTAGTTATAAATGATATCTATGATGACTTATTAAAACAATTGTATGCAAATTGTAATGAGGTTTTTTGGGAAGAATATAAAAATGATATTATTTACTATCTTAAAAAGGGAATAAAAGATGCTCTAGAGAAAATTCCCAAAGTAGATGATAATCCAATTATTAGAGATCTATTAGTATATTATAGAAAGTTTTATAGAACTAAAGAATATCTTAATCCTAATTATAGAAAATATGATAGGGTGGGAATAACAACTTTATTTACTTTTTATTGGGATATAACTATTGAAACTATAAATTTTGCAAAATGCTTATGTAAACACCCAAAGGATGTTATGGTTGGAGGTGTTATGGCATCTATTTTACCAAATGAAATAGAAAAAGAAACAGGTATAAAGCCTTTTGTTGGCGCATTAAATAAGTCTGGAATACTAGATGATAATGATATAATAATTGATAACCTGCCATTAGATTATTCAATATTGGATGAGATAGATTATAGATATCCAGCAAATAATTCTTATTTTGGGTACATGACAAGGGGTTGCATAAATAAATGTAGTTTTTGTGCAGTTCCTAAATTAGAACCAGAATACAAAGATTTTATAAGCATAAAAGAGCAAATAAAAATTACAAATGAAAAATTTGGAGAGAAAAAAGATTTACTATTATTAGATAATAATGTATTAGCTTCCAATAACTTTAATAAAATTATTGAAGAGATAAAAGAAGCAGGGTTTACGAAAGATAATCTTTTTCATCAACCAAATGAATTTGAGGTAGCAATTAGAAATCTAAGAGAAGGATATAATGATAGAGCATACATAAAAAAGATTATAGGTTTATACAAGTTGCTGCTGGATAAATATTTTAATGAAGAAACAAAACACATATTTTCTATTTTGGAAACAAAAAAGTTATTAGACATAGAAACTGCTAAAAAAGAAAATATTCTATCATGTTATGAAGATGTAAAAGTATTATTTGAAAAATACTATAAGAGAAGACCTAAAAAAAGAATTGTAGATTTCAATCAAGGAATTGATGCTCGTTTGATTAATGACGAAAATATGTCTAAATTATCAGAAATACCTATTAAACCACTAAGAATAGCTTTTGATGACTGGAAATTACACGATATCTATGAAAATGCAGTTAAAACAGCAGTTAAATATGGCATAAAAAATTTATCTAATTATCTTTTATATAATTATAAAGATAAGCCAATAGATTTATATAGGAGATTGAAACTAAATGTTGATTTATGTGACGAATTAGATGCTAATATATATTCTTTTCCCATGAAATATCATCCTATAGAAGATCCAAAATACTTTAAAAATAGAAACTTTATAGGTTTACATTGGAATAGAAAGTTTATAAGGGCTATACAAGCAATATTAAATTCTACAAAAGGCAAAGTGGGAAGTGGAACATCTTTTTTTAATGAAGCATTTGGAGAATCTGAAAATGCTTTTTATAAACTACTATATATGCCAGAAACATTTATAATATATCGTCAATTTTTTAAAGACTGTGGTCTGACCAACAAATGGTGGCAGGATTTCAAATCCTTAAATGAAGAAAAAATTATTTTTACGAAAAGGATAATAGAAAAAAATGAATTTCAAGATATAGATCTATTAACAAATGATAAAGAAATTTTAAATATTCTGAAATACTATAAAATAACAAGAGACCAAGCTGAAGGTATCATGAAGAATGGGTTTTATAACAATTAGTTATAAAGCCTATTTTTATACTAATACTTAAATACGAAATAGAAATTTGTACCCCAACGATACCCCAATTACAAAAATAAATAATAAGAAGTGTCCAAAAAAATTAACATAATATAGTAATCAAATAGCTATATACCTACATTCACAAAAATCAACAAAACAATCAAATAACCACTTATAGACTCCCCTCATCTTCACCATTGAAATCTATGAAAAAGGGGCTGTCGCACTAAAAAATAGTGCTACGCCCTTTTTTGTATAAAAAAAATAAATCCCAAGTTCAAAAGAGCCTGGGATTCTTGTATAATA
>NZ_OEZH01000116.1 GCF_900243075.1 Clostridioides difficile
AATAAACTCAATAGTTGTAGAAGAGGGATTAAGATTCTCAATAAGAGAAGGTGGAAGAACAGTAGCTTCAGGAGTTGTTGCTACAATAATAGAGTAATTCTTATTACTAAACTGATGGATTAAAAAGAATAACAAAAAGAGGGGTTAGGCTCCTCTTTTTTTAACATAGAAATACAAAAACATTGACACAGCATAGGATTTTGTGATAACTTATACAAGGTAATGATTATAGGAAGTTAATAATATCTTGAATACTGTAGATTTTTAATAAATACATATTTTAAAGATATTATATTCACATATATTAGCAATATATATTATTGTATTACAAAGTTGGAGGTGTATCAGATGAGAGTTAAAGTAACTTTAGCATGTACAGAGTGTAAGCAAAGAAACTACAACACTACTAAGAATAAGAAAAATAATCCAGACAGAATAGAATTACAAAAATATTGTAGATTCTGTAAAAAGCATACAACTCATAAAGAAACAAAATAGTTTTTTATAAGGATGTGAGTATGGAATGGCTGCCCAAAAAAATGACGGTGCAAAAACTAAAAAAAGGTTTAGTTTATTTGGATACTTAAAAGAAACTAAACAAGAATTAAAAAGAGTTACATGGCCGACAAAAAAGGAACTGTTTAAAAACACAAGTATAGTTTTAACTGTAGTTATTTCATGCACTATATTAGTATGGGGCATAGACACTATATTATCTGGTGCACTAGCGTTATTACTAAAATAGACGAAAAGAGGTAAGTTAAATGTCAGAATTACAAGAAGCAAGTTGGTATGTAGTTCATACCTATTCAGGACATGAAAATAAAGTTAAAGCTACAATTGAGAAAGCAGTTAAAACAAGAGGTATGGAAAACTGCATAAGACAAGTAGTTGTTCCAACAGAAGAAGTAGTGGAAACTACTAAAACTGGAAAAGAAAAAACTAGACAACGTAAAGTTTATCCAAGTTATGTCTTGGTTAAAATGATAATAACTGATGAATCTTGGTATGTAGTAAGAAATACTAAGGGAGTTACAGGTTTCGTTGGACCTGGTTCAAAACCAGTGCCATTAAGTGAAGATGAAGTCAAAGCTATGGGGATAGATACAGAAGACCCTAAAGTAGTAAATGGTGATATTGATTTTGAAATAGGAGATACAGTAAAAGTATCCCAAGGACCATTTAGTGGACAAATAGGAAACATAGAAGAAATTGACTTAGAAAATAGAGAAGTCAAAGTATGCATAAATGCATTTGGTAAAAGGACTCTATTTGTAATAGAGCTTGAAGGTATAGAAAAAATCTAATACTATTTTATAGAAAAATCTGAGGAGGTGCGCTCAAAATGGCTAAAAAAGTTATAGGTCAAATAAAATTACAAATACCTGCAGGAAAGGCTACTCCAGCGCCACCAGTTGGACCAGCATTAGGACAACATGGTGTTAATATAATGGGATTCACAAAAGAATTTAATGCTAAAACTGCAGATCAAGCTGGAATGATAATACCAGTTGTTATAACTGTATATCAAGATAGATCATTCAGTTTCATAACAAAAACTCCACCAGCTGCAGTTTTAATTAAAAAAGCATTAAACTTAAAATCAGGTTCTGGAGAACCAAACAAAAAGAAAGTTGCTAAAATGACTTCAGCTCAAGTAAGAGAAATAGCTGAATTAAAAATGCCTGACTTAAATGCTGCATCAGTAGAAGCTGCTATGAGTATGATAGCTGGTACTGCTAGAAGCATGGGTGTTGTAATAGAAGACTAATTAAAAGATACACTTTTTTTTATAAAGTGGGAGGCGAAAAGCCGAAATTAACCACGAGGAGGAAAATAAAATGGCTAAAAAAGGTAAAAGATATGCAGGTGCATTACAAAAAGTAGATAGAACTAAATTCTATGATGCATCAGAAGCGTTAACATTAGTTTCAGATATAGCTGGAGCTAAATTTGATGAGACAGTAGAAGCACATATTAAATTAGGTGTTGACTCAAGACATGCTGACCAACAAGTAAGAGGTGCAGTTGTGTTACCTCATGGAACTGGTAAAACTAAAAGAGTTTTAGTTTTTGCTAAAGGTGAAAAAGCTAAAGAAGCTGAACAAGCTGGTGCTGACTTTGTAGGAGCTGAAGAATTAGTTCAAAAAATACAAGGTGAGAACTGGTTTGACTTTGATATAGTAGTTGCTACTCCAGACATGATGGGTGTAGTAGGTAGATTAGGTAGAGTATTAGGACCTAAAGGTTTAATGCCAAACCCTAAATCAGGAACAGTTACATTTGATGTAGCTAAAGCTATAGATGAAATAAAAGCTGGTAAAGTTGAATATAGATTAGACAAAACTAACATAATACACGTTCCAGTAGGAAAAGTATCATTTGGTGGAGAAAAATTAACTGAAAACTTTACTGCATTAATGGATGCTATAATAAAAGCTAAGCCAGCTGCTGCTAAAGGGCAATATTTAAGAAGTATAACAGTAGCTTCTTCAATGGGACCTGGAGTTAAAATAAACCCAGCAAGAACAGCTGAATAATAAAACTGTTGACACAGGTTGACAAAAATGTTATCATATCATTTGTCAATGTAAAAAAGAATAGATTTGCCGTAGATAGTGGGTGCGAAAGCTTAATATCCCACCGAGGTTTTAGATAAATTGATATTACTAAAGCTTTTGATGTCTACTTTTGGCAACAAAAGCTTTTTATAATGTTGCGGTAAATACTAAGCCTATTTGGTGAAGGAGGTGCACATCTATATGAGAAAAGCTATAGAAATTAAATCAGAAGTTGTTTCTGAGATAGTTGAAAAGTTACAAAAATCTTCTGCTGCTGTTGTTGTAGATTACAAAGGATTAACAGTTGAAGAAGTAACTGAGTTAAGAAAACAAATGAGAGAAGCTGGTGTAGATTACAAAGTATACAAAAATACTTTGGTTAGAAGAGCAGCTAAAGAAGTTGGTATAGAGCAATTCAATGATGAATTATTAGTTGGAACTAATGCTATAGCATTTGGATATGATGATCCAGTTGCTCCAGCTAGAATATTAAAAGGATTCATGGATTCTCATCCAAAAATGAAATTAAAGATGGGTATTGTGGAAGGTACATTCTATGATGAATCTAAAATTGTTGAAATGGCTAACATACCATCAAGAGAAGTTCTTATCGCTAAATTACTTGGTAGCTTAAAAGCTCCAGTATCAAACTTCGCATATTTAATAGATGCAATAGCGAAAAAGGCAGAAGGTCAAGAAGAAGCTTAATTGCTTAACTAAAAAATTATAAATATTAATTTGAAATAAAATTCGGAGGTGCTAAAAATGACAATAGAACAAATATTAGAAGCTATAGAAAATATGAAAGTTTTAGAATTAAATGAATTAGTTAAAGCTGCTGAAGAAAAATTCGGTGTATCAGCTTCAGCTCCAGTAATGGTAGCTGGTGCAGCTGCTGGTGGACCAGCTGCTGAAGAAAAAACTGAATTTGATGTAGTATTAGCTGAAGTTGGTTCTTCAAAAGTTGGAGTTATAAAAGCAGTTAGAGAAATAACAGGATTAGGATTAAAAGAAGCTAAAGAAGTAGTTGACAATGCTCCTAAGACAGTTAAAGAAGGAGCTTCTAAAGAAGAAGCTGATCAAATAAAAGAAAAATTAGAAGCTGCTGGAGCTAAAGTAGAAGTTAAGTAGTTTCTTTAAAAAGATACCCAATGGGTATCTTTTTTATTTGTAACAAATTATAGAGTACATCTAGAGTTATAAAGAAAATATTTTTATAAAATAAAAAAAATTTCTATAATAGTATTAAATTAAGGGTATCATATAGTATGTAATGATATTTTAATTTAATATTATTATTAAATTAAAATATAAACAATTATTGTAATGTATGTATATAAGGTATATAATTAAGTGGAACTGTAAAAAATTACATATTGTTTTAAAAAATTACATGAGTATTTTAAAAATAAAATGTAATAAATAATTAATTAACAAATATAAATTTTAAAATAAGTTAGATATTTAGAAAAATCGAAATTTGTAGACTTTAAAGGACATATTTAAGGAGGAATTAATAATGGAAAAATTACAGGGAAAAATTGCAGTAGTTACTGCAGCAACAAAAGGTATTGGATTAGCATCAGCAGAGATATTAGCAAAAAATGGAGCAATTGTATATTTAGCAGCTCGTTCAGAAGAACTGGCTAATGAAGTTATAAATAAAATAAGTACAGAAGGTGGCTGTGCTAAGTTTGTATACTTTAATGCTCGTGAAGAAGAAACTTTTACTTCAATGATAGAAGAGGTAGTTAAAAAAGAAGGTAAGATAGATATACTTGTAAACAATTTTGGTTCAACAAACCCTTCTCTTGATAGAGACCTTTTGACTGGTGATACAGATAATTTTTTTGACACAGTAAATACTAATTTGAAGAGTGTGTACTTACCATGTAAAGCAGCAATTCCTCATATGATAAAGAACGGAAAGGGAAGTATAATAAATATATCGAGTATAGGTTCAGTGTTGCCTGATTTATCTAGAATAGCTTACTGTGTGTCAAAATCAGCAATTAATTCATTAACTCAAAACATAGCAACACAATATGCAAAAGATAATGTTAGATGTAATGCTGTACTTCCAGGTCTTATTGCAACTAAGGCTGCATTAGATAATATGTCTCCAGAATTCATAAAAGAATTTCTAAAACATGTTCCTTTAAATCGTATAGGAAAACCAGATGATATAGCAAAAGCAGTTTTATTCTATGCTAGTGATGATTCATCATTTATAACAGGAGATTTACTTGAGGTTGCAGGAGGATTTGGTTTACCTACTCCACAATTTGCAGACAATATATTAAGATAATTAAATTCCTAATATGTAATAAAAATTTATGTATTAGTTATAGTAGAAATTTTATCTTATAAAGACCATAGATATAATTTATACTGGAAAAAGTTTAAGACTTAAAATTCCAAGTTAAATTTATTTATGGTCTTTATTTTGTATATTTAGTAGATTTTTGTATAAATCTAATTGTTTACAAGTATTTTCTTATGGAATTATAATTAAGTATAGGTATGTTATTAGGACATAATTTTCTATAGAAAATTAGACCTATAAATGAAAAAAATGGATTTTATATTGGAAAGTTGTACATAATACATAATATATGCTTAAAATAATTTACAAAAAATCAAAAATAATGCATAGTTTACATATAAGATAAAAAATATATTGAAAAATACTTGACATTATGCTAAAATTATTAGATGCGTTAGAATGAACTATTGTTTTATTTTTAATTATTGAGAGGTGAAAAGTGAATGCCACATCCTGTCACGATAGGTAAAAGAACTAGAATGAGCTTTTCTAAAATTAAGGAAATAGCTGATGTGCCAAATCTTATAGAAATTCAAGTAGATTCCTATGAGTGGTTTTTAAAAGAAGGTTTAAAAGAAGTGTTTGATGATATTTCACCAATAGAAGATTATACTGGTAATCTTATATTGGAATTTGTCGACTATTCTCTAGATGATAAACCAAAGTACGATATAGAAGAGTGTAAAGAGAGAGATGCTACATATTGTGCACCTCTAAAAGTTAAGGTAAGACTTATAAATAAAGAAACAGGTGAGATAAAAGAACAAGAAGTATTTATGGGTGACTTCCCTTTAATGACAGAAAGAGGAACTTTCGTTATAAATGGAGCAGAAAGAGTTATAGTAAGTCAATTAGTTAGATCTCCTGGTGTTTACTATGCGGAAGAAAGAGATAAAACAGGTAAGAGATTGATTTCATCTACTGTAATTCCTAATAGAGGAGCATGGTTAGAATATGAAACAGATTCTAATGATGTAATATCTGTAAGAGTTGATAGAACAAGAAAACAACCAGTTACAGTTTTACTTAGAGCTTTAGGAATAGGAACAGATGCAGAGATAATTGACCTTTTAGGAGAAGACGAGAGATTATCTGCTACATTAGAAAAGGATAATACTAAGACAGTAGAAGAAGGTCTTGTAGAGATATACAAAAAATTAAGACCAGGTGAACCTCCTACTGTAGAAAGTGCATCATCTTTACTAAATGCTTTATTCTTTGATCCAAAAAGATATGACTTAGCAAAAGTTGGTAGATATAAATTTAATAAGAAACTTGCTTTATGTTACAGAATAATGAATAAAATTTCAGCAGAAGACATAATAAATCCAGAAACTGGTGAGGTATTTGTAAAAGCTGGAGAAAAAATAAGTTATGAGTTGGCTAAAGACATACAAAATGCAGGTATAAACGTAGTAAATCTATTAATGGATGATGATAAGAAAGTTAGAGTTATAGGGAATAATTTTGTAGATATTAAGTCTCACATTGATTTTGACATAGATGATTTAAACATAAAAGAAAAAGTACATTATCCAACTTTAAAAGAAATTTTAGATGGATATAGTGATGAAGAAGAAATAAAAGAGGCTATAAAATCAAGAATTAAAGAACTTATACCAAAACATATATTATTAGATGATATAATAGCTTCAATAAGTTATGAGTTCAATATATTCTATAATATAGGAAATATTGATGATATAGATCACCTAGGAAACAGAAGAATAAGATCTGTAGGTGAATTATTACAAAATCAAGTTAGAATTGGTCTTTCAAGAATGGAAAGAGTCATAAAAGAGAGAATGACAGTTCAAGATATGGAAGCTATAACGCCTCAAGCGTTAGTTAACATAAGACCAGTTTCAGCTGCAATAAAAGAATTCTTTGGTAGTTCTCAGTTATCTCAGTTCATGGATCAAACAAATCCACTATCTGAGTTAACACATAAGAGAAGATTATCAGCCCTTGGGCCTGGAGGTCTTTCAAGAGAAAGAGCTGGATTCGAAGTGCGTGACGTTCACCATTCACATTATGGTAGAATGTGTCCAATAGAGACTCCAGAAGGACCAAATATCGGTCTTATAAACTCTTTAGGAACTTATGCAAAGATAAATGAATTCGGATTTATAGAATCACCATATAGAAAATTTGACAAAGAAACATCAACAGTTACTGATGAGATACATTATTTAACTGCTGACGAAGAAGATTTATTCGTAAGAGCTCAGGCAAATGAGCCATTAACAGAAGATGGTAAATTCGTAAACCATAGAGTTGTTTGTAGAACTGTAAATGGTGCTGTTGAAATGGTTCCTGAAAGCAGAGTAGATTACATGGATATATCTCCTAAGCAGGTTGTATCTGTTGCCACTGCTATGATACCTTTCCTAGAAAATGATGATGCCAACCGTGCCCTTATGGGAGCGAACATGCAACGTCAGGCAGTGCCTCTAGTTAGAAGAGAAGCACCAATCATAGGAACTGGTATAGAATACAGAGCTGCAAAAGACTCTGGAGCAGTTGTTGTTGCTAGAAATTCTGGTATAGCAGAAAGAGTAACAGCAGATGAAATAATCATAAAAAGAGAAGATGGAAATAGAGATAGATATAATCTACTTAAGTTTAAACGTTCAAACTCAGGTACTTGTATAAATCAAACACCTATAATAAATAAAGGTGACCAGATAATGAAAGGTGATGTTATAGCAGATGGTCCAGCAACTGATTTAGGAGAAGTTGCACTTGGAAGAAACTGCCTTATAGCATTCATGACTTGGGAAGGTTATAACTACGAGGATGCTATACTAATAAATGAAAGATTAGTTAAAGAAGATAGATTATCAACAATTCATATAGAAGAATATGAATGTGAAGCTAGAGATACAAAACTAGGACCAGAGGAAATAACTAGAGATATACCTAATGTTGGAGATAGTGCAATCAAGAACTTAGATGACAGAGGTATAATAAGAATAGGTGCTGAAGTGGACTCAGGAGATATACTAGTTGGTAAAGTAACTCCAAAAGGAGAAACTGAACTTACTGCTGAGGAAAGATTACTTCGTGCAATATTTGGAGAAAAGGCTAGAGAAGTTAGAGATACTTCACTTAAAGTACCTCATGGTGAATCTGGTATAATAGTTGATGTAAAAGTATTTACTAGAGAAAATGGAGATGACTTATCTCCAGGTGTAAATGAGTTAGTAAGATGTTATATAGCTAAAAAGAGAAAAATAAAAGTTGGAGATAAAATGGCTGGTCGTCATGGTAATAAAGGGGTTATCTCAAGAGTATTACCAGAAGAAGATATGCCATTCATGGAAAATGGAACTCCTTTAGATATCATACTTAACCCACAAGGTATACCATCACGTATGAACATCGGTCAGGTTCTAGAGGTTCATTTAGGACTTGCTGCTAAGACATTGGGATGGTATGTAGCAACATCAGTATTCGATGGTGCTAATGAGTACGACATAATGGATGCTCTTGAGGAAGCTGGGTATCCTAGAGATGGTAAATTGACTCTATATGATGGTAGAACAGGTGAGACTTTTGATAACAGAATAACTGTTGGATATATGTATTACTTAAAACTACATCACTTAGTAGATGAAAAACTACATGCAAGAAGTACTGGACCATACTCATTAGTTACTCAACAGCCACTAGGTGGTAAAGCTCAATTTGGTGGACAAAGATTTGGAGAGATGGAGGTTTGGGCTCTAGAGGCATATGGAGCTGCTCATATACTTCAAGAAATACTTACTGTTAAGTCTGATGATGTTGTAGGTCGTGTTAGAACTTATGAAGCTATAGTTAAAGGTGAAAACATACCTGAGCCAGGAATCCCAGAATCATTTAAGGTTCTTATAAAAGAACTTCAAAGTTTATGCTTAGATGTAAAAGTATTAACAGATGAAGACCAAGAAATAGAAGTAAGAGAATCTGTGGATGAAGATGATACAATAGGTGAATTTGAGCTAGATGTTGTAAATCACATGGGAGAAGTTGAAGAAAGTAATATAATAGAAGAAATTGAAGATGATTTTGTAGAAAACACAGAAGATGAGGATATAGAGAATTTAGAAGAATTCACTGAAGAGGATTTATTTGAAGAAGAAATAGATTTTGATGGTGATGACTTTGATATTTAAATTTAATTAATGTAAATCTCAAATAGAAGGGAGAGAACTCCTTGTTTGAATTAAACAATTTCGAGTCGATAAAAATAGCATTGGCTTCTCCAGAAAAAATAAGACAATGGTCTAGAGGAGAAGTTAAAAAGCCAGAAACTATAAATTACCGTACTTTAAAACCAGAGAAAGATGGTCTTTTCTGTGAAAGAATATTTGGACCACAAAAAGACTGGGAGTGCCATTGTGGTAAATATAGAAGAGTTAGATATAAAGGTGTAGTTTGTGATAGATGTGGAGTAGAAGTAACTAAATCAAAAGTAAGAAGAGAGAGAATGGGACATATAGAGCTAGCTGCTCCTATGTCTCACATCTGGTATTTCAAAGGTATACCAAGTAGAATGGGACTTTTACTTGATATGTCACCAAGATCATTAGAAAAAATATTATACTTTGCTTCATATGTAGTAGTTGACCCAGGTGAAACTGGATTGAATGAAAAACAATTACTTACAGAAAAAGAATACAGAACTGCTCTTGAAAAGTATGGATATACTTTTACTGTAGGAATGGGTGCTGAAGCTGTAAAGACATTACTACAAAATATAGATTTAGAGCAACAAAGTAAGGACCTAAGAGCGGAGTTAAAAGATAGTACAGGACAAAAGAAAGTTAGAACAATAAGAAGATTAGAAGTTGTAGAGGCATTTAAAAAGTCTGGAAATAAACCAGAATGGATGATTTTAGATGCAATACCAGTAATACCACCAGATTTAAGACCAATGGTACAACTTGATGGTGGAAGATTTGCAACTTCAGACCTAAATGACTTATATAGAAGAGTAATAAATAGAAATAATAGGCTTAAAAGATTATTAGAGCTTGGAGCTCCAGATATAATTGTAAGAAATGAAAAAAGAATGCTTCAAGAAGCTGTTGATGCATTAATAGATAATGGTAGAAGAGGTAGACCTGTAACAGGGCCTGGAAATAGACCACTTAAATCTCTATCAGATATGCTAAAAGGTAAACAAGGTCGTTTCCGTCAAAACTTACTTGGTAAGCGTGTTGACTACTCAGGACGTTCTGTTATAGTTGTTGGACCAGAACTTAAATTCTATCAATGTGGACTTCCAAAGAAAATGGCATTAGAATTATTTAAGCCATTTGTTATGGATAAGTTAGTTAAAGAAGGATATGCACATAATATAAAAAGTGCTAAATCTATAGTAGAAAAAGTTAAGCCAGAAGTTTGGGATGTTTTAGAGGATGTTATAAAAAGTCATCCAGTTCTTCTTAACCGTGCACCGACTCTACATAGATTAGGTATACAAGCATTTGAACCAATCTTAGTTGAAGGTAAAGCTATAAAACTACATCCTCTTGTATGTACAGCTTACAATGCAGACTTCGATGGTGACCAAATGGCGGTTCATGTACCTTTATCAGTAGAAGCACAAGCAGAAGCAAGATTCTTAATGCTTTCTGTAAATAATATACTTGCTCCTAAAGATGGTTCACCTATAACTACTCCATCTCAGGATATGGTTTTAGGTTGCTATTATCTAACAATAGAAGCACAAGATGGAGCTAAAGGAACAGGTATGGTATTTAAAGACTTTAATGAATTATTACTTGCTTATTACAATAAGTCAGTTCATCTACATGCTTTAGTAAAATTGAAGGTAACACTTGAAGATGGAAGAAGTTCATTAGTTGAAAGTACTGTTGGTAGATTTATATTTAATGAAAGTATACCTCAAGATTTAGGTTTTGTAGATAGAAAAGAAAACCCATTTGCACTAGAAGTTGATTTCTTAGCAGATAAAAAGTCTCTTGGTAAAATAATAGATAAATGCTTTAGAAAACATGGTAATACAGAAACAGCTGAATTACTAGATTATATAAAAGCTCTAGGGTTTAAGTATTCTACATTAGGTGGTATAACAGTTGCTGTCGATGATATGAGTGTACCAGAAGAAAAGAAAGTATTTATAGCTGAGGCAGAAGCAAAAGTTGATAAATATGAAAAAGCATACAGAAGAGGTCTAATATCTGATGAAGAGAGATATGAAAAAGTTATAGAGACATGGACAGAAACAACTGATAAAGTTACTGATGCTCTTATGGGTGGACTAGACAGATTAAATAATATATATATAATGGCACATTCAGGAGCCAGAGGTTCTAAAAACCAAATTAGACAGCTAGCAGGTATGCGTGGTCTTATGGCCAATGCATCTGGTAAGACAGTTGAGATACCAGTTAAATCTAATTTCCGTGAAGGTTTATCAGTACTAGAATACTTTACATCTTCACATGGTGCCAGAAAAGGTCTTGCCGATACAGCTATACGTACAGCTGAATCTGGATACTTAACAAGAAGACTTGTTGATGTAAGTCAAGATGTTATTGTAAGAGAAATAGATTGTGGAACAGAAGATACTACAGAAATTTATGCTATAAAAGAAGGAAATGAAGTTATAGAAGAAATATATGATAGAATTGTAGGAAGATACACTATAGACCCTATATTAAATCCTGAAACTGGTGAAGTTATAGTTGAAGGTGATGCTATGATACAAGAAGAAGAAGCAGAAACTATAGTAGCTTTAGGAATTGAAAAAATTAGGATAAGAACAGTTCTTAACTGTAAAACTAATCATGGAGTTTGTTCTAAGTGCTATGGTAGAAACTTAGCTACAGGAAAAGAAGTTAATATAGGTGAAGCAGTTGGTATAATAGCAGCTCAATCTATTGGTGAGCCGGGTACTCAGCTTACAATGCGTACATTCCATACTGGAGGAGTTGCAGGAGCCGATATAACTCAAGGTCTTCCAAGGGTTGAAGAATTATTTGAGGCTAGAAAACCAAAAGGATTAGCTGTAATAACTGAAGTGTCTGGTAGAGTTGAAATAGACGAAACTGGAAAGAGAAAAGAAGTAAATGTAATACCAGAAGAAGGCGAAACTCAAACATATGTGATACCATATGGTTCTAGAATAAAAGTTAAGCAAGGTCAAATGTTAGAAGCTGGAGACCCTTTAACACAAGGGTTTATAAATCCTCATGATATAGTAAGAGTAAATGGTGTTAAGGGAGTACAGGAATATATAGTTAAAGAAGTTCAAAGAGTGTATAGGCTTCAAGGGGTTGATGTTAATGATAAGCATATAGAAGTTATAGTAAGACAAATGCTATCTAAAGTTAAAGTTGAAGACCCAGGAGATACAGATTTATTACCAGGTGGATATGAAGATGTATTAACATTCAATGAATGTAATAAAGATGCTATATCTAAAGGTTTAAGACCAGCAGTTGCTAAAAGAGTTTTACTTGGTATAACTAAAGCATCTCTTGCAACTGATTCATTCTTATCAGCAGCTTCGTTCCAGGAGACGACAAGAGTATTAACTGAGGCAGCAATAAAAGGTAAAGAAGACCACCTAATAGGACTTAAAGAAAATGTTATATTAGGTAAGTTAATACCAGCAGGAACAGGAATGAAGAAATATAGAAATATAGCTGTTGAAAAAATTGAAGATTAATAGCAGATAGAGTAAAGAAATCTTGACAACCATTATTTGTGGTGTTAAAATAGTAAAGTGTGTTGTTTAAAAGTACACTAAGGGCTTGAATAAGCTCTTAGTTACTTTTAGATGGCAATAAATAAGAACTAAAAAGCATCAAGCTAGAAAAATGCTAATATCACATATTTATGTGTTATAGACATTAAATTGTAAGTAACAAATGTTACAATCAGTCAGTATGAATATTCATATTGATGTAGTTGGCGGTCACTGATAAGATCGAAAATTTGGAAGGAGGTGCAGATGATGCCAACAATTAACCAATTAGTTCGTAAAAGTAGAAAAGCGCTAGAGAAGAAATCTACTGCTCCAGCATTACAAAAAGGTTACAACTCTTTAAATAAGAAAGTAACTGACGCTAGTGCCCCACAAAAAAGAGGGGTTTGTACTTCAGTAAAAACAGTTACTCCTAAGAAACCTAACTCAGCTTTAAGAAAAGTTGCCAGAGTTAGATTAACTAATGGTATAGAAGTTTCTGCGTATATACCAGGAGAAGGACACAACTTACAAGAGCATAGTGTTGTTCTTATAAGAGGCGGAAGAGTAAAAGACCTTCCAGGGGTTAGATACCATATACTAAGAGGTACTCTAGATACAGCAGGTGTTGATAAGAGAAGACAATCAAGATCTAAATACGGTGCTAAGAGACCTAAAGAAGCTAAAAAATAAAACAATTAATGATTGATTATAGTTCGGTGCTTTAAATATATATATATTTACGGCATCACGGCATTAAATGATTTATGTCGAGTACCTATGATTTAAGTTAAATAATTAAGGAGGGAAGCGAAATGCCAAGAAAAGGTAATGTTCCAAAAAGAGAAGTTTTACCAGATCCTATGTATGGGAGTAAGGTAGTTACTAAATTAATAAATAATTTAATGGTAGACGGAAAAAAAGGAAAGTCTCAAAGAATAGTTTATGATGCTTTCGCAATTGTGGCTGAAAAAACAGGAGAAGAAGCTTTAGAAGTATTTAATAAAGCAATGGATAATATAATGCCTGTTTTAGAAGTAAAAGCAAGAAGAGTTGGTGGAGCAAACTACCAAGTGCCAATCGAAGTTAGACCTGAAAGAAGACAAACATTAGGCTTAAGATGGCTAGTGAAATACACTAGAGCTCGTGGAGAAAAAGGAATGGTTGAAAAGCTAGCTAAAGAAATAATGGATGCAGCTAACAACACTGGAGCTTCAGTTAAGAAAAAAGAAGATACTCATAAAATGGCAGAAGCTAATAAAGCATTTGCTCATTACAGATGGTAGGATATATAGATATCTTATAAAATTGAGGATATCATAAGGAGGATAACCATGGCTAGAAAGTTTCCTTTGGAAAGAACTAGGAATATAGGAATCATGGCTCATATAGATGCAGGAAAAACTACTACTACAGAAAGAATCCTGTTTTATACTGGGCAAACTCATAAAATAGGAGAAACTCATGAAGGAGCTTCTCAAATGGACTGGATGGAGCAAGAAAAGGAAAGAGGTATAACAATAACTTCTGCCGCTACAACTGCTTCATGGAAAGACCATAGAATAAATATAATAGATACTCCTGGACACGTGGACTTCACAGTTGAAGTTGAAAGATCTTTAAGAGTTCTTGACGGTTCAGTTGCTGTATTCTGTGCAAAAGGTGGGGTTGAGCCTCAATCAGAGAATGTATGGAGACAAGCTGAAACTTATGGAGTACCTAGAATAGCTTTTGTAAACAAAATGGATATATTAGGTGCAGATTTCTACAATGTTGTAAGCATGATGAAATCTAGATTAAATTCTAATGCAGTTCCTATGCAATTACCAATAGGTAAAGAAGATTCATTTATAGGTATAATAGACTTATTAAAAATGGATGCTGTTATATACAAAGACGACTTAGGTGTTGAAATGGAAGAAACAGACATACCAGAAGATATGAAAGAATTAGCTGCTGAATGGAGAGAAAAATTAGTTGAATCAGTAGCTGAAACTGATGAAGAATTAATGATGAAATACCTTGAAGGTGAAGAACTTACTATAGATGAATTAAAAGTTGCTATAAGAAAAGCTACTATAGCTTGTGAAATGAACCCAGTTTTCTGTGGTACAGCTTATAGAAATAAAGGTGTTCAATTAGTAATAGATGCAGTTTTAGATTACTTACCAGCACCAACTGATATACCAGCTATAAAAGGTATATTAGCAGATGGAGAAGAAGCTGAAAGACATTCTTCTGATGAAGAACCATTCTCTGCATTAGCATTCAAAATAATGACTGACCCATTCGTTGGAAAATTAGCGTTCTTCAGAGTTTATTCTGGAACATTAGAATCTGGTTCTTATGTTTTAAATGCAACTAAGAATAAGAGAGAAAGAATTGGTCGTATATTACAAATGCATGCCAATACAAGAGAAGAAATAACTAAAGTTTATGCTGGAGATATAGCAGCAGCAGTAGGATTAAAAGATACTACTACTGGAGATACATTATGTGATCCTGCTAATCCAATAATACTTGAATCTATGGAATTCCCAGAGCCAGTTATATCTGTTGCTATAGAGCCAAGCTCTAAAGCAGCTCAAGAAAAAATGGGTATAGCTCTTCAAAAACTAGCTGAAGAAGACCCAACTTTCACAGTTAAGACTGACCAAGAAACAGGACAAACTATAATATCTGGTATGGGTGAGTTACACTTAGAGATAATAGTAGATAGATTATTGAGAGAATTTAAAGTAGAAGCTAAAGTTGGTGCACCACAAGTTGCATATAGAGAAACTATAACTCAACCAGTTGATGTTGAATACAAGTACTCTAAACAATCAGGTGGTAGAGGACAATACGGTCACGTTAAGATTAGAGTTGCTCCTCAAGAGCCAGGTGAAGGATACAAGTTCACAAACAAAACTGTTGGTGGATCTGTACCAAAAGAATATGTTGGTCCAGTTGATATGGGTATACAAGGAGCTATGCAATCTGGTATAGTTGCTGGATATCCAGTTGTAGACGTTGCTGTTGAGTTATATGATGGTTCTTACCATGAAGTTGACTCTTCTGAAATGGCGTTCAAGATGGCTGGTTCAATGGCATTTAAAGATGCTATGAAGAAAGGTAATGCAGTTCTTTTAGAGCCTTACTTTAAAGTTGAAGTTGTTACTCCAGAAGATTACATGGGAGATGTTATGGGTGACTTAAACTCAAGAAGAGGATTAATCCAAGGTATGGAAGCTAGAAGTGGTGCACAAGTTATAAATGCATTCGTTCCACTTTCAGAAATGTTTGGATACTCAACAGACCTAAGATCTTCAACTCAAGGTCGTGCAACTTATACTATGATATTCGATCACTATGAGCAAGTTCCAGCTTCAGTTGCTAAGAAAATAGCTGAAGGAAAATAATTTAAAAATAATTAATAATATAAATATAAAAAATAATCAGCGAGATGAGATATATCTCATCTCGTACAAGATAAAGGGAGGAAATTCAAAATGGCTAAAGCTAAATACGAAAGAACAAAACCTCATGTTAATATAGGGACAATAGGACACGTTGACCACGGTAAAACTACA
>NZ_OEZH01000051.1 GCF_900243075.1 Clostridioides difficile
TTATCAGGCTCAGATACTATTGTTATCAAAATATCTGGCTTTATGGTTTGTTTCTTGTTTATAAATTAACCTACTGTTTAATTTTCAAAGTTCATTTTGTTCTCTTTCGAGTACAGTAATAATAATATCACCTTTTAAATAACAAGTCAATACATTTTTTTAGTTTTTTTTACAAATTTTCTATTCTTTTGTAGAAAACAATCTTATCTTGTTATGGCTTCATATGAAGTTAATAATTATTTTGTTTCTACTTTATTATCTATCAGTTGCAAATTATAGCTTCTGATAACTTCTATTAATAGCTCTGCATATATGCGATTTCCTTTTTTATCTTCAGCTGTACTATATCCTGCATTTTCTAATGCTTGTGCTTGACTAATATAATCTTTCGCCTCAAATAAACCATGTTTTCTATATCTTTTATTATTAACTAAAAACAAGCTATGGTCTTTTACAGAGTCCTGTAATGAGTTATACGACCTAAAACTCGCTACAACTTTCTCATTATAATGTTCTGAAGTTGAAATTTCTACACTTTTTCCTTTCCACGCTTTGTCTGCTTTTATACCAAATAAATTATTACTTTGTTTTGTAAGCTTAGAATTTCCCCATCCAGATTCTAATATAGCTTGTCCAATTGTTATAGATGGCAATATTCCATAATCAATATATTCTCTTATAGCTGAGTCTTCTAACTTATTTATAAATTTAATTTTTTCATCACTACTGTCTAATTGTTTATTTCCAAGGTATGTGTATTCCAAATCCTTCATATATTTTCTCGCTCTACTTTTTTGAGAAGAGTCAAATCTCAATTCACTTAATACCTTATTAAACTTTTTTACCTTATACACTTTTTCGCCTTTATCATTTTTATCCTCTACTATAAACTTTTCCCCTATATCCAATGTGTCTTTCTTTTTTATATTGGTTAACTCTTCATCATGTATTACCATATCTATAGCAAGTAAGGCCTTCCAACTTAACTGTACTTTTCCATCTCCTGCTTCGTCAGCTACATCCATATAATATTCAATTTTATTGCTTTCTATATCTCTTATTTTATATAATTCCTCAAAATATTTTGTTATGTTAAAAATAGCAACTATACTTGCTATTATAAATACAGTAATAAAAATTTTCTTAAATAAAAGTTTTGCTCTTTTTATACTTTTGCTTTTACCTAAATTTTTTATACATTTTCTAGCCATCTTATTCCCCCTTAACAATGATATTGTCTTATCAAAAATTTTACATCAAGTGTCTGATAACTTTAATTCTATATTATAAAATAAATAAAAACTAATTTAAATATTTACAATTAAACTTTTTAGTTATTATATCCACTATATATTTACTTGCATATCCATCCCCATATGGATTAGATGCTTTACTCATCTGAATATATCTCTCTTTTTTTATTAATAAACTGCTCACTGAGTTATATATTCGTTCTTCATTTGTGCCTACTAACTTAAGTGTCTTTGCCTCAACCCCTTCAGTTCTTTCTGTCTTATCACGCAAAACAAGAACTGGTTTACCTAATGATGGAGCTTCTTCTTGTATTCCTCCACTATCGGTCATTATCATATAAGATTTATTTAAAAAATTATGAAAATCAACTACTTCTAAAGGTTCTATAATATGAATTCTTTTATTAGATTTCCCAAATACTTCACCAGCTATATTTCGTATTTCAGGATTTAAATGTATGGGATAGACTACCTGTACATCTTTAAAGTCATCTACTATTCGTTTTACAGCTCTGAATATATTTTTCATAGGCTTACCCAAATTTTCTCTTCTATGAGAGGTTAATAAAATCATCCTATCATTGCCAATCTCATCAATTATAGGATGATTATAATCTTCTTTTATTGTTATCTTTAAAGCATCAATTGCAGTGTTTCCAGTTACAAATATACTATTTTCTGGCTTTCCTTCAGAAATCAAGTTATTTCTAGCCAAATTAGTAGGAGCAAAGTGTATATCAGCAATAATACCTGTGAGTTGTCTATTTAATTCCTCAGGAAATGGAGAATACTTATCATATGTTCTAAGTCCAGCTTCTATGTGACCAACAGGAGTTTTACTATAAAATGCAGTCAAGCTAGTAGCTAAAGTTGTTGTTGTATCTCCATGAACTAATATTATATTTGGATTTTCCTTATTTATAATCAATGGAAGTTTATTTAAAACCTTGCAAGTTATATCATTTAAACTTTGTCCTTTTTCCATTATATTTAAATCATAGTCTACATTTATATTAAAAGTTTCTATAACCTGGTCAAGCATTTCTCTATGTTGAGCTGTAACACATACAATACTATTTATGTGTGCTCTTTTTTCAAGTTCTTTTATTAATGGAGCTAATTTGATAGCTTCAGGTCTAGTTCCAAATACAGTCATAACCTTGATGTCATTCATTTATATCTCTCCTAATCATCATTTAATTTCTATAAATGCTACATTTATATAATAAGACTATTCATACCAAGACTTAATAACCTTTATACTCTCTTTTGATGGATAAAAATTTTTTTCTTTATCTATTTTCCCTACACAAAACACAGAAAAACCATTTATCCAGTCTTCATTTTCAAAAACTTTTTTATACGCCTCAAAACATCTTGCTTGTTCTTCACCATTTATAACTTTTGAGGGAATATGATTCCATGGTTGAGAACTAGCATTTTCTCTATTTGAAAAACCTAATTCTCCAAAAAATATTGGTTTCCCATGAACTTTATAGAGATTATATATTTCTTCTTTTATATTTTGCCCTCTATTATTTACGGTGGATGAATACAAAGCAGAAATCAATTCATCCACTGTATTAACAGATTTATTACTTAATTCAAAATATGCTGCAATAGATATAAAATCTAACTTATCAAAAAATTTATTATTTAGTTTTTGTTCATAAGAAAACTTACTATTTAAATCGTCTTTTTTTGTATACCACCAATTAGTTCTGTATGTTACAAGACCATCAAATTTAGATTGTACAAAATCTATTATTTCACTCCAGTTTTGCTGATATTCCTCTAAGTGTACAAAGTTAGAACCAACATTCAAAACATTTACATCTAGGGGATTTGCTACATCAATTATAAGTTCATTTAATATAGTATTTTGCCATGTATAAAAAAACCTCTCTTTATTTATAGGGTTCCAGTCAGTCTCATATAACTTTCCATTTTCTATCCATGGATATGCTTCTAATATTGTTGAAATACCTTTTCTATTTAATTTTTTTATTAGCTTAATTGCTTTATCTTTGCTATTATTATCTATTGACATAATGTCAGAATTAATATCATCTACATTTATAATTACAGGTACATTTACTGTATTCAATCCTAATTTATCTATATCCTTCATAACTTGATTTATTTCATAATCTACAGATAAATTGGCCGACTTAATCTTACCATTATATTGGTTATTTATTATACTTCTATCTTTTAACTCAGCACTTATAAAGTAAATTATAAATATAAAAATTAAGACCATTACTGAGATTAAAATATTTCTCTTTAATTTAAATTTATTTATATATTTCTTCAAATTATATACCTCTTTTAAAATAATAGATTTATCATATTATCTTCTTTTATATTTTTTCATATATAACATTGACAATACTATGGCTACAATTATAGTAATAAAAGAAATCATTAAAAATACTTTGGTTGTCTTATTTATACTGATATTACTGCTTGAATCCTCTATTTCTTTCTTAGTTTTTACATTATAAGCTAAATCTTCTACCTCTCCATATTCATCAATCGTTAATGTATCTCCTTTTAAATCATTAACTTTACTTTTATTCAATAAATAATCCATTCCTAAATATAAGTTTTTTTCATTTATTGAACTAATTACCATGATATCTTTTTGATTATTAAAAGGAGATTTTATCAATTGAATTGCAGAAATATTTTTTCCATAATCATCAATAAAGCTTATCTTATCATTCGATAAAAAGTTGGAGTAACTTTTGTTGAACTTTATATTTAAATTATTGTTTAACTTCTTTATAACAGAATTATTACGTGGTACTCCAAAAACTATAATATTGGTATCCTTATATTTTTCATTAAACTCTTTCCCTCTAATTACATTTATCTTACCTTTATGAGAATTTATATTTGCACCTAAATTAACACCTAGTCTAGACATCCAAGTCATAGCTTGTGAACCTGAATAATCTGGCATTATCACAGTTAAATCGTTAAACTCATCATCTCTAACAAATGGATATGGATAATTTTCAAAAGACAAAGATTCATTTTCTTTTGTAGATAACTCCAAATAAGAGCTATTTAATACATATGCCCAAGGATTATTACTTTCCCTTGTAATACAATTCGAATTTTTTATACTCAAATTAAAGGATAACTTAACTTGATAATAGTTTTTATTATCTATATCTTTAGGTATCTTTAATTCTAACTTATCATTATTAGAATGTGACCTATCAAGTTTTTTGCTTCCAACGACAACATCATTTATAGATACTGTAACTAATGATTTTTCAAAGTCTAAATTGTCAGAGTATCTTAAATTCAAGACAATCTTTGAACCATTATCTAATACCTTACCCTTTGGTATTTTGACATCAAACAAAGCTTGTTGATTAAATGCTCCTTCCAACAAAAAGTCTGAATATCCCAAGTCCTTTAATGTTAAATGGCCTAAATTTAGTTCTTGTTCCCTATTGATTTTTATATTGG
The DNA here is from genome assembly GCF_900243075.1 of Clostridioides difficile. Lineage (GTDB taxonomy): Bacteria > Bacillota > Clostridia > Peptostreptococcales > Peptostreptococcaceae > Clostridioides > Clostridioides difficile_D. Next base: position 4,740 of record NZ_OEZH01000051.1, read on the forward strand.
TGTCTTTGTTTACAAGTATTGATGACGATAAAACTTGATTAGAAAGTCTATTTTCTATTAATAAATTTGATGCCTTTATTAAATTTTCTTCATTACTACCAATTACCACCATCATCTTCTTATTCTTATTGTATGGTGAATCTACTTGCTTGATTAGACAGTTTGAAGATAATAGGGTTTGTTCCTTTGTACTTAAAGTATCCAAGATTTCTTCTGCTGTATTTTCAGGTTTACCAATATATATAATATTATCGTCTGACCAATTTTTCATTTCTGAATATAATTTAACATCAAACTTTAAATTATCGTTTTTTGTTATTTTTCCAAAATCTGAAGCTAAATTGAATACAGCTGTAGACTCTCCTCTAGTCATATTATCTGGTACTACCATAGTTGTATCTAACTTAAGATTATCTTCAATTTCTACATATGGATATGGGTATTCATTTATTGAATTTCCCATCTTTTTCTGCTTATATCTAATCGATGTATATGATTCCTTGTGAATAACCAACCAGTTTCCAGTATTGGAATCATCTTGGCAAATTTTATCAGATATTGTTTTATATGCTTTTATTTTTATTTCGTTATAGCCTTGAATTATATAATCTTTTGGAACTAATACTTCTAGTGTATTTTTATAGTTTGTCTTAGCATTTAATTTAATAGATTTTATTGGTACATTATTTATCAAAACAGTTAAACTTGAAACATTTCCATTTAATATTTGACTCTTACTAAAATTAAGATGTAATAAGACTTCTTCAATATCCCAATTTTTATTTACCTCAAAGAAGGTACTATTACTTCCTATAACTCCATCAATAGTGATGTCTCTTTCAAACTTATAATTTTTAACTTTAGTTTCATCCGCATTTACTTCATTTGTAAGTGATATATTTGAAAAAAACAATACTAAAGATATAATTGATATAACAAATTTTTTCATGTTAGTCCTCCTGTACATGAATTAAAATCTTTCTGTTTTATACCATTTAACTTCTCTTTTAAAAATTACATCTTTTAAATACTCTATCATTCCTTTTATGGCAACCAACAGCCACAGTTGAGAGTATGTAAAATACATGATTGCAACTATGAATATATTTTCAATTGTTGCTTCACCTTTTTCTATAGTTAGACTTATACTCACTTCTATAATAAATAAAAGATAAGATAGTATCCATATTAGAAAAAAGTTAATTGGAATAGAAATCTCTACTAGCTTAGATATACTTAAAACAAATAAAATATCTGATATAATAACAGATGTCAAAAATAAAAAATATACAGAAAAAAAGTAGACTATATCAAATACAATCTTATTTTTTCCCTGTTTAAATATATTTTTTATATATTTCATTAAGACATATATATTCCCTTTCGCCCATCTAGTACGTTGCTTTATCCATACCTTAACAGTTTCTGGTTCTTGTTCCCATGTTATAGATTGTGGTACAAGTTTTATCTTATATCCCAATTTATATATCCTGAAACTGATTTCTGTATCTTCTGCAATTGCTTTACTATCCCATCCTCCAATTTCTTCTATGATACTTCTTCTCAATATAAAGTTGGTTCCTGGTATTGTACATAGATTAAATAGTTGCCATCTACCAGCTTGTGACATCCATTGAAAACTTAATGTTTCTATGTTTATAAATTTAGTTAATAGATTTTTATTTTTATTTCGAGTTCTAAATTTTCCAATAACAGCACCTAATTTATCATCCATTACTATGGTTTGTATTAAATATCTAAGCGCATTTCTATCTGGTGTGTTATCTGCATCGTAAACTGCTATAAACTCTCCTTTTGAAATTGTATATCCAATATTCAATGCATTTGATTTTCCTTTTCCTCCAGTTAAATTATCTGTATTTATTATGGTAAAATTATAGTTGTCATACTTATTCTTTATGTCTTCTAAAATCTCTTTACTATTATCAGATGAATTATCATTTATAACGATAAGTTCCATTTTATTCTTAGGATAATTGAGTAATAATAAAGATTCCACAGTTCTTCCTATCACTTTAGCTTCATTATGAGCAGGAACAAGTATTGATACCATGGGATATTCATCAATTTTTTTTACTTCTTTATCAAAGTTTTTAAAGTAAAATATATATCCACCCATAGCCAAAACAATGTTTATGAGCAATAAAGACCATATACTAAGCAAACTAAATATGAACAAACACTCTGATATATTCAAATCTCTCATAAAGTTCTCCTAAAATCTTTTAAAATATTGATTCTAATATAAAATCATTTATTTTAAAAATTTCTTTTTATCTATTTTCTTAAAATATATAAATACAATCACAAATATTAAAACACTTAAAGATACTATCAATATCAAAATTTTACTAATATTGGATATAGATTTAAATCTAATCTCACTTTCAGTATTTTCTTCTAAATCCTTATCATAGCTAACTATAATTTCATCTCCATTATTTCTTATTTGTACTTCATCAACTTTTACCCAATTATCAAAATCTCTTAAATCCATAAATTCTATATTTTGTTTTTCTAAATATTCTATCGTGTTTTTTAGGTACTCTATATTCAAATATGAATGAAAGAAAAAACCTCCACTAAAACCTCTTACAATGGATACTTTGTCCAAATTTTCTTTTATATTTTGAAAAGTAAGCTTATCTTCTGGGTCTATATATCCTAAATTTTCAGGTATAAGTACATTAAACTCTTCTGTATCCCTAATAACATAAGGATATGTATTTGTACTAAATTTTTTATCATTATTTTGATGTTGACCCATATAAGTAGAAAAATATTTTTTTAATTCTCTATATCCGTCTGATTCCATTGCATAATGTGGTGCCTCAAATGCAAGAGGATAAATTCCATTTTCTATACATATTCTAAGACCACTCAAAACTCTATCTTTTACAAATATCTTCATATTTTCTTTTAAGGGCGCATCTTTTTTACCATCCCAAAATTCATATCCTTCTCCAGAAACCGCTTTTTTTTTGTATTGATGAGTATATCCATGCAATATCACAGTACCACCCTTATCTTGCATATATTTTATTGCTTTGACAATTTCAGGGCTTTCCGATAAAGTGGTTATTTTATGATTTTTAGGATTTACATAAGCTGGTATCAATGCAATTGTAAATGGTATATTCTTACTACTTAAATAATCAGCTATCTTTACAAGGTCTTTTGGGTCTCTGAAAGCATGTACATCTTCTATCCTTACAAATATACTTCCTTTATTAAACGTTTTAAAATTAAAAATATCGTTCAGTGAATCGCAAAATATATAAAATAAGACACCATCTAAATCCAATTTCGATACATAAAAAAGATTTTTATCATTTATTATATATGGATACTTATTTAATGTATCATCAATACTTCCTATTACTTTATTACTTGTATCTTTTGATTCTACAATGTTAAAAACATAATTTTCATCCAAATTATACGACTTACCTTTATAATTTACACTAACTATATTATTTGTTTTTCCCAGATAGTCTAAATTGTATTTTTTATGTTCCAAAAGATTTTCTATGCCATATCCCAACCAACATATAGTTCCTTTGTATAAATTTAATGAACTAATCAAGTCTTTAGTTTTTTTATCATTACCATACGAATTTTCGTTAATTCCTACAATAAATATATGACTGTAATAATTTTTATTTATTTCTTTATCATAACTACTTAATTCTAATAACTCGATATCTGAACTAAATCTTCCCAATAGAGTCCTCATAATCTTTAAAATATCTCTATTATAAGCTGTTTCTTTCTTAGAATCATATATGATTAATACCTTATCTGTACTTGAAGTAATTTGTGCTGCATATGAAGATAGGTTAAAGTTTGATATTATTATTCCTATTAATAGTGCAGTTACTAATTTTGATAGAATTTTATTGAATGTTTTAAACATCATATTGTAGTTCCTCTTCAACTACATTCTTAAAATTTATACTATCTCCAAATATATCCTTATATTCTAAAAATGCAATTTTTATATCTATATTTACATATTTTCCTCTATTATTTAAATCTAAATTTAAATCTTTTATTCTTTTCTTTATTCTATCTTTTACAACTTTTGAGCCTTCAAAAGATGTATTTGGCATTAGTATCCCTATCATATCTTTTTGTAAGCTATAGATTATGTCCTCATTTCTTGTACATTCTATAATATTTGAACTGATATATTTTACTATTTTATTAGTTTTATTTTCACCAAATATAGTCTGTAGGTTTCCGTAATACGGCAATTTTACTATCATAAGAGAAAAATTAGTATTATGTCTAATAGATTTACTTATCTCCATATTTACATCATTATAAAAAATTTTTAAATTTCTAAGTCCAGTTTCACTATCAATAGTAACTAATTCCTTGTACTGTTTGGACAGTTTTGTATTTGTATCTTGTAATTCGTTTATATTTTTATTTAAATTGCCCATTATAATTGAAGATATTGGTATTGCTACTATCCACATATATGATATAAACTCAACATCCATATTGTGAGTAATATTGTTATATAAAATATAGGATGTATACATAAATATAATTATTGAACTTGTTATCAATCCTACTATTGAGTTTGATAAATAAGTTAACATTATTATGAAAAAAATTATTGCTAACATTATAAACACATTCAGTTTATTTTCTGTCCTAATTGATAGTATTACTATTCCAACAATTAAAAATATAAAAACAAGTAAAGTTAATATTAATAAATCTATTTTTTTATTTATCCTATTCATTTTCTATAAGTTCACACCTCCAACTATTCTATTAAGTTGCCCATTTTTTCTAATTATTATTAAATTCCTTATACAAATAAGTTTTCACTTATTAAAAGACTAGTTAAATTACATATGAATATAACTTAATAAAAAAATTATGAAATCAAATATATTTTCATCATTTCAACAATGAAAAAAAGGCTTATCTCAATTTTAGTATAATCCCCTTATAGTAGACATTTAAATAAAAGGCCATTATAATAGGTCTAAAAAGTGTATACTCTAAGGGGGTTTTTCTATGTCTAAAA
>NZ_OEZH01000179.1 GCF_900243075.1 Clostridioides difficile
TTTTCTTACATTACATTTTTTAATCAAAAAAATCACCCCACTTAGTAGAATTTTACAGTATCTTGTTTACTGTGTCTACTAAATAGGGTGCTGTTCAAGATAGTGATATCTTGTTAATAAAAATTGCAAATATATATTATATAAATGATAAGTAATAAATAAAAAATACTGGTATTCACCAGTATTTTTTATTTATAGAAAATGAAATGACGTTGTAATATAATTAGTAAACTATTTTTATCACAAGTATGATATTATATTAAAATGAAGCATTTAATTGGCAAAATATTTAGGGAGGTGTAAGTATGATAAAAAAATCTGTATTCATCAAAGATGGAAAATATTTTTATCAAGATTATACAAGTAATTTCCCTTATCATTCTATATACTGTGAAGTTCTAGGTTTATCTGCAGAAAGATTTTTTCAAAATAATGTGTCTAATATGGATATATACCTAGATATAGATAATGCTCTAGACAATTTTTTTAGGGTTCTAAGAAATGATGAAAGTAGAAAAAAAATAATAAATATTCTAAATGAAACTTGTATAAATGAAATGGACAAAATAGAAAAATATCTTGATGATAATAATAAAGATATTATAAAAGCTTTAAAATTTTATCACAAATCATTAAAAGTGTTAAATGATATAAACGACTTAGATTACTTACGATTTTATTCAAAAAGAAATGATAGATATATTGATGAATTACTATTGAAACATTTTAATGAATTTGGTGAACATAAAAAATATCTTATACCTATAGTTGATAGATTAAGAGAAATACAAGTTCACAAATTTCAAAATGAATATATAGAGATTGATAATATAAAAAACTTTATGGAATTATATGATGATGAATTGACTCTATTTGGATTTGATTTATATGATGCTGATATTGAATTATATAAATATAAAAATATTATTGATTTTGCCTGCAATAAAGAAAATAATGTTAAGGGATTAATTCATATAGTTTGCAATGAGGAGAATCTAAATATTATTTTATCAAAATTAAATAGCTATGAATTTGGTAACGATATTTTAAAAAATAATATGACTGGAGAAGCAAAGTATGAATTTAGTATAGATGATAATGTAGTAGCATTCAAGTTTACTAAGAAAAAATACAATCATAAAAAGATAATAGGAACTATAGTGAATTTATTAGAATTTGAAGCTGAAATATTTACTAATAAGGGATTGTATGTAGATATACCATATGTATGCTTGGAAAAAGCTAAGAAAGAGGAAGAAAAGGAGTCTGTAGATAGTCCAATAAATTGGTACGGAGGCAAATACTACTTAGCAAAAGATATACTTGATATATTTCCAAAAAATCAAGTTAAAAAGTATGTTGAAGTTTTTGGTGGGGCAGCACACGTACTTTTTAGAAAATCAGTAATTGAAAAATTTAATATTTATAATGATAAAAATACTGGATTATACTCGTTTTTTAATGTATTATCAGGAAAAAATAAGAGAAGTCAATTAATAAAAAATCTTATTTTAACTCCATACCATCAATTAGAATGGGAAAATTGTCATGACTGGGAACATGAGGAAAATAAGATAGAAAAAGCAAGACAATTTTATGTAAGAACTATGCAGTCAAGATCTAGTAATGGAGGATGGGGATTTACAAGAGATAAACAGTATGCAAGGCGGTCTATGGCTGCATCTGTTAGTAAATGGTTAGGTAATATTGAGAATAATATCCCTGCAGCGGCTAGGAAACTAGAAAAAATCAGGGTAGAAAATAATGATTTTAGAGAGAGTATAAGAAAACATGATTCATATAACACCTTGTTTTACTTAGACCCTCCTTATGTACCAGAAACAAGGACCTTAAAGAAAGGATATAAGTATGAGCTAAGTATAGAGGACCATGAAATACTTGTGGATATATTGTTAAATACAAAAGGAAAAGTAGTGCTGAGTGGTTATGATAATGAGATTTATAGAAGACTAGAAACTCAAGGTAACTTTAGAAAAATATTGATAAAGGAAGCTGTAAAGTCAAGTGTAAATGTAAATAGAGAAGAGCGAACAGGTAAAGAATATGTATGGATAAATTATAATATAGAAGATGATATTAAAGCTATGAATTATTTTTGTAATGATATGGTAATTGGATTTTCTGAAAAGAATAATAAATTATATAAGCAATACCTAAGAAATAATGAAAATGATAGTTTACCACAGGAATGTGGGTATAAAGTTAACAAAAAAATGATAAAGAATTTTGAGAGTAAAAGAGAGTTAGAATTACCAAAAGACTATAAGGAATTTTTATTAAAGTTTAATGGTGGTATTACTAAAGAAGAGATTATATTAGATAATACAAATATTATAGGTTTCTTTGGTATAAGTGATAAACTAAATAATTTTAGTTTAGATATTAATATTGAAAAATATAAGGCGAATTTACCTTCAAAAATTATACCTATTGCTAATCTTAATAAAGATAAATTATTATGCATAAATTTAAATGAAGAATTTAAAGGTATATATATATATGATATATATATAGGGAGCATTGAAAAAATAGCTAATACATTTAGTGAGTTTATAACTAATATTTAATAGATGGATTGCAAAAATGATAGGATACTCTTTTTATTGTATTAAGATAACAGGGTAGATTATATTATTGAATCTATATTTGAACAGCACCCTATTTAGTAGACACAGTAAACAAGATACTGTAAAATTCTACTAAGTGGGGTGATTTTTTTGATTAAAAAATGTAATGTAAGAAA
>NZ_OEZH01000137.1 GCF_900243075.1 Clostridioides difficile
ATAGAAAAACCCCCTTAGAGTATACGCTTTTTAGACCTATTATAATGGCCTTTTATTTAAATGTCTACTATAAGGGGATTATACTAATTTTGAGACAGTCTCTTTTATGTAATTGTTATGAAACTTTGCACAGTTCAATAGATAGGAACTATATTTAGAAGTTCATTACATGATTTTTTAAATACTGATTAAATTTATCATATTCCATTTTAGATAATCTTTCTGGATAAGACATTACAACTAGTTGATGACCATTAAATTTCTCTTGGTATGGTGGATGAATATGTTTATAATCATTTGCCTTATATTTTACTCTCTCATAGAATTCCTTGCGGCGAGTTGAAAGCTCATCAATGGGAGGGTCAATTTCTAAAATAATAGTTTTTCCTCTCTTATTTAGAAGTTCCAACGTTTTTTGTCCATATCTATTATTACGCATTTCTGGAAAAATACAGAAATGTTCTACATAAATAAAGCTTTCTGCTTCCCAACATAGAATTATACCAACAAACTGGTTTTTATCATAAATTAAATTGAATTGATATTCTTTATTTTCTATAATTTCTGCTTGCAAAGAAGATTTTCTTTGTTCATGAAATGGAAAACTAGTTTTATATAATTCCATAGCCTTATAGTATAATCTATCGTTACTAGTTCTTAACCGTTCAAATTTCATTTTGTTCCTCCTAATTACGAAAAATTCCGATTTATCTATGAGTTTATTTTATCACAGTCAGCATTTGTATACAATGTGTTTTCAGTTGTATATCATTTCTCAATTTTATTCCATTTATGTCCATATCTCATAGGCTGAAATATAATTGTTTGTGGTGTAACTTCAAACTATTATATAGGCTCTGATGATTTAAAAACAGCATACTTGTAGACTTTTTTACTGTATGAAAATAATTTTAATGATTTTAGAAGTTACAAAAAAGTTACATAAATTTGGAAAGCTATAATATACATATATAATATAAGATTAAAACTAGAATGAATAATATTAATTTAAAATTTGAACATGGAGGAAGATTATTATGGAGAAAAGAGAAAAGAGGATAATAATATCATCTTTATTAAGTGTATCAATTTTAATGGGTTTGGTAAGTGTATATTCTATATTAAATAAGGAAGATATAAGTTTAACAGTTAAAGGTCAAGAGCAAAAAGTATCTTCATTTAAAAAAACAGTTGAGGAACTTTTGGATGAACAGGGTGTGAAGTATAATTCTGAAGATAAAATTAATCCAAGTTTAGATACAGAGTTAAAAGATAATATAAAAATAAAAGTTGTTAAAGTAACTAAAAGTAAAAAAGAAGAGTTTGAAAAAATTCCGTTTGATACAAAACATGTAAATGATAATAATTTGTTGAAAGGGAAATCTAAAGTCTATCAAGAAGGTCAAGATGGAGAAAAAAAACTAGTCTATAATTTAACTTACCATGATGGAAAGTTAGTCAAAAAAGTCTTATCAAAAGAAGTAATATCTAAAGAGCCAACTGCAAAAATTATAAAATATGGAACTAAAGAAAAGGTACTAATTGCATCAAGAGGAGCAAATATAAGAGGTGGAAAACATATGAAGGTAGTTGCAACTGCATATGCAGGTGATACAATAACATCGACTGGAACAACTCCAAGATGGGGTGTTATTGCGGTTGACCCAAGTGTAATACCATATGGAACAAAGGTATATATACCTAAGTTGGGCATGACTTTTGTGGCAGAAGATTGTGGAGGTGCAATTAAAGGTAATAGAATAGATATTTTTATGAATAGTGAAGGAAAAGCATCAAATTGGGGAAGGAAAAGCATAGATATATATCTACATTAAATTAGTGAATAGAATAACTTTACTTGAAAGATAAAAAAGTATAAAATATGAATTAACTAAACTGTTAGATTATTCTTGAAACATAAAAATATATCTAAGGGGGGATAAGATGAAAATAGTCTGTTTAGGAGACAGTTTAACATATGGATTTGGAGTATCACGAAGTAATTCATGGACAAACATTGTAAATAAAGAGACTCGATTAGAAATAGTAAATAAGGGTATAAATGGTGATACAACAAGTGGTATGTTAGTTAGATTTAATGAAGATGTTGTAAAAAACTCTCCTGATATAGTTTTTATAATGGGTGGTACCAACGATTTTATTGCTGGAGCAGGAAATGAAGTTATTAATTCTAATATAATGGCTATGGTACATCAAGCATATTCAAAAAATATTATACCTATAATAGGAATACCATTAAAACCAGATATTCCAAGTGTTAGAGAAGATTGGAGTTGTTTTACTGATTTTAATATAGTATCCCAAAAATTAGAATCATATAGCCATTGGTTAAAAAAGTTTTGTTTGACATTTAATACTAATTTTGTAGATTTTTATTCAGAATATAATAAAAATATGGAACTAGAAGGATATAAAAAATTGTATTTTGATGGATTGCATCCAACCAAGGAAGGTCATAGAATAATGGCAGATATTTTTATTAATTCAATTAATAAGTATATAGAAGAGTTATAGTTGTATCAAAATGCTTGTTTATACAGTTATAATAAATACATAAGATAGGGAGGGTTTTATTATGGATTATACTAAAACATATGAAGAGTGGATAAAGAGTTCATATTTTGATGAAGATACAAAACTAGAGTTGGAGAAAATAAAAAATAATGAAAAAGAGATAGAGGATAGGTTCTATAAGGATTTAGAGTTTGGGACTGCTGGTCTTAGAGGAATAATTGAAGCAGGAACGAATAGAATAAATAAATACACAGTTAGAAGGGCTACTTTTGGGTTAGCAAACTATATATTAGAAAATACTACAGAAGAAGAAAAAACTAGAGGTGTAGTAATAGCTCATGATAATAGACACAAGTCTAGAGAATTCTGTATAGAGTCTGCAAACACTTTGGCAGCATGTGGTATAAAAGCATATATATTTGATAGTTTGAGAACTACTCCAGAATTATCTTTTGCTGTTAGAAACTTAAATGCAATAGCTGGTATAGTCATAACAGCAAGTCATAATCCTCCAGAATATAATGGATATAAGGTATATTGGGAAGATGGAGCACAAGTTATGCCAGAGATTGCAAATGCTATAACAGACAAAGTAAATAGTATACACGATTATAGTATAATACCAACTTTGAGTAAAGCTAATAAAAATTTAGTAGTTTTGTTGGACGAATCACAAGATACTAAATTTATAGAAGCAGTAAAAAGTCAAATTATAAGAAAAGATTTAGTTAAAAGTGTAGGTAAAAGCTTTAAGATAGTTTATACACCTCTTTGTGGAACAGGTAATATTCCAATAAGAAGAGCATTAAAAGAAGTGGGTTTTGAAAATATAATTGTAGTTTCAGAAGAAGAAAATCCAGACCCAAATTTTGCAGGGCTTGATTATCCAAACCCAGAAGAGAAAAAAGCTTTAAATAGAGGAATATTACTTGCAAAAGAAAAAGGCGCAGACCTCGTAATAGCAACTGACCCGGATTGTGATAGAGTAGGTGTAGCAGTAAAAACTACTACAGGAGAGTATGCTTTACTTACAGGAAATCAAATTGGTGGTATGTTGACACATTATATAATAGAAGGCTTAAAAGAAAATAATAAATTAAAAGAAAATGCTACAATGATAAAAACTATAGTTACATCAGAATTTGGAGCAGATATAGCTAAATCAAATAATGTTGATGTGTTAAATGTTCTTACAGGTTTTAAATTTATTGGTGAAAAAATAAAATTATTTGAACAAAATAAAAACAGAAGTTATGTATTTGGATATGAAGAAAGTTATGGTTATTTAGTTGGTACTCATGCAAGAGATAAAGATGGTGTAGTTTCTTCATTATTGATATCCGAAATGGCAGCATTTTACTATTCAAAAGGTATGAGTTTATATGAAGGTTTAATAGAACTTTATAAAAAATATGGATTTTTTAAAGAACAGACTATATCTTTGACTTTAAAAGGTATAGAAGGTGTAGAAAAGATAAAAGAAATAATATCTTACTTTAGAGAAAATCAAATTGATTATATAAATAATGTTAAAGTAGTTGATAAAAAAGATTATAAAAATGGTATAGAGAATCTTCCTAAATCTGATGTTTTAAAATACTTTTTGGAAGATGAATCTTGGGTAGCTATAAGACCATCTGGAACAGAGCCAAAACTTAAATTTTACATAGCTGTAAAAGGAACCAGTGATATTGAAGCGGATAAAAAGCTTCAAGGTTTAAAAGAATATATAGATGCCATGGTTGAAAAATTAAAATAAAACATTATTATTTTATAAGATAATTTTATGATAATATTTGTTTAGCTGAAAATTATAATTTACTTTCATTGAGTAGAATATGGAAATGTTAGTAGAATTATTATTTTCAGCTTTTATTTGTGTTACTTTTACTTAAATAATTATATTATGGTAGAAATCTGAGTATAATTAATATTATATAGTGAAATTAATTTGAGAGAAAAGGGGATATTTATGTTTGGTATAGATAAAAAATTGATTGAGTATATAATTGCAAAATCTAATTACAGTGAATTAAGTTCAAAGTCAGCAGAAGTATCTTTCTTCTTAATGTTGTCTATATTTCCTTTTTTGATATTTACAATAAGTTCTATAGCGTATATACCAATTCTTCATTTAAATAAATATATAGCTTTGTTTAGAAATATGATGCCAGAAGGAGCTTTTGCTGTATTATCTTCAATCATAGTTTCTGCAATAGACAATAGAAACCTAAAATTTTTAGCTATTAGTTTTGTACTTACTATGTGGACATTTTCAAGAGCAGTAAAAGCTCTTATTAAAGGGATGAATAGAGCGTATAAAGTTAAGGAAACTAGGTCTTTTTTTAAAATTCTATCTATATCATTTTTATTTACAATAATGCTTTTGGTACTTATTTTTTTATCTATGATATTTCTAGTTTATGGAGAAAAAATAGGTTATTTTATTTTTAACCTTATAGGATTGGATGAAATATTCATAAAAATATGGGATATTCTAAGATACACTGTAGGTATAATAACAATAATAGTGATATTTACATTATTATATAAATATACTCCAAATAAAAAATTGACTATTAAAGAATCTGCGCCAGGTGCCATCTTTGCTACTTTTGCTTGGTTTTTAGTATCATTTTTATATTCTTATTATACAAATTACTATGCTAATTATGAAGTAATCTACGGAAGTATAGCTGAAATAATTGTACTTATGACATGGATGTATTTTAGTAGTTGGTCTATTGTTATTGGCTATGAGGTAAATTCAAGACTGTATTTTAGAAAGATAAGAAATGAAATGCTAAAGTAAAACATTAAAATAAAAGATAGTATTTAATATTATAAATGTGATTGAATTAATGAAAAAAATATTGACATTTAAGTTAAAAAGTCTAGAATTTTCTGGGCTTTTTTTATTTTTAATGCAACTTGACAAATTTTATTTTATGAGATAATTTTAATTTATAATCATCTTTGAAAAGATGACTATTGATAAGTAAGAGATGAAATTGGTAGAAGCATCAAAAAATGTACTAAATAAAAATTATAGTCCTAATGAGTTAATGTCTGTATTTTCAAATAATGCAGTGTTTAGTCATGTGTTTTTATATGCGCCTGTATTCCTAATTATCAATATATTAGAATAAGATACTGTAATTAGATTTAGAAAAAAGAGACATAAATAATTATAAACAAATAATAAATTACATAAAATTAAATTTATTCACAAGTATATCTTATAAAATATGTTATAATTAATAGAAAATTGTCATATAATTACAATGAAATTGCCGAAAAGCCTCCTTCTTTAGATGTGGGGATGAAAGGCAAGGTCTTAATATAAATAAAAGTCAGAATAATACTTTCAACCTAACATTATGAATGATAGATTATGTGTAGGAGGTGTTAGTTTTTATATATAAATCTAACGGAAATATAACATATGATTGTAAATATCATATAATATTTTGTCCTAAGTATCGTAAACCTGTTTTAGTTGGCGAAGTAAAAAATATGTTAAAAGAGATAATGCCATATAAAGCAGATGAACTTGGAGCAGAAATAATAGAAATGGAAATAAACAAAGACCATGTGCATTTATTAATATTATGTGACCCACAGTTTGGAATACATAAAGTAGTAAAAGGTTTAAAAGGTTTTAGTTCAAGAATATTAAGAGAAAATTTCCAACATTTAAAGTCTAGTATGCCTAGTATGTGGACTAATAGTTATTTCGTAGGAACTGTTGGCACTGTAAGTTTAGAAGTGGTTAAACAATACATAAACAATCAACCATTTAGGAGTAAGAAAAAATGATAAAAAGTCATAGAGTAAAATTAAACCTAACTAGAACACAATTTGAATTAGTAAGAGAAAAACAAATGGAGAGTGCTAATTGTTGGAATCATACGGTTATCTAAAGAATACTATTTTGAACATAGACAATGGATAAAAAAGAATGATATACAAAAGATAATCAAAGGTAAATACAATCTAAACTATACAAGCAATATCAGATAAATTTGATGCTAATAGAAAGACTATTTCACAGTTAAGAAAGAAAGGTAATACCAAGGCAAAGTATCCATATAAAACCAAGAAATTTTATATAATACCATTCAAAGCTAGTGAATATCAATGCTAAAGATAACTTAAAGTTATCAATGTCAAAAGGTAGATATTTAGAGTTAGATTTTAATATTGAAAATATAAAGACTGCTGAAATAGTATGGAGAAACGGATATTATTTGTATTATACATTTGATGATGGAATCATTAATCCAACACTGAAAGGTAACAACATCGTAGGTGTAGACTTAGGAGAAATACATTCTATAGCGAGTATAACTAATGAAGGTATTGGACTTGTAATATCTAATAGAGAAGGTAGAAGTATTAAGCAATTTAGAAATAAGTTATATATCTAAAAGATTAAGTAGATGTAAAAAAGGTAGTAGACAATATAAGAGATTATGGAAATTAAAAAATACTATTAGAACTAAAACAGATAACCAATTAATAAACTTATACCACCAAACAACGAGAAAGTTTATAGATTTTTGTGTAGAGCAACAAGTATGTGAAATAGTTTTAGGAGATATAAAAGGAATTGAGAAAAATACAAAAAAGATTAAATAGAATTAATAGACAAAAAATATCTCAAATGGAGTATGGTCGTATTAAAGACTATATTAAATATAAAGCTAAAGAGCAAGGTATTGAAGTTAAGCTAGTTAAAGAAAACTACACATCTCAAACTTGCCCAAAGTGTTCTAAAAAACACAAACCAACTGGTAGAACTTATAGTTGTACTTGTGGTTATAAAACTCATAGAGATATAGTTGGTGCATGGAATATTCTAAATAAAAAACATAAATATGATTTAGTTGATTTTAGTATAAACCATAAGCAACCAATTAATTTAAAAGTATCTACCATATAAGGTAGTAGTGGCGAAGACACCGTCCAAGTAGCTTGGTTTTGTAACTACCTATGATTCTATCGTTTAGATAGTATTAAGTCATTAGCCACAAAGAATCCCCTTGCTTTAGCTATGGGGAGTGTGTCAATTAAGGAGTATTATTATAAATAACATTGAGAGGTAGTGGTTAGAATATGGATACCCATAATAAATATGTAAATTTTATAAAAAATATACCTGTGCCTTTTTTATATTGTAGAATTATAAAGAGACAAGAAGATATAGAATATCGAGTAGAATATATAAGTAAAGGTATGGGCAAAATATTAAAATTAGAAGAAGGTATTTGTGATAAAAATATATTAGATGTATTGCCTGTATTTAAGTCTAAAAAATATTTTAATGAGTTGTTCTCAGATGATGTGGATTGTATAAAAAGATACATTCCGACACTTAAAAATTGGATAAACATAAAAAAACAGATAATAGGGGATTCATACATAATTTTGTATTTTGGTAAAATTGTATTTGATTATAGACAGATAATCGATTCTCTTGATAAAAAAGAAAAAGTAGCCTATATTAAAGATGAAGAGGGCATATATATAGATTGTAGTGAAAATTTAATATCAATATTAAATAATAATATTAAGACAACAAAAGACATATTTGGTAAAAATGATATAGAAGTATGGGGAGAGAATACTGGAAAATTATTTAGAGATGATTATATAGAAGGAGTATCCAGTAAAAAAAGATTTTTACAAAACTTATTTGAATATGAAGAAACTTTCTTTATGGTTGAAAAATATTTTTTGTATGATGAAGATGAACTTTTAGGTACTATAGGAATAATAGATAATATAATATACAGTGGATACAGTAATAAAAATTATAATTCAAAAGACTTAATGAAGATGATAGAGCACTCAATTCCAGAAAATATGTTTTATAAAGATGTGTATGGAAATTACATTGGATTTAATTCAGGTTTTTTGAATTTAGCCTGTATGAATAAAGAAGAATTATTAGGAAAGAATAGTTATAAAATATCAACAGAAGACTCTTTAATAGATAAGATATTTGAAAGTGATAAGAGTGTAGTTGAAAATAAAAAAGCAGTTACATTTGAATTAAATATAAATATGAATGAGGAAAACAAGTGTATTGAGATTACAAAAAGACCATTTTTTGATAGTTATGGAAGTGTCATTGGAATAATTGGAACAGCAAGGGACATAAGTAGAAGAAAAAAACTAGAAGAGGAAATAGATAAAACTAGAATGGAATTTTTCGCAAATTTATCTCATGAACTTAGAACCCCACTAAATTTAATATCGTCTTCATTACAAGTGATAGAAAAAAAAGAAGCAGACTTAATAGAATCAAATGATACTTTAAAAAGAAATCTAGGTATAATAAAACAGAATGGAAATAGAATACTAAGGTTAGTAAATAATTTTATAGACTTTACAAAAATGCAGTCAGGATATTTAGATTTCAGACCAGAAGAATCTGATATAATTGCATTTATAGAAGATATATGTATGTCTGTAGCTGACTTTGCAAGTCAAAATAATATAAAGCTTACATTTGATACAGAAATAGAAGAATTTTCAATGTTGTTTGATTCAGAGAAATTGGAAAGAATAATATTAAATTTACTTTCGAATGGAATTAAGTACAATAAGAAAGATGGAGAAATAAATATATTTTTATATGTGAAAGATAATGTATTTAATATGAAAATATCCGACAGTGGTATAGGTATACCAAAAGAAAAAATAGATAAAATATTTAATAGGTTTGAACAAATTGACAATGAACTTTCTTACAGGGTTAAAGGCAGTGGAATTGGACTTTCACTAGTGAAATCTTTGGTTGAGTTGCATGAGGGTAGTATATCTTTAAAAAGTCAACTTGGTATTGGAAGTGAATTTATTGTTTCATTACCTGTTAGAAGTAAAAATAATATTGAAAAATACAATTATAAAAGAGAAATCAGTAATGAGTTAAGTAAAAAATTAGAAATCGAATTTTCTGATTTATAGTTTAAATATAAAAAATAAAATTTAAAAAAGTATTGACAATTGATTTGGAAGGGTTTAAAATAAATTACAACATAATAAATAAAAAAGCGATGAATAGGAAGAGTAAATCTAATTCGATTACCAGAGAGAAGAGTCCAGAGGCTGAAAGACTTTTTAAATTAGAGGGATTGAAAACTACCTAGGAGCTACTTTCTGAAGTTATCTATACTAATAGATTTTAGTAAGAATAGTCGTTAACTGCGTTAAAGTATTAAGTGAATTTTCATAATAGATGAAAATTAAATTAGGTGGAACCGCGGGAATAATACTCTCGTCCTTATGTCATAAGGATGAGAGTTTTTTGTTATTTAAAAATATAAATAGTAATTATAATAATTATAAAAAATATAAAAGCGATGAATAGGAAGAGTAAATTTAATTCGACTATCAGAGAAGAAAGTTCACAGGCTGAAAGACTTTCTAAGTTTGAAAAATTGAAAACTACCTAGGAGCTGTGGTCTGAAGTTACTTTAAAAGGTTTTAGTAAGACTAACCGTTAACTGCGTTAAAGTGTAAAGTGGATTTTATCACTAAATGATAAAATCAAATTGGGTGGAACCGCGAGTATAGACTCGTCCCTTTATATAGGGATGAGTCTATTTTTATTGCAATAAAAGATTGAAAATAAAAAAAAATCGGAAAATTATAAATTTAGGAGGAAAATAAAATGGAGAATAAAGTAAAAATTGGAGTACTAGGATATGGGATTGTAGGAAGTGGACTTATAGATATAATAGATAATAATAAAGAAAAAAGAAATATAGAAATAGTTGGAATCTTAGTTAATAATTTAGAAAAACATAAGGGGAAAAAATATTCTAATATAATAACTAATAATATAGATGATATATTTGATAAAGATATAGATATACTTGTTGAAGTCATGGGTGGTTTAGAACCAACATTATCTTATATTAAAAAAGCGTTAAGTAATAAAATTCATGTTGTTACAGCAAATAAAGATTTGTTAGCTGAATGTGGAGATGAGCTTGCAAAATTAGCAAGTGAAAATAAAGTAAGTATAAAATTTGAAGCTTCAGTTGCTGGAGGTATACCAGTATTAAAACCAATAATAGAATCACTAGAAGGAAATAACATAGATAGTATAAATGCTATTTTAAATGGAACTACTAACTTCATATTATCTAAAATGTATGATGAGAATTTATCTTATGATATGGCATTAAGACAGGCTCAAGAATTAGGTTTTGCTGAAGCAAATCCAGAATCAGATGTATTAGGGTATGATGCTGCTAGAAAACTATCAATATTATCAACTCTAGCTTATGACAATAGAGTCTATTGGAAAGATGTGTATTTAGAAGGAATTACAGACATAGATGAAAAAGATATCGAATATGCAAAAAAATTAAATTGTAAGATAAAATTAATTGGTCAAAGTAAGTATGAAAATCATAAAGTAAGTGCTTTTGTTAGACCTGTCTTAGTAGAAAAAGATAATATACTTGCTAGAATAGACAATGAGTTTAATGCTGTCATAGTGAATGGAGATTCAGTAGGAGAAGTTTCTTTTGTAGGTAAGGGAGCTGGAAGTTTAGCAACAGGAAGTGCAGTTTACTCAGATGTTATAGATATAATAGATAATAGAGTTTCAAGTATAGACTCTTTTACTAAAGATAAAATACAAGTTAACAAAATAGTTAGAGAAAAGTGTGGAGCACTTCTTAGATTTAAAAAATGTAATAAAGATGAAATTTTAAATATAGTTGAGAACTGTTTGGTAAATTACGATATTTTAAATGATGATGATGAACTTGCTATTATGGTTTATGCTGACTCTGAATATGAAATAAATAACAGTTTATGCCTAATAAAGGATAAAGGATATTGCGAAAAAATGAATAAAATGTTGAAAATAAGTTAAAAAAGAAAAAATATAAGTTTATATGTAACATATTTTGACGATTTTAATACTATATAGTATGAGATGAAACAAAACATCTCATAAAAAAATTAAAATTAAAGGGAGAGATATGTTATATGGAAAATAAAAAATATGCAAATGGTGGTTATTCAGAAGATTGGTATGAAAGAGGAGAATCTACAGCTAAATGGTTCCAAAATGATGGAGAAGAATATGAAAGAGCAGCATACGATGAAGATAGAGAAAGAAGAGGTTCAAACTGTGGATGTTCAAATTCAGGAGATAATAGACCTAGAAATTGTGAAAGATTTAGAAGAGAAGCTGAAATAAGAGAAAGAGAAGCAAGAGAAGCATTCTGTGAATCTTCAGAAAGAAAAAAAGAAGCATTAGCATATGAATGTGAAGCTAGAAAATTATGGGAACAAGCAGAGAAATACTGGGATGAATACTCAAAGTACAACTATCAAGGAATCGAATATTTAGCAGAAGCTGCTAGATTATTTGATGAAGGTATGGAATGTGAAGCTAGAAGAAATGGAAATAATGGAGGAAACAATAATAATTGTTGCCATAAATGCCATAAATGTAATTGTAACTGCTGTAGAAAATAAAAAAATTTATTGACAAATCAATAGTTAAAATATATCATATTATGTATAATAAAGAGAAAATTCAGAAAAAAATAATGATTAGAAGAAATATAAGTATAGTTATTAGACAAATAGTGCTCAGTTAGTGAGGTGAGTACAATATGATTAAACTCCCATCCTCTAGCTTTTAATAGAGGGTGGGAGTTTTTATTTATTGATGTATCTTAAATGATGATAATATTGTAAAACTAGGAGGTAAAAAATGAAGAGTATTAAAGCATCAAGCATAAAAGAAAAGGTAGATGAAAAGATATTAAGAGAGCAAGTAAGTTCTATAATAGAAGATATAAGAAGTAATAAGGATATTGCACTTAAAAAATATAATGAGAAATTTGATAGAAATACAAGATGTGAATTTAGAATTACTAAAGAAGAAATAAGGGAGGCTTATAAGCATGTAGATGACGAATTTATAAATAACTTGAAGATTGCTGCTAAAAATATAAGGGAATTTGCTAAGGCTCAAAAAGTAAGTTTTGAAAATTCTTTTGAAAAAGAAATTTATCCAGGTGTAATCCTAGGTCAAACTAATATTCCAATAGAGTCATGTCTTGCATATGTTCCAGGGGGTCAGTATCCACTGTTTTCAACAGCTCTTATGCTTATAATACCTGCAAAAGTCGCAGGAGTAAAAAGAATTGTGGCATGTTCACCAACTATGAAAAATACTGAAGACATAAATCCTAAAACATTGGTAGCTATGGATATAGCAGGGGCTGATGAAATATATGCAACTGGGGGAGTTCAAGCTATAGCAGCATTTACATATGGGACAGAAAAGATTAATCCAGTTGATATAATCGTAGGACCAGGAAATAAGTTTGTGACTGAAGCTAAAAGACAATGTTATGGTCAAGTAGGAATTGATTTTGTAGCTGGTCCAAGTGAAGTTCTTATAATAGCTGATGAAACTTCAAATCCAGTTTATATTGCAGCCGATTTATTAGCACAGTGTGAACATGATTTAAATGCAAGAGGTATATTATTAACAAATAGTTTAGAAATAGCACAGGAAGTTGAAAAAAATATAGAAATTATGTTAAAAGATTTGCCAACAAAGGATATAGCATATAGTTCATGGGAAAATAATGGAGAGATAATACTGGTTGATGATATGGAGGAAGCCATTAAAATAAGTAATTTTTATGCACCAGAACATTTAGAAGTTGCAGTAAAGAAATATGATGAAATTTGTGATAGATTAATTAACTATGGCTCTCTATTTATTGGAAACCTTTCTGCTGAAGTTTTTGGAGATTATGTTTCAGGTACTAATCATACATTACCAACACTCAAAGCATCAAGATATACGGGTGGCGTTTGGGTTGGAACTTTTATAAAAACTTGTACAAAGCAGATATTTAATGAAAAAGCTATAGAATCATTAGCACCTGTAGCTGAAAAGCTCGCAAAAGAAGAAGGATTATATGCACATGCAAAGGCTGCTGAGGTTAGATTTAAAAAATAGTAGAAAATTCTGTTTCTATCAATCGAGATTGCGTATTAGAGAAGGATAAGAAAAACGCCGCCAACCTGAATAAACACTATATTTTGCAGGTCGTCGGCGTTTTTTATACTTATATATGATGGTACTACCTGTGTGTTCAAATTTTAACTTGATATTCCTTTTCTAAATAAGGTTTATCAAATAGTTAATACTTATAGCTAATACTTGAAAAAAACTTTTGCTAACTGTGCAAATTCATCTGCACTTGTCAATATAGCAGGGTGTCTTCCATGATTAAAGATGTGAATGTCTGCTTTTGGGATAAAAGTTGCCATTTGTTTGTACTCTTCTTCAAGATTATGACGACACATTTCGTCCTCTTTACTTCCTGTAAACAAAATTGGTATTTCTAATTTGCACAATTCTTTATGAAATAAAGGGCGTTTCTCATTGGCACATTGTAATAGAGCTTTTGTATCAAGAGTAACAACATTTTCCCAATCTCCGCCTTGACACCATTCATAAAATTTTCGTGCTTGCATATCATGTTTTGATTTTTCTCGTCCAGTGATTAGATTATCTACAAAGTTATCATTAAGAGTACGTCCATCAAAGCTATCTGCTATAATTGCCTCAACTAAATCAGGACGTTCTAACCCCGCATTAACAGCTACCCATGCGCCACCACTTGTTCCAATCAAGCCAACTCTACCACAATTTAAATGCTCAATTAGTGCTATCGTCTGTAAGGCTTCATCATGCCATATATCAGGAGAAAATTGCTCAACTCTATCTGACTGTCCATTACCTAAAAAATCAATTAAAATACATCTGAAATTTTCTGAATAGAGTGGCATAAGTGCTTCAAACATTTTAGAAGAAGCAGTATTACCATGCAGGAAAATTATCGGTTTACCTTGTCCATATTCTTTATAAAAACAAGCATTACCTTGATATTGAAAATATGACATAGATTGTCCTCCTTTTTATTTACTAAGTTAATTATAGCAATATGGATATGAATGAAAAACCTCATGTTCTTTCTTAGAATAAAAATGCGCCACGCATAAATCGTGACACATTTCTAATTATAAATTTTGCTGTTTGAGTATTCTTTGTATGCTTTTCTCTGCCAAAAAGTATTTCTCTGATAACTGCTTGATGCTCATTCCATTTTGGAAGTTCAGACAGATTTGAGAATTACGAGAAGCTAAGACTTGTTTGGTGTCTGTGTTTTCACCCCAATGTTTTTTGTGTTCTTGCTTTTTGGGAATATAAACTACTTTACCATCTATATATTCTTGCACTTGCTCAATCAGTTCTTTAGGCAGTAAGTCAATTAAATTTTGATAGCTCATTTTGCACCTCCTAAATCATTACTCTTTAGGATTAGCAAAGGCTACTGCCACTTACAATTAAACAATAAGATTTTGTCATTATGTACAATAGCCTTTGCTATGCACAAGTTCCAATTCCCATAAACTAAATACTCCTTTCTAATTTGAAGAATTTATCTGAACATTGATTTCACTTTTAAGAGTGAGTTCAATGACAAATTCACCTTTTTATTATATATATTCAGGCAAATAATTGCAACTGCTTTTGTATGATGGTATTTTATTTTAGTCAATACTATAATATGTGTATTTATGTCATGAAAGTAATAAGAATAGTAAAACTTAGTTAGGAAGAATAATTATGAAGTGGACAATAGAGAAATTTGATTTAAGTTTTTTTGAAAATTTATTGACAAATCTAAGTTGCAAATATTATACTAAACTTAATAAATAAAGTTTATAAAGTAAGGTGTTGTTTATGAAAAATATAGTTGGAAAACCACAAACGATAAAAAAAGTAAATGAAGATTTAATAAAAAATATTATAAAAAATGAAGGTCCTATAACAAAACCAGAAATTTCAAGTATTACTGAATTGAGTTTAGCCACAGTTAATAAGATTGTAGAGCAATTAGCTTTGAAAAATGAAGTTAAAGTAAGTGGACTAAGTGAATCTACTGGAGGAAGAAGAGCTCAATTATTTGAAATAAATGCAAACTTAGAACACATAATAGCTTTATATTATTATAGAAATAGTTGTATAGGGATAGTTGCCAATTTACTAGGTGAAATAATTTATCAAGAAGAATTTAATATAAGAATGGATACGTATGAAAACGTTAACCAAGATACTTTTTTTGTTATAGATACTTTAATCAAAAAGGAAAGGGGAAACAATATAAGAGCTATTGGGATTGGTGTACCAGGCGTTGTAAAAAAAGGTATAGTTAAAAATATACCAACTATAAAAAGTTGGGAAGGTATAAATTTGGAAAATTTAATAAAGAGTAAATACAATACTAAAGTATTTATAGAAAATGATACAAATATTACTACTATCGGGATTTATCAAAAACAGTATAAAGACATATATAAAAATATGGCTCTTATGTATCTAGAAGATGGGATTGGCTCAGGTATAGTTATAAATGGTGAATTATATTTAGGTTCTACAAATTTTGCTGGAGAATTAAGTTATTTAAATATGGAGTTTGGTAAATATAACTCCAATAACTTAAATCTTGAAGATTATATTATGAGTTTAAGAAAAATATATTTAGAAAGTAAAGATAAGAAATTTAAGAAAGAAATTTTATCTATAATATCAAATTTTATAAGGACTCTTATATGCGTCTTAAATCCACAAGCGATGATTATACAATGTAGCATATTAACTAAGATTGACATGGAATTTATAGAAAAAGATATAAGTAATAGTGTTGGAGAAGAAAATTTTCCTAAATTAATAAAAGTAGAGTCATTGAGAGAAGGAAGTATAAATGGAGTAATTAGTATGTGTTTAAAAGAAACTGACTATCAATATTCCTTATCTAATAAAAAAGGAGGATATTAATGTGAAACATTTGATTTCAATAGATGGAGGAGGAACAAAAACTAAATTTTGTGTAAGTGATTTAGATGGAAACATACTTAAAGAACATACCACTGGTTCAACTAATTACAAGTCAGTTGGAATTCAAAAAACATATGAAAATATTAATAATGGATTTAAAAAATTATTAAAAGATTTACATATCGATTACGACGATATTGAGTATACTGTATTTGGTATATCTGGTTGTGATTCTCCCAATGATTATAAGATTATAATGGATGAAATATTAAAAATTGGGATTAACAAAGAAAAAATATATCTAGTAAATGATGCAGTTTTAGCTTTTTATGCACAAACTGATGCTCCTGGTCTAGTAATTGTGGCTGGTACAGGTTCAATTATATTAGGAATTAAAGGAGATGGGGAAATATATAGAGTTGGTGGATGGGGATATAATTTTAGTGATTTGGGTTCTGGATATGATATAGGAAGAAAATTATTAAAGAAGGTTTTACTTTATTGTGATGGATGTCATGAATATAGTGATTTATTTAATTGTGTTTTGGATTTCTTTGGAGCAAATAGTTTTGAGCAACTTACATATATAATTACTGAGATAAACAATAATGTTGAAATAGCAAACTTAGCTTCATTAGTGATTGATTGTGCCAAACAAGGTGACAAATTGGCTATTGAAATATTAAGAGAGTCATCAACTGAACTGTCTAAATTAGCTCAAGTAATATTGAGTAAAATATCTAATTCAATGAAAAGGGATAAAAGCAAAATAAATATAGTTTTGTCTGGTGGTACGTTAAATAAAACTGTATATGCTCAAATGTTAATGAATAATTTAAAAACAGAAAATATAGATAAAAATTTAAAATTTATACCTCAAGAAAAACAGCCTGTATATGGAGGTATAAGACTTGCTATGGCATTAGCTAATAGGAGGGTCAAGCATGGATAGAAAAAAAGTAATAGTACAAATTTTTACTGGAGGTTTTAAAACTAAAGAAATAAAATTCAATGATATAAAGTGTAAGCTACTAGAATTACTGGACTGTATTGATATAGAAAAGGTTATCATGGGATGGAATGTAGATGAAGAATTATATGTAGAAACTAAAAAACTATTAAATAAATATAATGTTGAATTATATCTTTGGTTACCATGTTTTTCAGAAATAGGACTACTTGAAAAAAGTAATTTACTAGTCGATTATGCGGGAAAGGAAGTCAAGGGCTATACTTTACAAGAAGATGAAAATTTTGAATTTTATTGCCCAAATAATAAGAAAAATATAGAAAATATAAAGAAAGTATATAGTACTTATTTTAGTGAAATTAAGTTTGATGGAATTTTTTTAGATAAAATAAGGTATGGCTCTTTTTCAAATAAACTAAATGGTGTTTTTAATTGTTTTTGTGAAGATTGTTTAAATATATATGAAGAAAATAATATTGATAAAAAGTCGTTAATGATAGAGATGAATAATGTGTCTAATGGAGTTCTAGATAATGAAGATACTCCATTTGGTATAACAGAATACATTAATGGAAAATACAAATTTAAAAATAAAATATGGGAAGATTTTTTTGAAACAAAAAATCAAAATATATACAAGGCATTACTAGAAATAAGTAGTTATTTTAAAAGTAAAGGATTGAAAATAGGTATAGATACATTTTCTCCTTTTATTTCTTACTTTGCAGGTCAAGATTTAGAAAAATTACAAGAAGTAGCAGATTTTATAAAACCAATGATGTATAGAATTACAAAAGCTCCAGCTGGTCTACCATTTGAATTTGAAAGGATGATTGATGAATCCATACATAAAAATAAAGAGATTGCAAAAAGAAATTTCTTAGATATTTTAGGAATTAGAGAGTATGAAGGAGATATATATCCTATAAAATTTGTACTAGAGGAAATCGATTTTATGACAAAAAATCTTAATAGAGAGATATATGTAGGAATTGAAATAAATAAAAAAGAAATTATAGCTCCTGTTACACCTAAATACATAAGTGAAAATCTTTCAAACATAAATAAAACAGCAGTAAAAGGATATGTTTTATCTTGGGATTTGTTATCAGCACCAAAAGAAAATATTGATGAAATTATAAAATGGTTTTGGAATTAGTGAGGTGATATGGTGAGTAAAATATTGGAAATGCAGCAAATATATAAAAGTTTTGGAAAGGTGGATGTTTTAAAGGGGATAAATTTTGAGTTAGAAAAGGGTGAAGTAAGGGCTCTTTTGGGAGCTAATGGAGCAGGAAAATCTACACTTATTAAAATTTTAGGAGGAGTTCATTCTCAAACTAAAGGTAAAGTAATTTTAAATGAGAATGAAATAATGTTTAAAAATCCACATCATTCTAAAGAAAATGGGATTAGTATAATTTATCAAGAATTAAGTTTGATACCAACACTTACAGTACTTGAAAATATTTTTCTTGGTAGGGAAACTTTAAAAGGAATTGTGTTTTTAAATAAGAAAGATATGTTTGAAGAATATATGAAAATTTGTGAAGACTTTGATTTTAATATAGACCCACATACAGTAGTTTCTAATTTAAGCGTAGCAAATCAGCAAATGGTTGAGATAATGAAAGCTGTTTCATGTAATTCTGAAATTATCATAATGGATGAACCAACAACATCACTTACTAATAATGAAAAAGATGGGCTATTTAAAATAATAAACAGATTAAAGTCTAAAGGTAAAACAATAGTTTATATTTCTCATATATTGGAGGAAGTTTTAAAAATATGTAATAGCGCAAGTATAATGAAAAATGGAACTATGGTTGGAACTTATGATGTAGGGGATTTAACTAAATTAAAAATAACTCAACTTATGACAGGAAATGATAATCACAAACTTATTGAGAAGAAGGACTATACATTTGCAAAGTATGAAGAAAGTCCAGTACTAGAAGTAAAGAATATAAGTTGGTCTAACAAAATAAAAAATGTTTCATTTAAAGTTTATAAAGGAGAAGTTGTAGGTCTTGCAGGTCTTGTAGGTTCGAGAAGAACTGAAATTATAAATTTGATATTTGGGATAGATAATAAAGATAGTGGAGACATTTTTATCAATGGTAAAAAAGTAGACATAACTTCTCCTAAAGTTGCTATAAAAAATAAAATAGGACTGATTCCTGAAGATAGAAAAAATTTAGGACTAATTTTAGAACAAGCTATATATACGAATTCAGCATCAGTACAAATTGATAAGTTCAAGAAATTCTTGTTTATAGATAAAAATAGAGAAATTGAGTTTTCACAAAAAGGTGTTAAGGAATTAGGAATAAAAGTTAGCGATGTAAAGCAAGAAGTAAAAGCGCTTAGTGGCGGAAATCAACAAAAAGTAGTAGTTTCTAAATGGTTAGAGAAAGATTTAGATTTAATAATATATGATGAGCCGACAAAAGGAATAGATATTGCTGCAAAAGAAGATATTTTCAATACAATCAAAGAATTTTCAAGTAAAGGAATAGGAGTAATATTTATATCTTCTGATTTAGAAGAAGTAATAAGAGTAAGTGATAGAATTTTAGTAATTAGAGAAGGTTCTATTGTAGATGATTTAAAAAATGAGAATATAAAGGTTCAAGACATAATGAACAGTATATTTAATGTATAAAAAATGAAAGTGGAGGACTGAGATGAAGAAAGCTTTTGAGAAATTAAATTTAAGAGATTATGGAGTATTACTAGGTTTTTTGGCTTTATGTATAGCTATAAGTATTGCAACTCCATCATTTTTAGGTAAACAAAATATACTTAATCTTTTACGACAATCTTCTATAATTGGAATAATTTCAGCCGGTATGACTTTTGTTATAATATCTGGAAACTTTGATATATCTGTTGGAGCAGTAGCAGCTCTTGCAGGTGCTATAACAATGAAATTTGCAACTGGTGGAACTAATTTGTTTGCATCCATGTTCTTAGGTATAACGATTTGTGCAGTAATAGGATTAATCAATGGTATAGTAGTTGCAAAGATAAACGTACCATCACTAATAGCTACTATGGCTATGGTCACTATTGTAAGAGGATTACTGTTGATGCTTACAGGCGGGTATCCAATTACTGAAAATATACCAATACTTGATTACATTGGAAATGGACATTTGTTTAATATACCAATACCAGTATTAATTTTCTTTCTGGTGGTGTTAGCTTCGTTTATTGTACTTAACAAAACTAAATTTGGTAGATACGTTTATTCTGTAGGAGGGAATCAAGAGGCAAGTAAGCTTAATGGTATAAATGTAGATTCTCATAAAATAAAAGTATTTATTATTAATGCTGTGCTTGCAGGAATAGCTGGAATCGTACTAACTGGAAGACTTGGAACTGCAACTGCGATTGCAGGTGAAGGATATGATATGGATGCAATTGCATCTGTAGTAATAGGAGGTACATCAGTGGCAGGAGGCTCTGGATCTGTACTTAAAACTGTTATAGGAGTGTTACTTATGAGTGTTATAAACAACAGTTTTAATCTTCTTGGAATAGATGTATATTTCCAGTACATATTTAAAGGGTTAATAATTTTAGCAGCAGTTGGATTTGATTCTTATAGCAAGAAAAAGCTTGCTGCAAGATAAAAAAAAGAGGGGGAATTTTTTTATGAAAAAATTAATGAAACATTTAACATTACTGTTATCGCTTGTTATGATATTCAGCTTAGTTGGATGCTCAAATGATGGTAGCAAAGGAAAAGAGGGAGAAAAGAAAATAGCAGTATTATTGCCAGGTTCAACAGGTTACTTTGTAGCAACTAAACAAGGTATAGATGCAAAATCTAAAGAATTAGGTGTAAGTGTAGAATATGCAGATGCTCAATGGGATGCTAGTAAACAATTATCACAAGCTGAAGATTTTATGGCTAAAGGGGTAGACATGATTGCATTATGTGGAGTTGATTCTGCTGTAAGTGAGAGAATAGTTAAAGCTGCTAATGATTCAGATGTTCCTATAATAGCATTTACAAATTCTATAGGAAGTAACCCAACTGGAGAATTTAAAGGTTTAGTTACATATATAGGACAAAATGAGGAAGAGACAGGAGCATTAACAGGTAAAATTGCTAAAAACTTATTAGGAGAAACTGGTGGAAAGGCTGTATCAATAGAAGGTGTTCCAGGAACTACTCCACAAGTATTAAGAAAAAAAGGACTTGAAAAAGAACTAAAAGATAGTAATATAAAAATAGTTTATAATCAAACTTCAAATTGGGAGAAAGAGCAAGCTTTAAAAGTAACAGAAGACTTAATTCAAAAGAAAACTGATTTTAATGTTATAATATGCCAAGATGATAACTCTGCTACAGGTGCAGGACAAGCTTTAAAAGATGCTGGTCTTAAAGATAAAGTTAAAGTTATAGGTTTGGGTGGAAGTAAAGATGGATTAAAAGCTATAACTGATGGGTTAATAGATGGTACAACTTATATGTCTGCTGTGGAAGAAGGTGGATTAGTCATAGAAAAGGCATCTAAATTCCTTAAAGGTGAAAAAGTGGAACCTGTTACACAAATTAAACAAGTTGAAGTTAATAAGGATAATATTTCAGAGTTCAAGGGTGAATGGTAAGTATCATAGATAATAAATAAAATTTTCAGAGTTACTTTATATAGTTTCTAAAGTAACTCTTTTTTAAATTTAACTTAGTGATAAATTGTTGGATAGTATTTCTAAACAAATAAAAAATTAATATAAACAAAGATTTAATTATACTAAATTATAAGTAAAATTAATATAAACTTTTGTAAAAAAGGAAAACGTCTGAGGTATTGAAAATACTGTGATATGGGTGATGAACTAAAAAAACATAAAAAAACATAAAAAAATTGTTGAAAAAAATATAAAAATTTTGTATAATTAAAGATTCGAAAAGTGCGGTATACAAAGCCAATTCTTTTGTATATAATATATATAAATTAAGAAAAAGGAAGGGATATGTATGGCCAGGCGGTTATTTTTAGAAAGGATTGGACTTATATTTTTAGGTTCAGCAATATTAGCATTTGGAGTTTACAATTTTTATTATTTAAACAACATAACAGAAGGTGGAGTGTTAGGTATTTTACTACTGTTAAAAAATTTATTCAATATACAACCAGCAATAGCAAATGTTGTAATAGATGGTTTACTACTTTTAGTAGGATATAAATTTTTCGGTAAAAAATTCCTTATATATTCAATAGTAGCTTCTATAACTTTTTCAGTGTTATACGACTTATTTGAGGCTATAGGACCTCTGGTACCACAATCAGAAAACATGCTTTTATCAACTATTTTGGCAGGTGTAACTGTTGGAACAGGTGTAGGTATAGTAGTAAAAGCAGGTTGTGCATCAGGAGGAGACGATGCTTTAGCATTAGTAATTTCTAAGACTACATCTTTGAACATAGGGCAAGTTTATTTAGCAACAGATGTTATTGTATTGTTGTTATCATTATTTTATCTATCAGCTTTTGACATCTTTTACTCTTTGATTGCTGTTACAATTAGTGGCAAAGTAATTGATTTTATTTATTATCATGGTAAAAGTTTGGATATGGATATAAGTAATGATATAGTTGCAGAATGTTAATATAAATTAAATAACTTTAGATTTTATTAGAGGTGGCAAATTTGCCACTTTTTTTTGTCTAAATATTTATAGAAAGTATAATCCCATCTAGATTTTTACAAATCTTAAATATAAAATTATGTTGGAATGACTAGGAATACGATTGCCAGATGGAATTTTAAAAACTCAATTTTATATTTATGAAATACTAATCATTAATAGATGTTTCTTAATCCTATCTTTATACCTAAAATGATAAGATAAATGAAGTAGCAATATAAAACTAAAATTTGTAAAAGAAATTAAAGTAAATGGAGGAATTAAAATGTTGGATATAGTTATGATAGCATTGTTATTCATAGGATTTGTTTCTATGAAGTTGCTTGCTGACTGGTGTGGGAAACAAACTGAAAAAAAATAATGTAATGTATGGAGGGATTACCTATGTGGTTTCTGGCAGTTGTAATTATAATGTTAATAATATATTTGGTGTATGCGCTTATTAATCCTGAAAAAATTTAAACAGTGTAAGGCTAATAAGTAAGTTGAATTGGGGGGAACAATTTTTATGGTGCAGATAGTAATAGTGTTAGCGATTTTTATGGTTTTAGTAATACCTATGGGCAAGTACTTATATCATATAGCTACTAATCAAAAAACATTTGGAGATAGAATATTTGATAAAGTGGACAATTGTATATATAAAGTATGTAGTATTGATAAGAAAAAAGAAATGAACTGGAAACAGTATGCTTTAGCTTTATTATTTACAAATGCAGCTATGGTGTTTATAGGATATATCATACTTAGAACTCAAAGTATGCATATTTTTAATCCAAGTGGAATTAAAGGTATGGAGCAAGGTTTATCATTTAATACAATAATAAGTTTTATGACAAATACAAACCTTCAACATTACTCAGGTGAATCAGGACTTTCATACCTTAGTCAGATGACAGTTATAATATACATGATGTTTACATCAGCAGCAACAGGATATGCAGCTGCTATGGCATTTGTAAGAGGTTTGGTTGGTAAAAAGAAAACATTGGGAAATTTTTATGTAGATTTAATTAGGATAACAACAAGAGTACTTTTACCAGGAGCTTTAATTGTTGGGATTATACTAGTTACACAAGGAGTACCACAAACTTTTGCTGGAACAGAAACAGTGACTACTATAGAAGGAAAGCTTCAAGATATAGCTAGAGGTCCCGTAGCAGCTCTTGAATCAATAAAACATTTAGGAACAAATGGTGGTGGATTCTTTGGTTCAAATTCATCATACCCATTTGAAAACCCAACAATAATATCAAATATAGTAGAAATGTTGTCTATGATGATATTACCAGGAGCCTGTGTTGTTGCATTTGGTCATATGATAAAGAATAAAAAACAAGGTTGGGTTGTGTTTGGTGCAATGTCAATCATATTTTTAATAGGTCTAGTAGTTTGTTTTAAGGCAGAGAGTGCAGGAAATCCCATTTTATCACAATTAGGACTTAGTCAAAGTATGGGAAGCATGGAAGGTAAGGAAGTTAGATTTGGTATAGCACAATCTGCACTATTCACAACAGTAACTACTTCATTTACAACAGGTACAGTTAATAATATGCATGATACCTTAACTCCTTTAGGAGGGTTAGTACCACTGTTAAATATGATGCTAAATGTAGTATTTGGTGGTAAAGGTGTAGGTCTTATGAATATGTTAATGTACGCTATAATAGCAGTTTTCCTATGTGGATTAATGGTAGGAAGAACACCAGAATTTTTAACTAAGAAAATCGAAGGAAAAGAAATGAAGCTTATCGCTTTACTTATTATATTACATCCACTTTTGATACTAATGTTCTCTGGTCTTTCAGTAGCAGTACCAGCAGGGCTTGAAGGAATTTCAAATCCTGGATTCCACGGATTATCACAAGTATTATATGAATTTGCATCTTCAGCAGCCAATAATGGTTCAGGATTTGAAGGTCTAGGAGATAATACTATGTTTTGGAATATAACAACAGGCATAGTTATGTTTTTTGGAAGATATGTATCTATTATAATACTACTTGCAATATCAAGTTTATTTGCATCTAAAAAATCTGTAAATGAAAGTATAGGAACGCTTAGAACGGATAATTTTACATTTACAATAATTTTAGTGCTTGTTGTTTTAATTGTTGGTGCTTTAACATTTTTCCCAGCCTTAGCGCTTGGACCTATTTCGGAGCATCTAGTGTTATGGCACTAAAAAATTGGGAGGGAGTAAAGTTTTATGGAAACTAAAAAAACAAAGTTCATTACAAAAGATATTTTCAAAACTTCCATTATAGAAGCTTTTAAAAAATTAAATCCTAAATATATGATGAAAAATCCAGTTATGTTTGTTGTAGAGATTGGATTTATAGTAACATTGATACTTACAATAGTACCTAGTTTGTTTGGTGACAAAGGCAATAATTTAAGAGTCTATAATGGGATTGTAACAATAATATTATTTATAACAGTTCTTTTTGCAAATTTTGCTGAAGCTGTGGCTGAAGGTAGGGGTAAAGCTCAAGCAGATACACTTAAGAAAACTAGAAAAGACACAATGGCAAGGGTTTTAGATAAGTTAGGAAATGAAAAAATGATAAGTGCAAGTGAACTAAAACTTGGTGATATTGTTTTAGTAAATGCAGGAGAAGTTATCCCAAATGATGGAGAAGTTATAGAGGGAATAGCTTCTGTAGATGAATCAGCAATAACTGGAGAATCTGCACCTGTTATGAGAGAATCTGGTGGAGATTTTGCATCTGTCACAGGTGGAACTACAGTTGTAAGCGACTGGTTAAAAATAAGAATAACAACAAAACCAGGAGAATCATTCTTAGATAAAATGATAGCTCTTGTAGAAGGTGCTTCAAGACAAAAAACGCCAAACGAGATTGCTCTAAATACTTTGCTAGTAGGGTTAACACTTATATTTATGGTTGTTTTAATATCTCTTTATCCAATGGCAAATTATGCAGGTGTAAAGATTCCAATTTCTACTATGATAGCCCTTTTGGTATGCTTAATACCAACTACAATAGGTGGATTGTTGTCAGCTATTGGTATTGCAGGTATGGATAGAGTAACTAGATTCAATGTCATTGCAATGTCAGGAAAAGCAGTAGAAGCTTGTGGTGATGTTGATACTATGATTTTGGATAAGACAGGTACTATTACTTATGGTAATAGACTTGCATCAGAATTTATAGCAGTTGGAAATGCAGATACAAAAGACTTAATAAATTATTCTGTTATGTGCTCATTAAAAGATGATACTCCAGAAGGAAAGTCAATAGTTGATTTAGGTATGAAGTTAGGCTCAACAGGTAAAACAAAAGAGGCAGAGGAAGCTGAATTCGTAGAATTTTCTGCACAGACTAGAATGAGTGGGATTAACTTAGCTGATGGTACAGCTATAAGAAAAGGTGCTTATGATAGTATAGTAAAACGAGTAAAAGAATCTGGTGGACTGATACCAGAGGACTTAGAAGAAAATGTAAACAGAGTAGCCAATTTAGGAGGAACACCTCTAGTAGTGTGTGTAGATAATGATATATATGGAATTATCTACTTAAAGGATACAGTAAAATCAGGACTAGTAGAAAGATTTGCTAGACTTCGTGAGATAGGAATAAAAACAATAATGTGTACAGGAGATAATCCTTTAACAGCAGCCACAATTGCAAGAGAAGCTGGAGTAGATGGGTTTATTGCGGAATGTAAGCCAGAAGATAAAATAGATGCTATTAAGAAAGAACAATCTGAAGGTAAAATAGTTGCAATGACAGGTGATGGAACTAATGATGCTCCTGCACTTGCTCAGGCAGATGTAGGTCTTGCTATGAATAGTGGAACAACATCTGCAAAAGAAGCAGCAAACATGGTGGATTTAGATTCAGACCCAACTAAGATATTGGAAGTTGTTGAAATAGGAAAACAGCTTTTAATAACTCGTGGTGCTTTGACAACATTTAGTATAGCAAATGATGTTGCGAAATATTTTGCGATTATACCAGCTATATTTACTCTTACAATACCTCAAATGGAGATACTAAACATAATGAAACTTTCTACATCATTTAGTGCGATATTATCAGCTTTAATATTTAATGCTATAATCATCCCATGTTTGATACCTCTTGCAATGAAAGGAGTAAAATATAGACCTATGAAATCACAAGCTATGTTAATGAGAAATATGCTTATATTTGGTCTTGGTGGAGTCATAGTACCATTTTTAGGAATAAAATTAATTGATTTATTAATTACACCTTTAGTAATGGTTCTTAATTTAGGTTAATAAATGGAGGATATGAAAATGAAAACATTAAAGCCAGCGTTGCTTGTAAGTATTGTGTTGTTAGTTGTTTGTGGACTTGTATATCCACTTGTTTTAACAGGTGTAAGCCAGGTTGCATTTAAAGATAAAGCTAATGGAAGTATGATAGAAGTAAATGGTGTAAAAGTAGGTTCAGAACTTATTGGTCAAAGCTTTACAGATGCAAGATTCTTTAAAGGAAGAGTATCATCAGTAAACTATAATACTTATACAAAAGAAGATTTAGTACCAAATAAAGATGGAAATACATCTTATGGAGGTGTATCATCAGGTTCTTTTAATTATGGAGCTACAAATCCAGAACTTCATGATAGAGTACAAAAAGATATAGAACAGTTTTTAAAGGATAATCCAACTGTCAAAAAAGAAGATATACCAACAGATTTACTTACAGCATCAGGTTCAGGACTTGACCCTAATATAAGTCCAGCATCTGCAAAAATTCAGATACCTGCTATAGCAAAAGCATCAGGAATATCAGAAAGTAAATTACAAAAAATTGTAGATGATAATACTTCGAAAAAACTTTTTGGAGTTTTAGGTGAAGATAGGGTTAATGTGCTAAAGATTAATGTAGAGGTCGCAAAAATATTAGGTCTTATATAGTATTTTGTAGAATTTTAGTAACAAAATATTGTGCAGGATTTAATCTAAAGGTTAAAGTTTAAAGAGTGAAAATCGATAATGATTTTCACTTTTTTATTTGAATATTACTAATATTTGGAATAAAGCGATTGTATGTATAAAATCCAAAAAAAGGTTGCATTATCAAAATGATAATACTATAATATATTTATCGTTATCAATTTGATAATAGATTTGGACATATAGGAGGAAGTAGTATGTTATATAATAACGCATTAGAGTTGATAGGAAACACACCTGTAGTAAGGTTGAATAATTTAGGCTGTACTAACGGGTGTTCTAACATATATGTAAAATTAGAAAAAGTAAATCCAGCAGGAAGCATAAAAGATAGAGCCGTTTATGAAATGTTAGAGGGATTAGAAAAAAGAGGCGAATTAAAAAAGGGAGATGTATTAGTAGAAGCAACTAGTGGAAACACTGGTATTGCATTATCTATGATAGGAAAATTAAAAGGATATGAAGTAGTAATCGTAATGCCTGAAACTATGAGTGTTGAAAGACGAGACTTAATGAAGGCTTATGGAGCAAATTTGGTACTTACAGATGGTAAAGCTGGAATGGCAGGTTCCATAGAAAAAGCAAATGAGCTTTTAAAAGAAAATCCAAACTATAAAAGCTTAAAACAATTTGAAAATAGAGATAATCCAAACGCACATTATAAAACAACAGCAGTTGAAATTATGAATGATGTTAAAGATTTAGATATATTTGTATGTGGAGTTGGAACAGGTGGTACTTTAATAGGAACTGCGAGATATTTAAAAGAACAAAATCCAAACATAAAAGTAATTGCACTTGAGCCTAAAAAATCTCCAGCTATATCAGAAAACAAGACTGGACCTCATAAAATACAAGGAATAGGTGCTAACTTTGTTCCTGAAAATTATGATTCTAGTGTAGTTGATGAAGTAATACTAGTAGATGATGAAGATGCTTTTGATACAGTTAAATTACTTGCAGCAAAAGAGGGAATTTTAGTAGGTATCTCTTCTGGAGCAAATATATTTGGTGCTATGGAAATGGCAAAAAAATATCCAGGTAAAAAGATAGTAACAGTAGCTCCAGATGGAGTAGATAAGTATATGTCAATGGGAATATTTTAATAATTTTATTTTAGGGAGTGAATACTTTGTTTAAGAAAATAAATAAAGATATTGAATATATAATGAAAAATGACCCAGCAGCTAGGTCTAAAATAGAAGTCTTTTTACTTTATCCATCAGTTCATGCAATGATAATGCATAGGATGGCTCATGCTCTTTATAAGAAGAAGATGCTTTTTACAGCAAGATTAATATCCCAAATATCCAGATTTATGACTGGTATAGAAATACATCCTGGTGCTAAAATAGGAGAAGGTATATTGATAGACCATGGAATGGGTGTTGTAATTGGAGAGACAGCTGAAGTAGGTAATAGGGTAACAATATATCAAGGAGCTACTTTAGGAGCTACAGGAAAAGACACTGGAAAGAGACATCCAACTGTTGGTGATGATGTATTAATTGGTGCAGGAACAAAAATACTAGGACCTTTAAATATAGGTTCAAATTCAAAAATTGGTGCAAATTCGGTTGTTGTTAAGGATGTACCTAATGGTGCAACAGTTGTTGGCATACCAGCAAAAATAGTAAAAATAAGAAACTTAGAACCTGTAAAAAAGAATAAAAAAGAAGTGTCCTATGAGTATGACGAGTTAGACAATGTATATTATATATAACTTAGGTATAACTATAAAATAAACTTTATAAAAATTATTTTTAAAAGGTATTTTTTTCAAATTTGGGGACATAATAAAAAAGAACTGAATGTTAAAGTTTTAGTTCATCAATCTTTGATAAACAAGATTTTAAATTTGTAACGTCTAGGAGGATTTTATTATGAAAGCAAATGTTAATCAAGATACTTGTATAGGTTGTGGATTATGTCCATCAATATGTCCAGAAGTATTTGACATGAAGGATGATGGAAAATCACATGTTATAGTTGATGAAATACCAAGTGATGCTGAAGAGTCAGCAGCAGAAGCTAGAGAAAGCTGTCCAGTTGATGCAATAGATGTGCATTAATAAAATAAATGCCTATAAAAATTGAATCTTCAATTTTTATAGGCACTTGTCTTTTATTCAGTCAATATTTCAACTCCTGTTTTTGTAACTAAAACCATACACTCCCATTGAGCAGACAATTTACCATCTTTTGTATAGATAGTCCAATTATTTTTTTCATCAACGAAAATTTCGTGAGTTCCCTCATTGACCATGGGTTCTATTGTAAATATCATTCCAGGAACCAATAACATCTCAGTTCCTTTTTTAGATACATAACTTACAAATGGGTCTTCATGAAAACTTAATCCAACTCCATGACCACCAATTTCTCTAACGACAGAGTAACCATTTTTTTTTGCATAGGAGTTAATAGCATCACCTATATCGCCTAAGAATCCCCAGGGTTTAGCAGCATCAAGGCCTTTTTGAACACATTCTTTGGTAATTTGTACTAGTTTTTTTGCATTTTCACTAACATTACCTATCATAAACATCCTTGAAGCATCTGAATAGTATCCATTAAAAATAGTAGAGACATCTACATTTATAATATCTCCATTTTTTAAGATAATGTCTTTACTGGGAATACCATGACAAACTTCATTATTTATTGATGTGCAGACACTCTTAGGAAATCCATTATAATCTAGTGGAGCAGGAATAGCTCCATTTTGTAGTGTAAAGTCATGAACCAACTTATTTATATCTTCTGTAGACATTCCAATTTCAATTTTATCTGAAATATAATCTAAAATCTTTGTATTTATTACAGCACTTTTTTTTATTTCTTCAATTTGTCTTTCATTTTTTATAATATTATGGGTTGGTACAATATGGCCCAACTTAGCAAATGAATCTATTTTATTGTCCATATCCATGTGACATTTTTTATATTTTTTAGTGCTTCCACACCAACAATTGTCATTTCTATTTAACTTCATAACTTTCCATCCTTCTTTTATTATTTATTTAAATTATGGATTACGTAAAGCATTTTAAAACATAACCATTATAAATATTATAACATAAATGTTAAGAAATCCTTTAAGGATAGTAATTTATTAAAATATAAATTATCATCCAATTATTGTTGATGAAAAGGGTGTAGTTAAATATATTATTGGATATTAGTGTACTTAATAGTCCAATTCAAGTTTTTCAAGAAAATCATATGTCAAAGGACAATTTTCTTTTAAAGTATTTCTTGAATCTTCATCAAGATAATAACCAGGTACATCTCTCCAAGTCTTGCCTGATCTTACCCAACATGGAGGTAATTGATGTTTTAAATCACTAAATTCCGGTTCATCAGTTAAGTTTGAATTTATTAATTTTATTTTTATATCCTTTTTTTTGAGCGTTTGTAAATATTTAATATTTATTTTTGCAAGTCTGTTTTTCATATTTTCAACTTCATCCTTATCATAATTCAAGTCATTAGGAAGTATAAGCATTTGCTCAATTATATCTATGCTACTGTCTTTTACATCTTCTATAATTTGTGAATTTTTTGTTATAGAAATAAAGATATTATTATGTCAAAATTTAGCGTTAGATTCATGTAGAATATGTTCTATGAACATATATTAGAATTAACTCTTTGAAAACTACATATTTAAAATACACACCATTTTTTTCAATTCTATAATATAATATTTATATATTTAATTTGAGGATGTGATTTAAGATGTATTTTACATATATTATAAGATGTAAAGATGATTCTCTATACACTGGATATACCAGTAATATAGTTAGAAGAATGAATGAACATAAGTTAGGAATTAATTCAAAATACACAAGAGCAAAGGGATTTAAAAAACTAGAAGTTTATTTTATAACCAATACAAAAAGTAATGCTATGAAGTTGGAATACTATATAAAAAAATTAACTAGAAACAAAAAATTGTCTATAATTAAAAACCCGAATATACTTATAAGTTTAATTGATTAAAAAATAGCTATGCACACTCGTGACTTTAGTCATGAGTTAGTAGCTAAAATAGTCAGCATATAGGGAAACCTATATGTAGAGATAGGATAGAACCTATCCAATACTACTT
>NZ_OEZH01000052.1 GCF_900243075.1 Clostridioides difficile
CTTCTTGACACACCTATCAACTTACACATACTAGAAATACTATACTTCCTAGACATAAGTTTAATTGTTTTAAATTTATCGCTTACTTTGACTTGTCCGATAGGGTACTTAACTTTTTTAAGAATTCATTCTCCATGCGTAAGTACTTCAATTCTTCTTCAACAGATTTAAATATTCTATTATCATTTTCTAGACTAATATTTTTAAATCTGCCCCTAGTTTCCTCATTAAATGCAATTTTACCTTTATTTTTATAATCTTTTACCCAGTTTTGAACTTGTGTTTTGCTTCTTATATTCAGCATCTCAGCAATTTTGTATGATGAGTATCCTTCTTTTATATATAAGTTTACAGCCTTTAGTTTAAGTTCTTTGCTATATTTTTTGTGTTTTTTAGACAT
>NZ_OEZH01000070.1 GCF_900243075.1 Clostridioides difficile
TTGCCTTGCAAGCAAGGGGTCAGGAGTTCGACTCTCCTCATCTCCACCATTTAAGAGTATATTATCTAAATCTTTGATTTATCTAGTAGACTCTTACAGTGCACTTATAGCTTAGCTTTATACAAGCTTTGTGCGATAGCACTTTAAGCAACAGAATAAACTGAACGTATGTGAAGTTTGTTTGTTGGCGTTGTGCATTAGCACTTTAAGCAACGGGATTTATCCGTTGGCGATGTGCGTTAGCACTTTGAAAACTGCATATATATATTTAGTGATATGACATCTAATTTGTAATATATAAAGCTGATAACTTTTTAAAATTATCGAAGTTGATAGCTTCTAATCTATCAAACCTTTTTAACTGGTCAAGTTACTAAGGGTGCAGGGCGGATGCCTTGGCACTAGGAGCCGATGAAGGACGTGATAAGCTGCGATAAGCTTCGGGGAGTTGCACGTAAACTTTGATCCGAAGATTTCCGAATGAGGAAACTCACTTAGAGTAATGTCTAAGTATCATTAAGTGAATACATAGCTTAATGAGGGGAACTCAGGGAACTGAAACATCTAAGTACCTGAAGGAAGAGAAAGAAATTCGATTCCGTAAGTAGCGGCGAGCGAACGCGGATTAGCCCAAACCAATAAAGTTTTCTTTATTGGGGTTGTGGACATGTCATAATGAAGAGGTATCGTAATTGAAGAGGTTTGGAAAGACCCACCACAGAAGGTAATAGTCCTGTATGTTAAACGAGAAGACTTTAGATATGATCC
>NZ_OEZH01000053.1 GCF_900243075.1 Clostridioides difficile
TTTTCTTACATTACATTTTTTAATCAAAAAAATCACCCCACTTAGTAGAATTTTACAGTATCTTGTTTACTGTGTCTACTAAATAGGGTGCTGTTCAGATAACTCTTTATACCTTATTTATTTTAAGAATTTACTACTTCAACAATTGTACCTTCTGGAAATAGTGTTCTAAAAATAAATCTGACTAATGGTCCTGCAATTAATAGTTGTAATGGCAAAGCAACAATAAAATTGTTGGCTATATTTAAAATCCATATAGCTATAAATGTATTAGAACTTCCAATTGATTTAATAGCTCCAAATAAAGACATACATATGACCATTCCACAGACCATACAACTTGATATAACAATAGCCTTTATAATTTGTTTTGTATCTGGATTTATAATACGAAATGCTACTTTCTTTGCAACATTAGAAACAATAAACCAATCAAAAATCATAGCTATGATATATGTAGTTGGAAAATCCAACCATGCATTTTTAAAGGTATCTAATGAGAATTTATCATGTATAGAAATATTATAAACGCTCATAAAAAATACCATAAAAGCACACATAAGTACCGTAAATATTAAACTTTCTTTTCTATTTTGTGGCATATTCATTTACCTCCAAGTAAAATTTATTTCTATTAGGATTATACATGAAGAAAAATTTTGTCGTAAGTAAATTTTTTAAAATTTGAAATTTATTTTTGGAATAGGCATAAATGAATATAAAAAATTTTTATTTTTTATATTTGACAATGGAAATTGTCTTTTTTTAACTTTATAATTAATAGTATAAAGTAATAAAATCGTAGCACTGTCAAAGAAATTTAAAATGTAGGGGGTGTAGTTCTATATGGAATTGTGGAAAAGAAATTTATTTGTATGTTGGATAGGGATGTTCTTTAGTTCTATAGGTATGAGCCAAATAGCACCTATACTTCCATTATATATTAAACAGTTGGGTGTAACTGATGTTGGCTTAATACAACAGTATTCAGGTATAATTTTTGGATGTACTTTTGTAGTAGCAGCATTCTTTTCACCAATTTGAGGGAAAGCTGCTGATAAATATGGAAGAAAATCAATGCTTTTAC
Organism: Clostridioides difficile; assembly: GCF_900243075.1. Classification (GTDB taxonomy): domain Bacteria; phylum Bacillota; class Clostridia; order Peptostreptococcales; family Peptostreptococcaceae; genus Clostridioides; species Clostridioides difficile_D. Next base: position 1,088 of record NZ_OEZH01000053.1, read on the forward strand.
GTGCAAGTGTTGGTATGGGAATAGTGATATTTGCCATGGCATTTGTACAAAATGTTTATCAGCTATTAGGGATAAGGATTCTTCAAGGTGTTTTTACAGGTTATGCAACTGCATGTACTATACTGATTATATTTAAAAAACTAATCAAAGTTATAGATAAAAGAATTCATTTTTATGAGTTCTTTATTTTTATTAACCCTAGAATTGTGTTTTTATAACTTTCTTGTAGCATTTGTTTGACTGTTGTATAATAGTAGAAATTATAAAAATTTAGACTTCAACAGATTTGAAGGAAGTGTTTTGTTATATTTCTAAAATACAATATGGAGGAATTTAATAATAGAAGACAACAAAAGAAAAGCTTAAATTTTTAGTTTTTAATAGTGGAGATATTATTTATATATTTAATTTTACAATGTAGAATAAATATTTCTTATGCGCTTTGTTATAGAATTATATCAAGGACTAATCTTTTGGTAAAAATTGGAAAATATTATTATCGACAAAATCTTTGACTTAAAAACTATATTGCGATAGTATTAATTTAATAAAAGTTTGAGAGGGGCGTAAGGTTATGACAATTTCAAAAATACCACAAGCAGAATTAAAAGTTATGAAGTTTATTTGGGAAAAAAATGATACAGTCACATCAAAAGAAACTATTGAAGCTATGGAACAAAAATATGGATGGAAACAAACAACTACATTAACACTTTTATCAAGACTTGTTAAAAAGCATTTTTTAGATGCGGAAAAAATAGATAGATATACTCATTACACAATAGTGGTTGGACATAAAGAGTATTTAAGTGTTGAAACAAAAGATTTTTTAAGTAATATACACGACAATTCTTTACAGAGTTTGATTTCAGCATTACATGATGATGAAGTCATAGACAAGGATACGTTAGATTTATTTGAGAGCCATTTTAAGAACTTAGAAGAATAGTAATTATAGAAGCAAAAACTCTAAGTATTTAATTAATAGATGGCTGTAAAATCTATAAATGGTATTATTTAATCAGTTACTCTACTATTCATAAAGTAATATTAAATAGGTTATAATTAGTAAAGTACCTAAAATAATTGGAATAGGGAGTATCAAGTTAAATGATACCACTTACCTTAGTAAAGATTTTTAAAGTTTAAAATAATTTTATAACCTATCAATATTCATTAATCTAAATCATTATTTCTATTTAACCATCTGAACCTCCCATGACTAAAGTCACAGGGTTCCTGCTTCATAGAATTTTGCATACTAAAATATGTCTTACTAATTCTCCACAGGCTATCCCCGTAG
>NZ_OEZH01000167.1 GCF_900243075.1 Clostridioides difficile
GTATGCTCTTTTCAACTTCTTCATCCTCTCTAATCTTTTTCTTGTATTTTCTTAATCCATATATGCGACAACTAAATATTTGTCTTATCCAAATCGAATGAATCTATCTTTATGAGTTATAATAGTCGTATTTACCTCATTAGTCATACAACTATCAATTAGTTTATTCCATTTTTTACGATTATAATTTAGTCCACTTCCATAATCTTCAATAACTTCATCTACTATTATTCCTTTAGCATTTGCATATTGTCTAAGAAACTCCACTTGATTTTTCAAATCATCTTTTTGATTAGAAGTTGAAACTCTTGTATAAATAACAATTTTTCTATTCACTTGTTCTTTATGTATTCCTTTATATTCTAAATATTGTTCATAAGTGTAGTATCTTCTATCTGTTGGAGTTCTAAAAGCCTTTAATTTCCCTTCAACATCCCAACGTTGCAGAGTTCTGACTGAAATATTAATTAACTCTGCAAACTCTTTTGGTTTATAGTTATTGTTTTTCATATAATTACCTCTTGACTATATTTTACTATAAATAACTATGTTTATCTATGTTTTTATTAACTAAAGATAACCTCCCTCTATTTAGTATATATTTTTAATATGTACACATATTAAGTATATAAATTTATTTAATACTAAATAAGATTTTTTGATTACTTTGTGCTAAAATTAGGATGTAAATTCGTATCATCAAGTTAATTATAAAGTCATTTTGACCTTAAGTCAATGGTTTTTATGTCATTTTGACTTTTAGCTTGCAACTATTTATATCTTAAAAAGTCTTTTTGACATTAATTGAATGGAGAGTGTTTATGGATACTTTAGGAGAAAGAATTGTTTATTTGAGAAAAACAAAAAACCTTAAACAATATGAACTAGAAGAAATGTTAGGCTGTGACAATTTGAGTAAATTTGAGAGAAATATTAGAAAACCAAATTATGAAATATTAAAATCTATAGCTGAGATATTTAATGTTTCAGTAGACTGGCTATTAAATGGAGATAATCTATCACATAAATCAGATTTAATTTGCGATTCCTCCTCAAACTATCCACTTAATAGCATAAACTCTAATGAAATAAAGCTTTTAAACAACTTTAGAAAGTTAAATGATTATGATAAAGCCAAAATAGAAGGTATGATTGAATTAAAACTTCATGAATATGAAAAAGAGAAGGATTTAGGAAAAATTGAGTATAACAAAAATAAAGATGAGAAAATAGATAAATAATTTTTATGTTGCTTTTGATACGATTTTACATCATTTCTTTGTTCTAATATTTTTATTTCATTTATTTTCTTTTTTATAATTTTATGATAAAATAATTAGTATATTTTGCTTTACTTGAATGTAATTATTTATACAAAAGTCAAACATAATATAAATGTAGTAAATTTTTAGTTTCAAGTAATATCTCGTTATTATAACTAAATATTTATTAAAATTAGGAGGATAAAATGGGCTTAAGAGACAAATTCGCGCAATCATTTGCTAGATCAAAAACTATGAGTGGCCCTGAGAAAAAGGCTAATGAAATAATGGGTAAATTGCTTCTTAAGAAAGCTATATTACCTATCGTTTTAATGTTCGTGATAATAATCGCTGGAGCTATGCTTAAAATCAATTCTTGGGTTACACTTGGCATAAATTTAGTTATTGCTGTTGGTGCTTTCTTCTACATAAGAAATTCTAGTAAAAAGTATCAGAACTTTAAACCTTATGTTGGCAATTTGATTAGTTTAGAGAAAAAAGGTAAAAAAGAGTATGTTGCTATTATAAAACAAGGTAAGTTACCAGTTAAGTTACAAATAACTTATGGTGGTGAAGACCTTGAACATATTAAGAAAAATCAAATGGTTCAGATAAGTTATAATCCAGATGCTAAAATAGCTATTTTGGTTAATAGACAATAATTTAATAAAAAAAGGAGTTGTCTTAAAATTGATTTTTTCTAATCAGGTTTTAAGCTCAACTCCTTTTTGAATTTTTATATGTTATTTTTTATTACTTTTTTTAATTAATGCCTTAAACTATAAAATACCTCTCAATCAAATAGTTCATTATATCCAATACTACTGTATCTTTTCCTAACAATATATAATCTGGTGCTACTGCTACTTTCATGTTATACACCTTCTTTTTGTAACATACCTTTTATATCAGTAACATCTTCCTTAATTTCCTCTACATCTGTTTTCATTATTCCCATTTGAACAAGTATATTCTTATTTATTTCTTGTTGTTGTGTAGATAATTCTATAAAATTTTCTACAGTTTTTTTATACATGTCTCTATCTTCTTTTTTCTCCTGCATAGTATTTTTAAATAATAGAGCACATAGTATACCTATTGCCCCTAGACTACTCAATTCGGTTATTAATTTATCCATTATGGCCTCCTATTGTCTAAATTTTTATACTTATAGCTTTAATTTTTGTTATATTCTTACATCATGCAATATTATATTTTCAATATTATCATTTTTATCTTTTGTATTTTAAATTGTAGGTGTAATTTATAGATTGAATAAATATATTTACAATTTTCTAATATAACAAAAAATAAGTACAAGGCTTACTTATTAAAGTTAAGACCTTGTACTTTACATAAAAAAAATAACTAGTATATAGTTATTCTAAATTTACTATTCAACTGGTATTTCTAATTCTTTACATCTAATTCTAACTTGCTCTCTAATTACTGCTGGTACTTCTTCTATTGTTTTTTTACCTCTTAAAATTAAAGCTACATATACTTCTACCATTCCACTCTCACCTCCAGATTTTCTTACACTAAAAGTGCTTATATTACTTGCTTCATTGACAGAACTTTGACTTAACAACATCTCATATATTTCTGCATTTGCTATAAAATTATTTGTTATATCATCATCTTGCTTTACTTGACCTACACTTATGTCTGAAATATCTTTATACTGCATTTCTACTTTTATACCTTGTTTGATTTGTTCTATTTTATTCTTATCGAATTTAAACAATTTTCACACCTCCATTTTAAGCTTGTGGCTCGTTGTTTTCAGCATCATATCTAAAAATCATAGATGGACGTTTTATAGCTGTCCATTTATCTCCTTTTTCTACTATGATTTTAGGCTGAGCACTTTTTATGTTGGCTTCTTCTAATTCATAGATTTCTTGGTAACTTGAGTCTGATTTTTTGATTTCAACTAGTTTCATGTCTTTGAATAAGTCAGATTTATTTATTTTTACTTGAACTTTAGTTTTATTTATTAATTGATATATCGGATTGTTTTCCATCATATCATCCTTTAATCCCTCATTTAATGTTACTATTAAATCAGTGTTATTTTCAGTAATGTTTATGATTGAATATACTTTATTGTTTATCATTAAAATAGAATCCTTTTTTACTTTAAGCCCTGTTTCTGATTTAAATATAAACATACTTGAATATAAATCGCCTGTAGGACTACTAGCTTTAATCAGTATCTTATTTTCTCCTAATACTATTTTGTTTTGTGGTATCTCAAATATAATGCTATTTATTTCCAAATTAGTCTTAGTAGATATTAATTCATCATTTATAAACATTTCAAGTTTTTCTATAACATTATTAGGGTCTTGTACTACAACTCTCACTTGAGATATTGATTTTTCAACTATTTCTATAGATGCTTTACTTGTATCTACTTTTGTTATCATGTATATTGTATCATCTGAAAGCTCTATATCTAAAATATCATTTAAATGTTCAGGAACTGGTATTTTAGTAAATTCATATAAATCAGTAATTGATATAGATATTTTATACATAGATTTATTTTTACCAGTTATCCATAGACTATTATCATTTTTAATTACTAGTATATGGTCATCATTGTGTGACTTAATTTCTTTAACATTAGTTAATACTTTAGTAAAAGTTCTTATTATTTTATCTTTTTCACTTTCTCCTAGTCCAAACAATCCATTTGTATTATACCCTTGAGCGTACAACTCTCCCTCATTAGTTAAAACAAGTGTCATTGAGTTATATATACTTATATCTTTAGCAGAAGGTAATCCAGTAACCTTTTGTAACTCTCTTACATCATTATTGTGACCAACTCCCAATTGGTACTCAGTATTCTTTCCATATGACCATAGAGTATTATCTGTCTTAATAATATAGGAGTAGTTATCTCCACAAGCAACTTTTTTGACATCTGATATATTTACTTCAGTAAGAGTTAATAATTCTATATCTTCAAGAGTTTGATTAATTTCTTTATATGAATTACTTCCTATTCCATATAACTTGCCATCCTTAGCAACAGCCAATGAATGTGTTTTTGATATATCAATATCAGATACCTCAAATGGCAATATTATTGAAGTATACTTAAAATTATCTTTAAATATGTTTTTATAATTTATATACTTATTATTTGTTTTTATATACTTATCATTAAACATTACTAGCTTTTCATTTTTCTTATTAAAAACTATTTTATCTGATGTGTTATCTGTTTTAAAATATGAATGTAGGGAACCTTCAAGAGCTTCATTTTTATCATTATCATATCTATGGTGAATACCTAAATGATTATATCTGTTATCTCCTGTTGAAGAATAAAATTTTCCATATATATCTTTAATAAATATAGTATTGTAACTAGAAAATACAGTATCAACATCTTTCTTTATAGATACTTTATAATATGGAGCTGGTATATCCATATAATACTCCTCAGATATGCCATAATTATCTCTACCTGATGATATTAAATTGTTATTATTATCTATATAAAGTGTATTATTAGCTGTTACAAAAACATCTTTAACATTTTCCACACTATTTGTATTGTTATTATTTGCTATACTTCCATATCCACTAAGACCTCCAACAAATAGTTTATTGTCATTTGTTAAAATGGCTGAAGTATATCCATTAACTACTATTTTTTTTGCATTTATAATATTATTAATTACTCGTATACCCTTTATATCATTAGTTTCTGTTGAAAAGAATACCCTCTCTTTTTTCCCTGTAGTATAAATCATATTGTCATTTGTTATAAAAAATGTAGCTTCACTTCCTGCTGTCACAACAGATTTTACATTCTCAATATTTATTTTTGTAAATGTACTTATACTACTTTCAGTGAATCCAAAATATCCATTTACAAATCCACATACATAACATGTATTATCATTTTTGACAATGATTGATACATCATTACATAGATATACATCTCTAACACCATTTATAGGTATACGTGTAAATATATTCCTACTTGTAGTATCACCCAATCCTAACTGTCCTTTTCCATTATTACCTGCTCCATATAAAAGACCATCATTAGTTAATAATAGAGATGTGTTTCCATATACAGCTACATATTTTACATTTTCAACATTTATTTTAGTAAATACATTTCTATTTACATTATCTCCTATTCCTAACTGACCAGAATTATTTAAACCAACAGCATAACAGGTATTATCATTTTTTATAGCAAATGCATGTTTACTATTGTCAGTAAATCTATTTACACTTATAGATTTTATATTATCAATATTTATTTTAGCAAATACCTTTCTATTTATCTCATCTCCCACTCCTAATTGACCTACATCATTTAAACCAACACTGTAAAGCATATTATTATTAGTTAATAAATATGTAGACTTTGAATGGCTATATATTTCTTGTATATTAGAAGATATTTCACTACTGCTATTCTTTTTATTGTAATTTATCTTATTATTTAAATTTAAACTACTATTAACTGATATACCATGCGTACCCTTAGAGTTATATCCACATATAAATAAGCTCTTATCAGTTAATATTGCAAATCTAGTTTTATCTCTACTTAAATCATAAGGAGGTATAAATATATTTTTTATATTTTTCATTACCTTTTTACAGTTAGTTGCATTATATCCACCTTGTAAGTCTGATACATCTAGAGCTTTTGCACTTTCAGATATATTCCCAAAACCATATAGTGTATTAGAGGATAGATATAATAATGCTTTATATAAAAGTATAGCTTTGTCAGAGGTAATAGGACCTGAACTTATATTAGATGATGCAATATTACTAGATGATAGATTATTAAAGTAATTCCTTCCATATTGATGTATATAAGATGAACCTCCAGAAATAAGTAAATTGTCTGGATTATAGTTTGTTAAACTACTTGATGATTCCCCATAGTACAAATAGGCAAAATTTGTAGAATAAGAAGATCGTGTACATCTTGTAGGATAATAGTTATATTTATGGTTTTCATTATATCCAGCATATGAAATTCCTTGATTTTGAATTATATAACTTGAACCAGTTGGTTTTGTCCATGTAGTACCATGATATCCAGTTATAAAAGAACCGAAGTTTGTACAAAATATAACCACATACTCATATATAATAATATTATTAATTTTGGTAATATCATTTTGGCAAGAAACTCTAGTATAGCTTTCTCCTCCTGGATTTATATAATACCAATAATCTAATAATCTTAAATTTATACTACTTCCTTCATTATTTCCCAATCCAAATAAATAATTTGTATTTATACCAGTTGCATATACCTTTTTTTCATCGGCTACAATAAATGTTGCATTGTATGCACTATATGCATCTGTGACATTACTAACACCAATCTCAGTATATTGACTTATTAATGCATTACTAAGTCCATTAACATAGGTTGAGCTCTTTCCAGAAGTGTATATTTGCTTATTATTAGTTACAATTAATGAAAACCAGTTTGATAAATCAGTATTTATAACAACTTTTTTTATATTATCTATAGATATTTTCTTAAATATATCTGAATTAGAAGGAAGAACACCTGCTATTGAGTTACTATTTGGCCCAGAATAATAACAAGTATCATCATTTTTAATGTAGAATATTCCTCCAGAAATATTTTTTGATGCTACTATAGACTTTACATTAGATATACTTAATTTTGTCAATTCATTTAATTGACTTGGTAAGTCAGAACCCATTCCTTTATATCTATTATTTCCTAGACCATATACATCTCCATTCCCTAAAATAACCATAGTACAATAAGGACTAAAAACGACATCTCTTACAGAATGTATATCTAGTGGAAGTTCAATATCCTTTATTTCCATTTCTTCTTTTAATAAAGTTAATTTATCCTCAGATTTAATTAAATTTATATAATTACTATAACTATATTTTTCACTATCCATTTTCTTAAATTCTACAATGTGCATATCATCAAAAAACGAACCTAATTGTCCATAAGTATTATCTCCTGTACAATATGAATCATTATTTGAATCAATTAGTATACTATGTGATAAACCAATGAAAATACTCTTAGCTACAATATTTTTTAAATCTATAAATGAATTATCTATATTCTCAGAGTAATTTGCTATACCCAACTGGTATATATCATTATTTCCAGCAACCTTCAAAGTACCTTTATTATCTATAAGCATAGTGTTACCATGACCACATGCAATAGTTTTTATATTTACTTCTTCTATCTTAGTAAATAGTGATGATTGAAGTGCATTTCCAAAACATTTTTCCTTTCCACAACCATATATATCATTATTATACGTCATTAACACAGTGTGTTCAGAACCACAAGCTATAGTCTTAACATCATTAATAGAAACTAAACTAAATAAATCTCTATTATTCTTATCTCCTAAACCTAGTTGACCTTGATTATTAAAACCAGTAGAATAGCATTTATTGTCATTCTTTATTATAAAAGCTGATTTATTATATGAAAATACAGCCTTTACATTGTCAACATCTACTTTTATAAATGTATTTACATTTGCAGATGCTCCATTAGTTCCTAGACCTAATTGACCATACAAATTATTTCCAGCAACATATAAAGTTCCATCATTGTATAAAAGATATGTTGATTGAAGTCCACATGCAATATCCTTTACGCCTTTTATTTCTGGAACCTTCTCAAATGTAGAAACTGTTTTCCCTACTTTTTCTAATCCCAATCCCATTTGACCATCTGTATTTATACCTGCGACAAGTAATTCTCCATCTGAAGTAAGTATAACTGCATGAGATTCTCCACATGCAACTTTTTTAATATTGGTAGATATATTTGGTATTTTCGTAAATAATTTTCTTGTTGTATTGTCTTCTCCCAATCCAAGTTGAAAGTTACTATTATCTCCACATCCATACAAGATATTATTATTTTTTAGACCAAATGTATAGTTACAACATCCAGTAAAAAAATTAATAAAGTCATAATTATCATACCCTTCATCAAATTCATCAACTACCATATTTTTATCGCCAAAGAAATTACCTCTTTGAAGTAGTTTAGTTCTTTTCATTATAAAAACCTCCTAATTATCTTATTTCATACGAATATTTATTTAAAGTTATATCTGTCTGACCAATTGAATATGCCCTATTAGATTTTGTTTCAACAAAGTTATTATCCATTTCATGTATATATCTAACTCTATTTGCATTAAATGGTAGCACCACATTTTTAAATGTAACACTACCAAGTTCTCCAGTTATACACTTTCTATTTAAATCTAACTTAAGGCCTTCTATAGCTATTATGTTTTTAGCATTAGTTAAGGTATCATACCAATATCCAGCTTCATCTACATCTATTTCTGACTCTAATTCTAAGTATATTAAGATATCTAATACTTTTTCAGATAATTTATTGTAACTATTTTTTAATACAGATAGTTCAGTTTGTATTTGACCTCCTATTACATCATCAATAGATATATTTTTAATTTTTTCTACTACCTCATTTATAGCTCCTGATAAGTTTTTAGCTTCTGTAGATAAGAGTTCTTCTCCAATTTTCACTTTTATTTCTTTTATATTCTTATCAAACTTATCATCTAAATCTTGAATATCCTTTTGAGTTACAAAAACCAATGTCGGGTCTACTTCTAATGTAACATTTGAAGTATTAGACAATTGTAAAATCATTTTTACAACTAAATCTTTAATACTACCATCTTCAGCACGTGGCTTATACGTCTCTGGATACTTACCTATAGCTATTATATTATTCTCATTATCCAAAACAGCAGCTTCTCTTATCATAAATCCACCAACTGTTCCTGGTAAAATAGTCTCTATAACTATCCAATTAGGATTTTTTTCATCAATTCTTAGAGAATTTATATTTCCTTCCCAAACTACATTCTTTAAAGCAGTTTGTTCCTCTGTTGGCTCATAATATTCTCCATTACTATCTCCAACTTGAAACTTGGTTAATCCAACAAGCTCTCCTAGTGCAGTTGCATTTGCTATTTTTTCTCTACCAATTTTGGTTAATATTATATAAAATTTTTCTTCCAATTATACCACCTCCGATTTAGGATAAACTACTACATTTTCTACACCTGTATCATTTGCAATAGCTATATTAATCTTACAATTATTTTCAATGCATTTAATGCTTAAAGGATAAACCTTTATTTCTTCTCTACTTAACATTCCAGCTCCACAGTTTACAACAGCACTACATTTTATAATTGGTTCAAAGTATGGATGAACTTTTACCTCTTCACTACATACCATACCTCCACCACAATAGACCATACTTTTATCTAGTATTATTGGTTCTAAATAGTGTAATAAGTGAGCAGGTTTTACTCTTTCAATCATATCGCTACAATCTAAAAGAGTTTTATAGTCACAGTTATTTGCTATAAAACTCAATACGAATGTAAATTCATCACTATAAACTTTTATATCTGTTTCTGATTTTGTATATGCCTCACATATACTTTTTATAACTTCAATAGTACTAGTACCTCTGCTTCTCATTTTAGCTTTTATATTGCTACGTCTTGTGTCAAAATCAAGTTCTTTTTTTTCAATGCAGAGTATATCTTCCCACATATCTAATCCCCATGTTGCAGTGTCAACAAATAATTGCTTAAAGGTATCATCAATATCTTCTTTAAGAATATTTAATTCTGTATCGTATGCACCTTGTATCTCCTCTACAATGTAATTTCTATCAAATGATGGTAGTTTATCAATTAGCTTCATTGATTTTCCACCTCACTAAAATTAACAGTTGTTACACTAGGTATTTTATCTTCATTAATAGTTATATTGTCTGTACTTCCATTTATAAGTAGGTTACTTAAATCATGTACACCAGCAGTATTTATAAGTATTCCCATGACTTTTGTATAGATTATCTCTCCTCTAATATCTCTAAAGTATTTATTTATACTTTCTAAGAAAGATTCTTTGACATTGTCTAATGTATATCCATCTTCTAGTTTCATTACTGCACTTATATTTATTTCTATTGGTAATGGTGTCACAACTGTTATAGTTGGTCCAATAGGCTTCTCTTCATCTATATGTTGCTGACACCTTTCAATCGTTTCTGTATCAACGGCTTGATTATTTTTCCCAAATATCAAGACCTTAACTGTTCCTGGACCATCCCATCTTGGATAAACCTTAACATTATAGACTCCATCTACTTCCAAAGCCCATTCTTCATAGTGAACTTTATTTCCACTTGTAGCTTGATTCCTTTGGATTTTATAAAATCTTTCTTTTAGTTCTTCATCCGTCTCTATATCTGTACCACCTTCAAAACTTCTTGTGTTAGTAATCTTTGTTACTCCAGATATATTATCAATTAGTTTAAATTCACAATTTGTAGGTAAATTATATTTCTTACCAACTTCTAGAGCTTGAACTGGGCTATTGTCACCTTCTTCACTACCAATAGTTACATCTTTTATTACTACAAATAGTAAATCTCTATATGATATTACTGTGCCATTATTTATTACAGTTCCTTTCTCTCCAATAAATTCAACTTCTCCATTTGACTCTGTACCTAACTTTCTATATACACCAAATTCATTGACTCTTTTATCGAGAAACTGGTTATATGTGTCTTGTATAAAAGCCATTTTATGTATCTTAGAAAGTTCTAGATATATCTTCGAAAGTTCTAGATTATTTCCAGATACCATGTTGTTTAGAAAAGAACCTTCACCCTTATAAATATCAAGCTTAATATTTTCAAGAGTTCTATTTTTTATTACTTCATATGTCTGGTCACTATACATTTATTTCCACCTCCCCATAGATAGTGGATACTTTTACATTTGCACTCAATATGTCTTTGTTAAAGTTAGCACTTTTTACATTTACTTCTAATATATATGGATTTATTAGAAGGGCCTCTTTTATAAATCTACTAGCTTCACTTTCTGTAAGACCTTTTGTATATTTTTGTCCTATTAGTTCTGAAAGCTCTGTCCCATATTCTAAAGAGTATATCTCATGTTCATATCTATTTGTCTTTATACACTTGTATATCCAAACTTTTAAGGCCTCTTTTTTTTCAATTATTTTAAAGTCACCTTTTTCTAAAACAGGTTCATCTTTTTCAAAATCCCAGGCCACTTCACGAAAGATTGGCAATTCTTCCGTTTTAGGCAAGATATAATCTTCTGGGACACCTATAAAAGGAAATATTGTACTCATTATAAGCTCACCAACTTACTTACAACAGCAAATTTCTCACCTATTCTAAACATTATTACCATATCTCCAGATTCAAAAGTATCTATAAATGGATTTTTTACTTCATGTTTGTGTTCTTGATTGGTTTCTGTATCAAATGATTCTATCTGTCTATCAAACATCCAACTATCTATCAAAATATCTTCTTTTTCTAATATGATGTTATTTGTCTCTATTTTTAAATCTGGTAATTTACTTTTAATTTTTCCAATAAAAAAAGAAGGTTGATTATGATACTTTCCTTCTTCTCTTATTATTCCTATAAATTCATTTATTGGATTAGCCATTATATCACCATCCTTTTATAATACTCTCCTAGCTGTATTAAAATCTTTTCTACTACTTAATTTTCGTATTCTAACATTTTTTCCAGTTTCTGGAGCCTCGATAAATTCTCCATTTCCAATATAAAGTGCAACATGACTTATCGGATTTTTAAAAAATATTAAATCTCCTGCTTGTAGATTATTTTTCTCTACTTTTTTACCTCTAGTTGCTTGTTGTCTTGATGTTCTTGGTAAACTAACATTAACTTTTTTAAAACAATAGACCATTAAACCAGAACAGTCAAAACTACTTGGTCCATTTCCACCCCATTTATAAGGTTTACCTAGATGTTTTTTTGCTTCTGATATTACTATTTTAGCTTTATCAGATACATTACCAGAATAACCACCAATAATAATTTTTCCTTTTCTTCTTCCAAATTTACTAGCTTCTTCAACATTTCCAAATAAAATATCTATGTGGTATGTTCCATTCTTTTCTATGGTTATTGCAGGTCCTACATCATTTACTTTATAGACTCCATCACGACCAGAAACTCCTGTAATTACCTGTATTTCATCTCCATAGTTCAATAGAGGATGTTTATTTAAAAACTCTTTTGTATAATAAGTTTGCTCATATTTACCAACCATAGGAGCAGCACAAGTTTTTTTAGATGGGTCAAGTTTTTTCTTTCTACAATCTGTATCTCCACCTTCTTCTTTTCTAGGACAGTAAGCTGTAAATTCTGCTGTAAACTCTTTTCCCCCTGTATAACCTTCTCCTCCTAAATTACTTTCTTCCTTAGGTTCATCCTGTCCTGCTGATTTTTCATCCATAAGATTTTGAAAATTAAGTTCAAGTTCAATTTGATACTCTCCATTTTGCCAGGTATGCTTATCTGTATCTATATAAAATAGTCCTACAAGCTTTGTATAAGAATCTTTAACTTTTACCCCTCTACCAGTTATACAACTTACATCTCCATAACCTTTAAGAGAACAGCTTTTTTCTATACCTTTAAACTCACTATCCACATCTACATCTTGATTCTCTTGTTGCTGAATTACTTTTTGCATTATTACATTTACTTCTTTAAAAATTTCATTATCTATTTTTTCACTAATTTTACTTCCATACTGGTCTACTACTATTACCTTATTTTTTACATTTTCCATACTCTCTGAAAAGGTGGTATTTATAATATTAAATCCCTCTTCAAACATAACACTTAATGTAACAGTTCCTTTTTCAATAACATTAAACTTATCTAAATTGGCTTCTATCATATACTTTTTCTTTGTCTTTTTACTTGCCTCTGTATATGCACTCATTATCGTGTCATATCCATTTACTCCTATAAACATCTTTGTATACTTAACATTGGTCTTTACTATTGTTCCAACTGAAAGCCTATTTTCAGCAAATACTTGCTTTGCTATGTCTTCAACCAACTTATCTTTAAAGTTATATGACACTTCACTTTGTGTAAGTAGAAACCCCATATCTTTAGATACAAAACTAATTTCATTACTGCTTGAATCTTTAGACCTATTAATTATCATTCCTCTAAAGAGTTCTTTCTCATCTACGTAGAAACAGACTGTACTAGCTATTGGTATATCGATTTGTTGAAAATTCACATCAAATGCTGATTGTATTATTGAAAACTCTAGTGTTCTTGATGGAGATTTATAATCACCTGACCATGATACCTTATCTACTATGTCAGTTATATCATATATACTTCCATTTTTTATGTGTACCCAAATCTTAATAATAAAAAATCACCTGCCTTTTCATTTAATTCTATCAGCAGTTATTTACAACTTATTCTCCATAATAGTTGTTATTTTGGAGTTACTTTTGGTATTTTTATTCTTTTATACTCTTTTAAGTCTAATGTAAAATATACATCTCGAGTCCCATCTCTTTCTTCATAGTTAAAACCTTCAATTATGACCTCCATATTTATATTTGTTTCTGTAATTGTAAATCTTAGTATAAATCCTTCTCTCATCCATTTTTCAATCTTATTTACACAATCATATGGTGATGGAAAGCCTGTATAGTCACAGAAAGTATAGTCTTTATTTGGGAAAAAACTTGATATTGAAATGCTTTTAAGAGCTACACCTCCAAAAGTTGCTATTTCACCTATTTTGAGTATACTAGAAGAGTTTACAGCAGCTTTTCCATTAATACTAAAGGAAGATGGAAATATTGGAAATCTAAATCTATCTTCTGCTTGTCTAAGCCACATTTCCATTATAATACACCTCCCAATTGCGCTATTTTTATACTTGAAACTAATTTTGATGTAACTTTTTCTATGTCAGCTTCTTCTCTAATTACTATTGTATCAGCTAACTTGGCTATACTTATATTTCCACCATTTTTTCCACTTCTATATTGATTTGCTTCTTGTTTAGTTAGGACCATTTCACCCTCATGAAGCCTTGTTGGGTAATCATTATAAGGAATATAGTTTAATCCAAAGGCGTTTCCAAACAACGCATTTATATCAGGATTCGTACCTGAATCATGAGCTAATCCACTGTCCATTCCTCTTTCTTTATATTGCTTTCTTCTTTCTGTAACATATTTGCCTATTTTAGCTGTTATAGGACTTTCATTTATAGACTTAACCATCTTTTTCCATAAATCGCAAATTAAATTTATAAAATCAGATAAGTTTTTTAACGCATCAAGAAAAGAATCTAAAAGTGGCTCCAAAAACTTCCATGCCTCTTCTAAAATTGGACCTAATGTTTCCCACACAGTTTTCCATACATTACCCATAGTTTCAATAAAGTAATTTATTTGTGGTGCATGTTCTCCTAAAAAAGTAAAAATTCTTGTGATAATAGGGCTAACAGCTTCAACTACAGGCCCGATTAATTGAAATGCTGTAGTTACTATTGTCCCAAATATACTTATTAATCCTTGTGCAATTGGTGATTTATTGTTTATACTATCTAGTAAATTATTTACTAAGTTTACTACTGGAAGTAAGGAATCTATTAATGCTGTAAAATCAATATTTTGTAATAGTGTACTTCCTGCGTTAACAATTGCCTTTGGTGCATTCCCTATCATTCTTGCTGCATTATTTTCAAAATTCTCTTGCTTATTTTCAGCCATTATCTTACGCTTTTCAACTTCACTAGAAAGTCGAAATTGTGTAGCATCAGGAAGACCTTTTTTATTTTTCATGCTTCTAAACTGCATTTGTTCATCCTTATTAATAGTAACTCCCCTACCATTCACTACATTACCTATCTTTTCAGCCATTCTTTTAGATACACCTGCTAAATTCCCTAATCCACTTTCTATAAAAGTTTTTATTTTCTTTAATCCTTGACCTAAAATATCATCGAAAGGTTTAACAATACTCTTCAAACCATTGTTAATGCTTGTTTGAGCTCCTGCTATTATACCTGGTATTGTATTACTCATTTCTTTGGCTAATCCCATCTGCTTTACACTTATACCTTCCAATGCTTCATCAAAAGTTTTATAATTTTCTCCTACTAGAGTATTAAGGGATTCCATATTTCCTTTTGCTGCACTTAAGAAAGCTGCTGATACATCTTGTTCACTACTTGTATTCATATTTAAAGCTCTAACATCCACCATAGCTTGAGTTATATCTTTTTCTTTTTTGCCACCAGTAATATTACTAATCATTTTAGCTTTAGTTCCCATTGCAACAACATCTTCAGGGTCAAAAGGCGTATCATTTGCCATACTTACTAAACTGTCATAATACTTATCAACATCTTTTCGGCTAGTTTTTCCAGTATTTCTTTTCATTACACTTTCTAGAACAACTTTCTGATTTTGTTCCTGACCAAATAAGTCAACACCCTTTTTCACAGCGACACCTATAGTAGCACCATTTGTCAAATCAGATATCTTCCCTTTTATTGAACCAAGTATTCCACTTGCCATATCCTTTACAGCTATTGCACCACTCCATACCTTACCTGCAAACAATCTCAATTTGGGAAATACTTTACTTATAATGCCACTTGCCATATCTTTTATAGCTATTACACCACTCCAAAAAGTATTTTTAAACAACATTAACTTAGGCAAAATTCTACCCATAGCACTGCTCACCATATCTTTAAGATTAATACTTCCTTGATAAGGACGTTTCTCCACTCGTTTTAATTTTTCCAAGATACTACTTATCACTCTCTTAGTCATATCTTTTGCTTTTATTACAATCTTCCAAACCCTGCCACCAATCTTTTTTAAACTTCCAAGTAATTTATTTTTAATTTTTTCTATTTCATCACTTTTAGCTTTAAATATTAATATAATCATAATATTTGAATTAAACTCATTTTTCTTTTGAATCAACTTATTAAAATAATTAATAATCATAGCTATAGTTATTGCTAGTCTCATAATACTTCCATTTAAACTTCCAATAACTCCTGAAACAGAATTTATGCTAGAACTTAATTTTGTCATAGTTGAACTTACACTGCTAGCAGTAGTCTGAACTTTTCTTAATGAGGAATTTAAACTGTTTACTCTACTACTTGCACTTCCAATAGAATTTTTTATGCTACTAGCCATCACATTAGTAGAAAGTGAAACAGCCACAGTTGCTCTCCTAAAATTATCAGTTACTGATATAATTTGATTCATTTTTGGTGTGTAATTATCTGTAAGATACATATTTATACCTTCTTCTCTCACATTTCCCACTATATACCACCTCCTGTCAAAGGACACACTCCATATCCATGTTTCATCTTTTCAGCTTCTTCCTCAATTTCTAAGGCGAAAAAAGCTTCAATAAGCTTTAATTCGCCTTTATCCATTGCATAAAAAAGGGACGGTCTTATACCTTTTTTCTTCCAATAATAGTACATTATTGTAGTCTTGGTATCCGTCCCTATTAGTTTTTTACCTCTTCTATAACTGCATTTTTACCATAACCCATAACATCTTGAAGTATTCTATATAAGTTGGTAATTTCACCTGGTAATAATAATTTTCTTGCCAATTCTTTTGGCGTTGGAGCCTTAAATTTATCCATTAGCTCCTTATTTTTAAATAAAAGCTTTCCATCTAAATCACAGACACCTTCTATAATTGTAAGCATCTGCATTTCTGGTAAGTCTATATCCGTTTTCATATTTTCATCAATTTTAAGACAAGTATTTTGTATCTCCTCATCTTTACTTATTGTTAAAGCTCTACACATTACTTTAAATTCCTGCCCAAATATAGTTGATAATCTCTTAAGTTCAACTATAGTACTTGGTCTTTCTAAGTTTTCTGTATCTGCATTTAAAAGTAAATCTACTATGTTTATATTTTTTGATAATCCATTTTCACTCATTATTATTTGCTCCTTTATCAATCAAATTCAATCAACTAACTTTTTTACTTATTAACTATCTGAATTTATTAAGTATATATTTATTAAATATCAGTATAAAACAAAATATAAAACTAAATTATATCAAGAAAATCATACTCAGTAAATGTGAAAGGAGCCTCTATCTCTCCTTTTACGCCAACTTCCCAATCAGCTAAAGTTAAATCATCAAACGCTATATTTTTTACTGCTATTCTTTCTGCTCCATAAGAATCTGGGTCATTTAATTTAGATATAGCAACAAATCTAGGTTCAGAACCTCTCTTTATCTTTTCTCCAATTAATTTGTGCATTCTTGAACTAACATGGTATAGAGTTATTGAACCTTTTCCTTTATATCCCATATACTTCGTATCAGTACCCATTTGACCTGCTATTATAATATCCTCTTTTGTAAATTCCATCTTTGCTTGAAACTTCTTTACCTCTGCTACTTTGTTTCCATCAAGCCAAAGTTCTCCCCAAGTACCACTCATTACATTTCTAGCTTCCATATTTGCCATATTAATAATCCTCCTATATTTCTATTGATAAATCTATATCTTCCATAGCATCAAGTACTTTTATTTTTGCTTTTAAAAATACTTTAGAACCTGTGTTAGCTTCTTTTATTTCTTGTAATGTCATATAAGATAAATCTACTCCCTTTGATTTTAAATATGATTTTTGTGCTTCAAAATCTATTTCAACTGTAGAATTAGATTCTATAAGTGCAGATTTTTCTAATTCTTCTAAATAACTTTTTATAGCTACTATCAATAAACATTTGTTATCATAACTGTTAGTAACCTTTCCTATATAGTCATCTATTATCACTTTTCTTATGTCACTATGTATAATATCTAAAGTGTCAACTATTTTTATTTTCTGGAACATTTCTCCTTTTTCTACTGTTAATTCAGTTAAAGAATTTACTCCTCTTGCAATTCTTATAGCACCAGCTTCCTTAATAAGTATAAGCTCCCCTTTATTAACCCTTGATTCTGCATCAACTTTCGTCATCTTAGGTATATCAACTACATCACTAAGCTTAGTATAAGTCACTGATTGACTTAAAGGTGTTCCTGCTATAATACCAGCCATCCTACTTGTAAACTCATCAACACTATATTTCTTTTCTCCAACTAGTACATCTTCTGTAGTAAAATTAATTATACCTTCATGATTTCCTACAACTTTTCCTAATACAGCCTTAACTTTCACTTTATCTACATCTCTAAGTTTAATTATCCAATTTTTTATAGCAGTCTTATCAGCTTCTACTGCTTTAGGCATACATAGATAATTAAATTCCTTAGTCTCTAAAAAGTCCAGTGCAGTTTGAATATCTGCCTCTCCTTCTATTACATAAGCTAACAACTTATTTGGAGTATTAACATTTCCCATCAAAGCTAAATTTATATATTCTTTATTTTCAGCAGATAAATCAGCTGGTATATCCTCTTTTTCATGTACTTCATTAAGACCTAGTGCCTTAGTATCTTTAAGCACCATTGCAATTATTCCTCTAGCTGAACGTTCTTTAACAGTTGTAGCTAGCTCCTTAAATGATATGTTGATACTTGGTAATCCTATAGCCATACTATCACTCTCCTAAATTTAAATTAATTTCTTCCATATTTTCATATACGACTTCTTCTCCATATACACCATCAAGATAGTTTAATGTAATTGAAAAGTTCAATACATAAATTGACTCCTCTTTTTTTATACTTTGTTCTAATTTTGCTATACTTAATTTTCTGTCTTTTACCTTTATATTTCTGTTGAATAGCTTATTTAATTCGTCTGAGATTTCATACATTCTAATACTGTTTGATTGTGGTTTTGGTAAGTATTTTATAGAGATAACAATATCTTTGTTATTCGTATTTAACATTATGGGTGTACAAACAACTGACAGTATACTTACAAAAAAACAAGACCCTTCAGAGCCTTGCACACTTTCATCATCAATAAAAACACTTTCAGTAAAGTTTTTTTTGAGAATCTCAATAATTGTTTCTAATATTTCTTTGTATTTAAGCAAATAATCACCACTCTATCGCTAAATATTCTTGCTTAATCTGATAATCTTACTATAAATGATATAAGTCATTTTTAAATAGACATCTCATTTATTCATGTCAAGTATCTTCTATATTTCTAGGTAATATCATTATTTTCAATTTATCACCTCCTTCAATATGGATTTCTTTCACAATAACATTATCTCACATATTTTATAGTCTATTGTTGCAATGGTGTATATAAAGTGTTGTAAAATTGTCCTATTTTTTATAATATCTCACTCAATTTAAATATCATCTTTTTCTTTAAATTGTAGCATGATGTTCTATCTAAGTGCAGTTTCATAGATATATACGTCATATTGTTTTTTGTCTTACTATTATAAAAAAGATTAAAAAACTCCATTTCCATATCATTTAAACATGTTAGAGCATTTTCTATTTTTTCCTTTTCTATTTCTATATCTTCTTTTTCCATTTTTAATTTTCTTAACCTTTCCTCTCTTTTTAACACCTCATTTTCCACAGAGGAATTTATATTATATGTGTTACTAGTCTTTTCTGTATATACCATTGCTCCACATCCAGAGTATTCATTCTCACATCTTTTTATGTCCAAGTTAATATTCTTTATCTTTATATCCAAATACTTATAATTATGTAATCTTTCATCTGTTTCTTTAAATAATATATCTTTTTTGTTTTCCATAGTATTTCTCCTTTTTTATATGCTTATTATTAGCTTCAAATTTACAGTAATCCCTTTAATGCACAGTTTTTTACTAATCTCATAATTTTCAAGAACATATTGTTCTATAATTATATAAAAAAAACTTCTTCTATATTTTGTTCTAAAATACTAGAAATCTTCTTAGCCGTAAGAAGACCAGGATTTTTTATACCTCCATCATCATTAAGAATATTTTGTTCTTACATATTTACATTATATAGAATTATTTGTTCTTTATCAATACATTTTAGAAAAAAACATTCTTTTTGTGCTTTATTAGTTTTATTTTTTAGAACAATTTGTTATAATCTATACATAAGGAGGTTTTATAATGTTTGCCAAAAGATTAAGAGAACTTAGAAAGGAATTTGGATTTACTCAAAGAGAACTCGGTGAAAAAGTAGGAGTTTCCCAAAGAGTCTTAGGGTACTATGAAACAGAAAACAGATTTCCTGATGAACACATTTTAAATAAGTTAGCTGATGTATTTAATGTATCAGTTGATTATCTTCTTGGAAGAACCTTAGTTAAGGAAAATATTGATACAGTAGCTGCACATAGAAAAAATCCACATGAAGAATTACCTGAAGAAGCACAAGAACAACTTAATGATTATATAGAATTTTTACTAAATAAATATAAAAAAAAATAAACCATATAATGAGCAGTCTATTTTCCTGCTCTTTTAATATAATTTCAAAGCAAACATACATTCTATTTTAGGGGGATTTTTATGAATAATTTGGATAAGCTTTTTGAATTAGCTTCTCAAGAAGAGATAATAATTCATTATACCACTTATATTGCAGGTGATTTAGAAGGACTATATATAAATAAACACGGTATAAAAATCATATCATTACTCAGTAATTTAAAACAAAATACCAGAAAACTTACATCCATCTTAGCTGAAGAACTTGGGCATCATTTTACTAGTCTTGGATACTACGTATCCTCTTATAATGATTATTATACAAAAATCATTATAGATAAGTGCGAAAATAAGGCCTTAAAATGGGCTTGTGAATTCTTAATTACTGAAGAGGATATAGTAAGCATAATTAATTCTGGCATCACTTGCGTTTATGAAATGGCAGATATACTTAATGTAGATATTAATTTCTTTCAAAAAAGATTGGAATTCTTATCATTAAAAAAACACTCTTTATCACTTGGAAATAATAAACATCTAATATTAACCAATTTACCATATTTCTACATATTTGATCCAATTTCATAATAAAAATGGTAGTAGTTTTAATTGACTTAACAGTAAAATCTATATATTTTTTTTAACAAATTTTGGTTTCTATAAATTCAATATTAATATATAATAATGATATCATACTATTTAAAATTCTAAAAACAAATACATGCTTTTGTTAAGAAAGGTTGTTTGATGAATGTATAAAGAAAAGTTGTTTGATAATTATTTTAAGTTCTTAGCACTATTTTTTTGGCCAATAATGTGGTATAAGTGGATAGTAATTTCAAATGGTACTCTTGAAAATATGTTATTTACCACATATGCAATTATTGCAATTGTTTTCATCATTTTATATTCAGCATCTATGATAAAATATAAAGACATTACACAAATAGATTTCTTTTACAGAATAAGTACTCTACTTGCTTTTATATTTACACTTTTTAGCTTTTTAATATACCCAAAGAGTTTATTTTTCTTGTACTTAAAGATTATTTTTACTGGAGTATACTTTTATTATTCAATAGTAAAAACCCTTAAATTTAAGCATGACGAAGGTGTAGTGGGTATTATGAGCTCACTTTTATTGATTGTAATAACTTTGTTCTACTAAATTTAATTCTATTTGACTCAATATGACCTTAAATGTTAGACATCTACATTGTTTTCTGATATTATTTAAGATGGTAGTTTTTATATTAATAATGAAATACACTATGAAGGAGTTAACTATTATGGAAAAAAAAGTTTTAGTAACAGTTGGAGAAAAAGAGATAACTAATATTGATATTGAAAATGCATTAAAATCATTAGACCCTTATCAAGCTATGCAATTCAAAACTGAAGAAGGAAAAAAACACTTATTAAATGATTTAGTAAATCAAGAATTATTCTTCTTAGATGCTAAAGAAGAAAAATTAGATGAGGAAGAAATATTTAAGTTAGAAATGAAAAAGATAGAAGAAAATGTATTAAAGCAATTTGCTATAAATAAAGTTTTATCTAGTGTTGATGTGACAGAAGATGAAAAAGTAAAATTCTTTGAAGCTAACAAAAGCTCTTTCTCTAAACCAGAAAGTGCAACTGCTAAGCATATATTAGTGGATAGTGATGAAAAAGCTAAAGAAATACTTGCTCAAATAAAATCAGAAGAAATATCTTTTGAAGACGCAGCTCTTAAACATTCTTCTTGCCCATCTAAAGACATGGGTGGTGATTTAGGAACATTTGGTAGAGGACAAATGGTTCCTGAATTTGAAGAAGCTGTATTCTCTATGGCTAAAGGTGAAATAAGTGAACCAGTTAAAACTCAATTTGGATACCATATAATAAAATTAGAAGACCTTCAAGAAAGCACAGAATCTACATTTGATGAAGTTAAAGCTGAAGTTGAAAAAAGTTTATTATATCAAAAACAAAATGAAGTTTATGGCAAGAAAATAAACGCTCTTAATGCTAAATACGGAAACCTTGTAAAATATAACGATTAATCATAAAGTAATGTATAAAAAAAGCTGTCTTTTCACAATATTTCTTGGAAAAGACAGCTTCTTATATTAAAGTTTAAATATTTAATTTCATATTATTATTCTTTTATTACAAAGAACTCTGGTTAAAAATTTGAAAAGTTTAAAGAAAATTTTTAATTATCGTTAGCTAAATTTTTATATCCACGTATTATCTCATAGCAGTAACCTATTACATCTCTTCTTTTTATTATCCCAATAAATGTATCTTGGTCATCTATAACAGGAATAAAATTTTGATTTAAAGATTTTATAACTAAATCTTCAATATCTGCATTGATGGAAACAGGAGAATTATCCATTTTTCTATTGATATCTGTCACTGGAACATCTTCCAATCCTTTTAAGTCCAGATTTAAGTCGTTTTTTAATGTCCATAAAAAATCACCTTCTGTTATAGTTCCAATATATTTACCATCCTTACTTATTATTGGAATTGCAGAGTATTTGTGATATTCCATTTTTTCTAGTGCTTGCCTTATAGTGTAGTCTTCATATATATATGCTACTTCACTTTTTGGTGTTAGAAAGAATAATATGTTCATTACACTAACCACCGTTACTGAAAACTTATAAATATTATTCAATACTTATAATGTTACTTTTTTGCAGTAACTTTCTCCTTTCTTATTTTCTAAGTATTCTTAAATACTATACGCTGTAACAAGCGCTTTTCTTTTGGTCATTTTAATATCATTATGCTTTATTAATATTCTTATATGGTCTATCAGTATCACTTATTCTCTTTTTAGAAAAATCAACTAAAAATTAATTGACTTAAACTTAGCTATAATAATTTTACTCTACACTATTAATTTTAACATATTTATCTTATTATTAATGATTTTATTTTAATAAATTTAATTTATTTTGCTATTAATTTTATTTACAAAAAATGAAAAAACCGCTAAACGATTAGCGGTTTATCTCTCATATTACTAGAACACTAATATATATGAATTTTTAATTATAATCTAACTACGTTAGCAGCTTGAGGACCTTTAGCTCCATCTACTACTTCAAATTCAACACTTTGTCCTTCTTCTAATGTTTTGTATCCATCTCCAGTTATAGCTGAGAAATGTACGAAAACATCTCCTTCACCTTCTACAGATATGAATCCAAATCCTTTTTCATTGTTAAACCATTTAACTACACCAGTTTTCATTAATAAATCCTCCTAAAAAAACACAATTATTTAGCTACTCTTTTCTGTAACCTTAGTACTACTCTATCATATATAGCTATGTTTGTCAATTATTATTATTTTTATACATTAATAATCAATTTTTTTACTTTATAATTTTAAATCACTATTATCTTTTATACTTTATTTTTCTTTATATTTTTTCAATAATTTATTTTTATTATATGAAATCTTATGGATTTATCACTCCATCCTAAATCCCAAGGAACCAACATTCTGTCAGTATTATGGCAAGTTACCAAAGGATAGCCTCTTGAGTCTAATCCTGTTACTGTCGAAACATGTGTTATTCTGCCCTTTTTCTCATAACCAACAAAATCTCCTGGACGTAGATTATAAGCTTGTTTGTATACTTCCTCATAAGAACCTTTAGCAATTAATGAACCTCTTCCACTATACAGTGCATAATTTTTAAAAGCTTGTGCATTTACCCATGCTTTTGTACCTGCTCTTTCACTATAATTCCAGATTGAGTTCTTTTTGAATCTTCCACTTTCAAACATTATCTGCGATGCAAAGTTTGCACAATCTCCACCTTCTGGATTATAATCCCTATAGTTTGGATTAAATTTCATACCATGTTCTTCATCAGCTGCTGCTCCACAGTATTTATGTGCATAATCTATAGCCTTCTTTTGCTCATCTGTAAGCTGTAACTCTACACCATTTTGTTGACTAATATAGTTTCTTATATCATCAGACTTTATGTTCTCTAAATTTAAAGAGTCTGCAAAAGGGTCTGTATACCACTCTTTAGTTATGACATATTGATTATCTATAATTTTTACATTTAGATAATGATATGTACCTATTCTAAAGGCATTTTCTTTGTCTTTTTGGTTTTCATATGAATACTTATACTCAGTCGATACTGAACAGATTATACCATAAAGGTCTTTTTCTTTTTCCTTTATTTTTTTAATCTTAACTCTTGTCTTTATGTCCTTAAATTTTACACCTTGTTTACTAGACCAGTTTTCTAAATACTTCATCTTTTTTACTTCATTTTCATAAGCCCAAAGACCAAATTTTTTATCCGTCTCATAAAGACCTTTTAAAATATTTTCATTTTTCTCTAATATTGCCTTATTTCTGTAGTCAAATAAGTTTTCAAGCAATAGCTTATATTGGTCTTTTACATCATCACCTTCAACATTTGCAGATTCCATGACTTTTTCTTCCATATTTTTCATACTTAAATCATTGATTAAAAATACACCTGCTGTAGTAGCTAAAGACAAAAATACAAATGCCATTATACCTTTGATGTACTTATTCTTATTTTTCAGTATTTTCAAAGCTACACCTCCCAAACAGTACACCTTACAAATGAAATTACAAAGAATATTCTGTCACATACAATAATTTTCATACTTAATAATTCTCTATTTTATTATGTCCAATATTAAAAATTAATTGTATCGATACACTGTTTTTTTTACAATTTTTTATTTTATAATCTACTTTTTTCTTTTTTTTATAGTAATATATATGTATATAAATATTTTGGTATCATTATAATTAATACATACTAATGGAGGGTTTTTTATGCAAAAAAAAGTCGCAGCAATTAATGACTTATCTGGAATAGGAAAATGTTCATTATCGGTTGCTATACCTATACTTTCAGCATTAAAGGTTCAATGTTGTCCATTTCCAACAGCTATACTTTCAAGTCAAACTGGTTATCCTGAATTTACTTTTTTAGATTGTACTGATGAAATGGTAAAATATTCAAATGTTTGGAAAAATTTAAAAGTCAACTTTGATAGTATATATAGTGGTTTTTTAGGTTCAAAACACCAAATCGAAATAGTGGCTAATTTTATAAATGATTATCCCAATGCTTTTATCGTAGTTGACCCTGTTATGGGTGATAATGGAGTCATGTATCCAATATTCACAGAAGAAATGAGACAAGAAATTAAAGAATTAGTTAAACATTCAGATTTAACTACACCTAATTTAACAGAAGCTTGTTTCTTAACTGGAAATGATTATACTAAAAGCGATTACAATAGAGATGAGCTTATATATATTGCAAAATCTGTATCTGATTTAGGTCCTAGCAAGGTCGTTATTACTGGTATATTAGAAGATGATAATATACTAAATTTGGCTTACGATAGAGAAAATGACCATGTATTCTTTACATCGGTTAAATACAATAATTGTTCTTATAGTGGAACTGGAGATATATTCACATCTATACTTTGTGGCATGTTAGTAAATAAACATGATTTGGGAGTAGCGGTTAATACTGCAACAGATTTTATATATAAAACTATAAATTACACATCTCAATTTGATACTGATAGAAATGATGGAGTTATGTTTGAAAACTTTTTATCAGATTTAACTAGTATATAAATTTCAAAAAAATTATCCATTTTATAAATACCTATAAATCATAAAATTTAGGTATTTACAAAATGGATATTATTTATTAAATCACTGGTACTTCAATTGTTACCATAGCACCACCAGTTTTTACAGAATTTTCAATATATAAAGTCCCATTATGTTTTTGTACAATATTATTTACAATATAAAGACCCATTCCATAATGAGATTTAGAATTTCTACTCAAATCTCCTGTGTAAAACTGTTCTGTAGCTTTTGACAAATCTGCTTTAGAAAAACCACTCCCACAATCTGTAATTACAAATTTTAAGTATTTATCACTTACTGATAAACTTAGGTACAATTTACTCTGGCTTGGTGAATAATCTATAGCATTTGAAATTATATTCATAATAGCTCTGAATAATAATTCTCTATCTATAGTTATGTTTTTAGGCAAATTATCTTGTTTAGAAAACTCCACATCTAAGGTTTTGGTACTAGCTAATGCTTCTATTTGAACTAAAACATCTTTTATAAACTCATTGACATTAATTACTTCTTTATTTAATATATAACCACTCTCTGTTTTTGATATGTCTATTAGAGTATTAATATATTTTTCTATTTGAGTGACACCCTTTGAGATATATTCCATGTACTCTAATAACTCAGGATTTTCATTTATTTCAATTAATAGGTCAGTATTTCCATGTATAATAGTTAATGGTGTTTTTATATCATGTGCCAATGCAGATATCTGTTCCTTTCTATTTTCTTCCAACATCCACTGTTTTTCTAAAGAATCTTTTAATGCCGACTTCATTTTATCCATAGAAAAAAGAACATTATTAATTTCATAAATTTTACTAGATTCTACAACAAAATCTAAATCCTGTTGTTCTATTTTTTCTGTAGTATTTTTTAAAAACTCCATTTCAATATTAAATTTCTTTCCAAATAATTTTGATAATATAACAATTTCAATAAAAAATATTATACTAAAAATAATCATCCCCAACATCTCTGGTTTTGGTAAATGTGCTCTTAAAACTGGAGAACTATACTCTGATACTAGTTTGTATTTTATTATAAAGACTTCATCTTTTTTAAAAAACTTTATATAACTTTCCAAATATGCATGCCTTTCTTCAATGTCTTTCATCAAATTCCATACTTCTTTTGATTCTTTTTTATTAAAGGTACCTGAAATTAAATCCCCATCTAAAGTATAAACCCCATACTCATATATATTTGGAATTATATCTTCAGTTACTTTTTCACTTGAAATAATCTTTTCTTTATATTTATTAAATTGTTTTTCTGCATAATTAGCTGGTAATATTGCACCTGATGATAATAGCCAAGAAAACAATAACATCAAAAGAAGTACAATTGAAATTGTCATAACAAAGAATAAAGACAAATACTTTATAAAAATAGTTCTTAATTTTTCAACTTTTTTGTTGTTAGATTTTTTACCTCCAAACATTTGTACCATGTCCTCCAAATAGTTTAATTAATTCATAATTAATACCTAACCAGTTTTTTATTTGATTATTTTATATCTTTTTATTGCTAAGTTATATTTTAACATAATAATATAAATATAATGTAAATAAACAGTCAATTTTTATTCTATTCTTCTGACTTTTTACCTTCCCATTTAGAAAACCAAATACATAAAATTACAAATGCTAAAATTGTTACAAAACCACACATTAAACCTGTTGATTGATATGCTTTTATTGATTCAACCTTTATATATTCAACCGTTTTAGAGCTTGAAAAAGACGACCAAATAGTTATAAATCTAACACCCCATGCACAAGGAAAATACTGCCAAATACCAGAACCCAACCCAGTTAATAATAATGCTGAAAGTAACATTTCAGCTATACCTACTCCAATTGATGCTCCTTTTCCGAACCTTAAACTTAAGAATAAATGTAATATGTATTCAAATAAATTACACCCAATTAAAATTAGAATTGAAATCATATAAAAGCTTGATGTAAAATAAGCCTCAGATATACCAAATTTAAAACCTAATACAGAAACTAAGGTTGCTACAAAACCAAGACATACTAGGATTATATATTTACTTATAATAGTAAGATATTTTGGATTAGATGTTGTTAACATATGTTTATAATTTCCTGCATAATATTCCTGTTCAACGAACATTGAACACACAATACCTGATAATAAAGGAAAAGCTATTGCTATAACTTGTAAATATGCTACTATCTTTAATATATTATCAGCTCCTGAAACCTTATAATACCATACATACAATCCCATCCCCATTAAAGCAATGCAAATGTGCATTAGTACTATAAAATTTCTCTTTAATTTTATTAAATCAGAACAAAATATTCTTATTAGTTGTCTCATATTACTTCACCTCTCTATTATTGAACCAAACCCTTGTAGCTAAAGCAAATAATGCAAATAAAACAACAGATATTAATACTCCTGGTAAAATAACACCATTATTTAAAAGTTCACTTCCCTCTGGTACAAGAAGCCCATTTGGCAGAATATGCAATACAACAGCCATTAATCTTGAAGGAATCGAATATGGAAATATATACCACATTCCTGTAGTTGAAAAAACAGAGACTCCAACAATAGTAAAGAACATATTTGTTAGAACTGTAACAAAAATACCAAATTTTGAAGCTAAAAACATACAAAGAGGAATCTGCCACATAAATAGTAAAATAATTAATATAGTTGCAATAATATTTTGACTTATTGAAATAGTTTCTTTATAGATTATCCCAACAAAAACTACACCTATTGCAGAAATAATTGATGCTATAAAACAACAAATAATACAGTAAATCATTTTTCCAGTCCAAACGTCTTTCATTTCAATTGGCAATGGTAAAAGACCACGATATTTACTTTTTTCATCTTTTAATACTATTAAAGAACATATTAATGTTAATGCTCCTGGAAGAAATGTCGTATACCACCAGTTGAAAGCAGCATTTTGCCCTCCACCTAGTCCACAAAAAAGTATACAAAACACTGGAACTATCCATATCAACTTCATTCCAAAAGTTCCTTTCATCTTTTGAAATTCCACTCTAATAAATCTTTCCATATTACTCCCCTCTCTTTCTATTTTCAGCTACAACTTTCATAAAAAGTTCTTCTAAGTTTTGTTCTTTTGATACTTCTCCTTGATAACCCATTACTCCATTAGAAATTATTCCGATTTCATCTACAACTTGTTCAACTTCAGACAAAATATGGCTTGATAAAATAACTGTAATTCCTTGTTTTGGAAAAGAACGAATCAATTCTCTAAGTTCTTCAATACCAATAGGGTCAAGACCATTTGTAGGCTCATCTAAGATTAAAAGTTTTGGGTGATTTAATAATGCAATAGCAATACCAAGACGTTGCTTCATACCTAGAGAGAATTGACCTGAACGCTTTTTAAAAGTATCTCTTAAATCGACAGTCTCTAAAACTTCTTCAATGCGAGAGTCAGGAAGACCAAGTAAAGTAGTATGAACTTTTAAATTTTCTCTTGCTGTTAAATTCTCATATATAGCAGGAGACTCAATAAGAGAACCAATATTTGATAAATCCTTTCTAGTCCATCTATGTCCCTCAAACATTATTTTTCCTGAAGTTGGATTTAAAATCCCAGTTATCATTTTTAATAAAGTAGATTTCCCAGCTCCATTTGGTCCTAATAATCCATATATAGAATTAGGTTTAATTGCTAGTGAAATATTATCAACTGCCATCTGCTCCTTAAATTTTTTAGAAACTCCTTTTACCTCCAAAATATAATTACTCATAATTTTCATCCTTTCTTTTGTCAAACTTATTTACAAGAATCATTCTAAATCATAAATATAAGGATTTTATAAGAATTAAAAAATTACAAAAAAAAGATGTGTTAAAAAACACATCTTTTTTATCTTAATTCTATTAATTTTCCATTGTAGTATATCTCTACTTCTTCAATCCAAATACTATTATCTTCTTCTTGGATGACATTTTTAATAATATTATTTATAGTATATATTATATTTTGTTCATTCAAATAATCATCCTTCCAAGAAACTCTACTTTTTTCATCTGGTTCTATCAAGTTTATTTTAACAAGATTATCTTTTTCCTTAACTTCTACTTCCATGTCTAAACCATTAAAATACTCCTTTGATAATGTGTCTAAGATTAATCGTAGTTTATCTTTAAGTGTACTTTCTTCATCAATCTGTAAGTACTTCACTATTTTCTCATCCTTTGAAATTATCTCTATGGGTATTTTAGTAGTCTTCTTAGAATTAATCATTTTACTAGTTGTTTCTTCTTTGACATCCTCATCCTTCTTTACAACTGCTGACTCTTTAGAATCAACTA
Source organism: Clostridioides difficile (assembly GCF_900243075.1). Taxonomy (GTDB): domain Bacteria; phylum Bacillota; class Clostridia; order Peptostreptococcales; family Peptostreptococcaceae; genus Clostridioides; species Clostridioides difficile_D. Next base: position 30,641 of record NZ_OEZH01000167.1, read on the forward strand.
GCTCAACTGCACTGATGCTATAATCCATACATGCTGTACTCAATAAAGTAGTAGCAATTATTAAAAAACTTACTGCTATTTTATTCATAAGTATCCCTCTCCTAATTCTCTTTCGATACTTATTATACCATAGTATAGATTATATTTTTATACTTTTAGAGCAATTTATCAATTATTGCAGTAAATTATTTACAGTTCTAGTCTATTTGTATTTATTTTTATAGTATACTCTTTCTCTAAATTCGACACATTTTTATTCAAAAGCCCTTTTATTTCCCTCATATTTCTATACTTGTTGCTATGTCCTTCACTATGTTCATAATCATATGAATCATTGTTATATTCTTCATCATTGTTGAACTCTTCAATTACTTCTTTTGACTTTATATCACAATTAAATTTATACTTATTTACTGGTATATCAAGGCTTACCTTAGAATTTGGAACTTCTATATCCAGATGCTTAGCAATTGGCATATTAGAATGTAAGTTAAATTCATTATCATAATTTGAACTTCTACCTATTTTCTCTTTTATATTTACATTTTCAGGTATATACTCTTCTATATTATTGATAAATACATCTTCATCATTTGGAGATATATCTAATGACTCTGATTCTATATTTACATTTTTAACACCTAAAATTGACTTTGTTGACAAATGAAGATTGCTATTAGATATTAAGTTTAAGTTTTCTAGTCTATTTACTTTATTTTCTGTTATAGCTCTACTAAAACCTCCATAAGAAGTTTTATATGTTATATTATTTGAAGCTACATTATCATATACAAATAAGTACGAACTTATACTTGATGCATTTATGTCTACATTATTTGGTACATATATTATAATTTCCCTATAATCATGTGAAAACATACTATTTATGGATGTATTTAGTAATTGGTCGAAATTTTTAATCCTTTTAATTTGATTTTCATATTTTCTTTCGCCTTTTACAACTAAAGTCTTATCTTTTAAAGTTACACTGTATTTGTAAAATTCATTATTTCCTCTTGTTGTCACACGCACATCTTCACTTGAACTTTTCTTTATCGTAACATTTATATTGTCAACAGATACATCTAACTTGTCAATATTTACTTTTTCTTGATAGAGTTTATTTTCTTTTTTAAATTCAGCTTCCTTTTCTAGCCCAAAGTTTATTAAGCTTGGCATAACTAAAATCCCTGACCATGTTGTCCCAATTATACCTATTACCAATAATACTGCAGCAAATATGGCAAGTTTCTTATTCATGTTTATCTTCTCCTTTCTTATCATCTATATCTTCAAAGTCTTTATACATCGCTTCAAAATTTATACTATCATCATTATAGTCATCAGTTTCTTTGATACTGTCTTTTTTTATATTGTAGTAGTCATCACTAGATAAATCTTCATTAACATCTTTATTCAAATCTTCATCATTTAAAGTCTCTTTATTTCTTCTTTCCATCTTTTCATTTGCATTTATATAAATATTTTTTCTCTTTATCCAATTTATATAACTGCCTAGTAATTGCTTCCCTAGTTTTATAACGAACAACAAAATTTGCCATGCAAGTATCTCAAGTCCTATAAATCCTATAGTTGCAAAGATACAAAACATCGTAACATCTGGAACCATTGATATAAATTTAATCACAAATGGAATTGATATAACAAAAGCAATTAATGTACAAACTAATCCAATAGCAACTGATATAACAGCACATATAAATGCAAATGCTGGAACAATCAAGAATAAAGATAGTACTACTAATAATACCTTTATAACTTGTCTAGACAAACCTCCAACACCCTCTTCTATACTTGGTGTAAGTTTATCATTTATATTTTCTTTTGATTTATTGTACTTTTCCTTAGCTTCATCTTTTAATACAGAATAACCCTTTTTCATATCTGATTTAAATTTACTAAATTTATCATTTAAAACATCTGTATTTATTATTTTTTCCTCTTCAATGTTTTTTTCCTTAGTCTGTAGAATAAGTTCTTTAGCTATAGATTTTGGTGAACCAAGTGATGCTATTATCTCCATATCACTCTTTCCCTCTATAAGACCATCTACAAAATACTCTTCATAATCTCTCAATATATCATTAACTTCGCTCTCAGAAAAATCTTTTTTTAGATAATCCTTTAAAATTTCCAGAAACTCAGTTTTATTCAAGTTCATTACCTCCCTCATCTTCACTTATTAAAATCTCAACAGCCTTTACAAATTCTCTCCACTCTTCCATCAGATTGGATAAATTTTCTTTTCCTAGTGAAGTTATTTTATAGTATTTTCTAGCAGGACCCTCATTAGATTCTAGTATATATGTTTCGAAATACAAATCTTTTGTAAGTCTTCTTAGAATAGGATATATTGTTCCTTCATTTACATCTATCACTTTAGAGATGTTATGTACTATTTCATATCCATACATATCTTTCTTAGATATTAGTGCAAGTACACAAATTTCTAAAACACCCTTTCTAAATTGTGTGTTCATATACTCCATCCTTTCTTTAAATACACAGTATTGTGTTTTACAAGGTACTATGTTAAAACTTCTTATATTCTCATAATAACACAGTACTATGTTTTACACAATAGTTATTTTTAAATATTCCTGTTGATTAAATTCTTCCATAAATGTATAATACTCTAATCAGATATATTTTATGAAAGTGGTGATAAATTGACTAAAATGAAATATGATAAAACAATATTAATCTTAACTGCTCAATTTGGTGCTGGACATATAAGTGCCGCAAAAGCAGTCAAAGAATGTATTATTGAAAAATATAGCAACTATAATGTTGTTATACAAAACTTTATAAATGCAAGTATTCCAATGATGAACAAACCTATGGTAAAACTTTATGAAAACAATACAAAATATACTCCTGGATTATATAATTACTATTATTACTTTAAGAAATCGTTTGATTCAAGACATGATTTCTCTCATAAATTATATACACCTAAACTTTCTGAGTATATTGCTGATATAAATCCAGATTTGATTATCTCTACATTTCCACTAGCTGCTGCTTGTGTAAATAATTTTAAGATAAAAAACCCTGATATAAACATACCTACACTTACAGTTATAACAGATGTTGTAGATAGTATGGAATGGGTCTTTGAAAATACAGATTTGTATTTCGTTCCTTCTCCAGAAATAAAAAATAGATTTTTTCAAAAGGGAATAAATCCAAACGCTATAAAGGTTACTGGAGTTCCTGTGGATAAGAGATTTCAAATTGAAAGTAAAGAACTCTGTAGTGATAAATATAGATTATTACTTCTAGGAGGAGGAAGAGGTCTATTTGATATAGATGAGGATTTTATACATTGGATAGATGAATTCATTGAAGAACATATTGATTCTATAGAAATTACAATAGTTACTGGTAAAAATAAAAAATTATATGATAACCTAACTCATAAAAAACCTCTAAAAAATATAAAAGTACTTGGATTTGTAAATGACATGTATAACCTAATAAGAGAATGTGACCTAATGCTAACTAAGCCTGGAGGAGCAACTATATTTGAAGCCATTCAATCACAAACTCCAGTACTCGTAAAAATGCCAAAAGTTGGACAAGAGATTGAAAATGCTAAATTTATAATAGATAAGGGACTTGGACTGATTTATAGCGACGACCTAGACCTGAAAAACATATTTTATAAGTTAATATCAAATGAGTTTGATTCTATAATAAACTTTATGAAGAAAAATTTAGCAGAATTTAAAACAGTCATTCATCCAGATAAAATTGCTGATTATATATCAGAATTAATAGATAATCACTACAATTAGATTACACTATTATAAAACTTCAACCATAAAACTAAGGGCAATCAAGTATGCTTTTACATTTGAGAACTTACTCATAGGACTTAATCATACTTGATTGCCTTTGTCATATTAAAATCACATTATTGTTACCTTAGTATATATTTTTCTTGTATTGCATATACAGTTGTTGTATTTCTTCCATGCTTCTCTTTAACTCTATTTGTAAATCTGAAGCAGTCTGATAATCTTTGTTTTCTACAGCTTCTCTTACCCTAGTAAATAACGATTCTCTAGTTAAAGTATCCTTCATAATATTGAACTTTAAATCTGATATTGAGTTCCAAACTACTTCATCAAGTGCATCCATATTTTCTTTTGTGTGTATCTTGACAATACTTCTTATCTTTTGAATTCCAGCTTCTATTATTCTAGTTTTTAATTTTTTTTGCCACTTATCTATAGCTCCAATCTTAAATGATTCTATTATACTATCCGTAAATACATCGCCTTGTTTTAAAGATTTTAATTTTGAAGCATATATTTCTAAGTTTTTCATATTTTCATAAACTGTAGCTGGTGGAATTCCAAATCTTGCATTTCTTTCTTCTAAATTATAATGTTCAAATACATCATTTTCATCTCTATATGCTCTATCTTTTTCTAAGTAGAAACTTTCTTCGCCTACATCTTTAGATAATTCTTTTTCAAGTTCCTTTGTACTAAGTCCACTCTTAGCTGCTGCTTTTATACCATCCAACATCGTTTGATAACACCCTGCTATTACTAAATACGTATTAGATAGAGGACTTGGTGACCTTAACTCAAATCTTACAGTTTTTGGATTTTTCATATCTCTTATTAATCCAACAAGTACTGACCTATTTCTTGATGGAATCTCATAACTATGACCTAGAGATGTAACTATACATACAGGTGCCTCAAATCCAGGAACTAATCTATTAAATCCATCATTAGAAGCTGTTACAATTGGGTTTAATACTTCATAATTGTAAAGAAGTCCCATAAGAGCTCCATATCCCAATTCACTTAGATAGTCTTCTTTTAAATCTTTTGGAGCAAATAGGTTTTTTATACTTCCATCCTTTAGTTTTGCACTTACTCCTACATGTGTATGTCCACCACTTCCTGCAACTCCATGAATTGGTTTTGCTTTAAATGTAACTTCTAGTCCATGTGATGTAAATACATCTTCTATAACATCTCTTACCAATAATTCATTATCTGCTGCTTGTAATGGTGTAGAAAACTTCCAAGAAACTTCTAATTGCTCCATAGCGTGGTTTGTCTTTCCATCTATGCTAATAGAACTTTGTATCCCTCCAACCTCTTTGTGAGCCATTTCAGGGTTTACACCTAGTTTTTGAAGTATAATTAAACTTTGCTCTAAGCAAGTTCTTATAATACCATGAGTTCTTTTCCAATATTGCTCTTTTAAACTTTGTGATACATATAACTTCTCCAAGTCAGCTTTATCCTCAGGAGTATTAACCCAGAACTCAAGCTCTGTAGCTGCTGTCAACATTATTTCTTCTATATCATCTACTGAATCTATTCCTATATTATTTATTACATGTGGGTATTCTCTAAATACCTCAAACATTGATTTTTTGAAATACTTATCTGCTTTTTGAAGTACTCCTCTAGAACATACTTTTTTATTATCATGTATTAAAAATGCAGGTATCTTTAAGGTTCCAACAGGCAGACCTACTTCTTCATCTATATATTCCATATTATAATCTACATACCAATGACAACTTTTATCTGGCATTAAGTCTACTTTTGCATTATTCAATGTAGCTATATTATAAAGCTCAACACTTGAACCATCAGTCTGTATAGCTGATTCTAAAAATTTATCTATATCTTCTAAAAATAATTCTACAGGAATCTTTTCATCTGTCGCATTTCCCCCTAAGTCAACCCCCATTAAGGAAACAAATCTTATATTTTTATTACTTTTTAGGATTTCTCTTATTTCTTCATTAGTATGTTTATCTTTCTCTATTACGTATAATAGACTATCCATTTTTTCACTCTCCCATAATTTTTATGTAAATTTTATTTTGTTAAATACAAGATAAAATTCATTTTTCCTTACATTCATGAATTTTTCTTGCAAAATATTCGTATTTTATTCGTGTTTTTATTTATATTATTATATATCAAGTACAAAAAGTTCGCAATATTTTTTATTGGAAAAAATATTATACATACAATAGTTTAACATTTTTATAAATATAGGGTATACTAAAATAAAAGTATTTTTGTTTAAAAATTTAATTTTACTTATAATATAATCTATAATAACAGCAATAATAAAAAAATTTAGGAGATAAACTTTATGGAATACATAATTTTCGATTTGGAATTTAATCAAGGATTTGATAAAAAACTCAATAAGACTATATCTAATGAAAAGTGTCCTTTTGAAATTATACAAATAGGAGCAATTAAATTGGATTCTAAATTCAATATAATTGATACGTTTAATAGCTATGTGAAACCTACAATCTATAAAGAAATACATCCTTTTATTAGTCGTATGACTAATATTAAAAACTCTGATTTTAATGATTCACCTACTTTTCCTGAAGTTTACAACAATTTCATAAAATTTATATCATCACAAGACCCTATATTATGTGTCTGGGGAGCAGGAGATTTAAAGGAATTATACAGGAATATTAATTACCATAAGCTATCATCAAGCTCCTTACCTAAATCTTATATTAATATACAACAACATGCATCTAAATATTTCAATAACCCAGCAGGAAAAAGCATTGGACTACAAAATGCTATTTCTATATTGGAACTTGATGAAAAAATGTCTTATCACAATGCTTTAAATGATGCATATTATACTGCCAAAGTTTTTATTAAGATATACAATCCAAGTATAGTACCAGATATATATCTTTATACGAGTATCAAACCTAAAACTATAAGATATTCTAATAAAAAAAGAGTTGATTATGATAAGTTATTTGATGAGTTTAGGAAAATTTTAAATCGTGAATTGACTAAAGACGAGAAAAAAATCATTAACTTAGCTTATAACATGGGGAAAACGAATCAATTTACATTAGAAGATACTAAACAAAGAAAAAACAAATAAAGTTTACCTAGGTTAAAAATAGGCATGTAGATAAAAAAACAGTTAACTTTAAATTTATATCTACAGCCCAATTTTTACCCTGATTAATCTTTATTTTATCTCTAATTCAACTGGACAATGGTCTGAACCCAATACTTCAGTGTGTATATCTGCACTTACCAATCTATCTTCTAGCTTTTTAGATGCACAAAAATAATCTATTCTCCACCCTGCATTATTTTTTCTTGCATTAAATCTATATGACCACCAACTATAGACACCTTCTTTGTCTGGATTAAAATATCTATAAGTATCTATAAATCCACTATCTAATAATTTAGAAAATTTCTCTCTTTCTTCTTTAGTAAAACCTGCATTTTTCATATTATTTTTAGGATTTTTTAAATCTATTTCTGTATGTGCAACATTCATATCTCCACACACAATTACAGGCTTATGATTATCTAATTCGATTAAATAGTCTATAAAGTCATCTTCCCATCTAGTTCTATATTCTAGTCTCTTTAACTCAGATTGAGAATTTGGTGTATATACTGTAACAAAGTAAAAATCTTCAAACTCTAGAGTTATGACTCTACCTTCTTTATCATGTTCTTCTATATTTATTCCATACATTGCTTTTAAAGGCTCTTGTTTTGTAAATATAGCAGTACCTGAATAACCTTTTCTCTCAGCATAATTCCAGTATTGAAAATAGCCTGGTAAATCTAACTCTATTTGCCCTTCTTGTAATTTAGTTTCTTGTAAACAAAATATATCTGCATCTACTTCTTTGAAAAAGTCTAAAAATCCTTTCCCAACACAAGCTCTTATTCCATTAACATTCCATGATATAAATTTCATACTTATACTCCTCATCTAAACAGTAAATTTTTCATTTGTTTTTATTTTAACAATACTATACTATAATTTTATCTAAAAATTACTATTTCCTTAATACATTTTACTTAATACCTTAAAAATATATGTTTTAATCAATTTTTAATTTTTTTGTTAACTCTTCAGGGTTCATCGAAGAAACATACATGTTTGTTCCCAGCTCAAATCCTCCAAAATTATATTTTCTTGGGATTATGTGCATATGAACATTAAAATACGATTTTGTTTCAATCTTTGTTGGATGAGTGTGAATACATAAGTTAAATGGCATATATCCATTGATATTGTACAACTTCTTAAATAATTTTTCAAATATTGTAGAAAGTTCCTTTATATTATTATCACTTAACTCATCAAACTTTATCTTATCTTTAAATATTATTCTTACTTCTCCACTATACTTAGTTGCATACGGTATAAGTACCAAAAAAGCTTCTCCATTATAAACAACTCTTCTATTTAAATTTATTTCATTTTCTATTAAATCATCATATAAAGAGCTTTTATTGCTATCATAATACTCTTTTGAAACTAGCAACTCATTTGTAATTTCAGGAGGGATAAAAGACATAGACAGTATTTGAGCATGTGGATGCATCAAAGATGCCCCTGCTTTTCTCAAGAAATTTTTAAAGATACTAACATATTCTACATTGTCATCTTTCGACAAATCTCTAAATCTGTTTCTATACATAAAAAAAACATCTTCAAATTCTTTTTGACTCATGTTATAAAAACTACGATTGTGTTTATCGCTCTCTATCATTACTTCATGAATACCATATACATCTTTTGCCATATCATCAATTATAGGAAATTTATTGTAGACAGATTTTACAAGCCATCCTTCTTTACCTTCTATTTCAAATAATGTATCAGTTGCATAAGCTTCATTTCCTTTACAAAATGGACACTCTTCATCGTATTCCTTAGTTTCTTCATCTTCATTTGGTATGTCTGCTGTATCTAAAGGTCTTTTTAACCTATCAGTAGCAAATATAACAACATCATTGGTAATTGGATCTATTCTTAATTCTTTCATAATTAACACCTCTTAGTTAATAGCCTTTAATATAATTATATGATATTTATCGTATCTGTTAAATAAGTTTATAATATTTTTTATAATTTTACACATTTATTATTATATATTTTTGTCTACAGTTGAAAGATTATAACTAAAAATTACTATCAATATATCAGAATATTATCTTACCATAAATTAATTTGTGAATACATAATTTATTGGCATAAACATAGCATTTTACTAGAACTTGTTAAAAGTTTATTTTAAAACTATATTAATTTTTTTTGATGATTTTTACCCATAAGTATGTTATTATTATCTTGTAAAGATGTCTTGTATTCAAACATACAATTTACATAATACAATATACGTATTTAAATTAAATAGGGGGTATTAAAATGAATTATTCAAACAGAGTTAGTGCAATGCAAGCCTCTCCAATCAGAAAACTTGTTCCATTTGCACAAGCAGCAAAAGATAAAGGAATCAAAGTATATCACTTAAACATCGGACAACCAGATATAAAAACTCCTAAAGGTTTTTTTGATGCTGTTAAAAACTTTGATAGCGAAGTCTTAGAATATGCTACATCAGAAGGTATTCCAGAATTATTAGAAGCACTTCAAAATTACTATAAAACTTATGATATGAATTTTGAAAAAGATGAGTTACTAGTAACTAATGGTGGTAGTGAAGCTTTACTTTTCACTATGATGGCAGTTTGTGACCCAGGAGATAATCTATTAGTTCCAGAACCATTCTATACTAACTACAATGGATTTGGTCAATCTGTAAACGTAGAAGTTAATGCTGTTACAACAAAAGCAGAAAACGGTTTCCATCTTCCATCTAAAGAAGAAATCTTGTCTAAAGTAGATGATAAAACTAAAGCTATAATTCTTTCTAATCCAGGAAACCCAACTGGTGCAATTTATACAAAAGAAGAACTTAATATCTTAGCTGAAATAGCTAAAGAAAAAGATTTATGGATAATAGCAGACGAAGTTTATAGAGAGTTTGTCTATGATGGACTTGAATATACAAGCTGTGGTAACTTAGAGGGTGTACAGGATAGAGTTATAATAATAGACAGTGTTTCTAAGAGATACAGTGCTTGTGGTGCTAGAATTGGTTCTATCGCTTGTAAAAATAAAGGTCTTATCGCTCAAATACTTAAATTATGCCAAGGAAGACTTTGTGTTCCTACATTAGAGCAAATAGGAGCTGTTGAATTATATAAAACTCCTGTTTCTTACTTCAAAGAAGTTAATGAAGAATACAAAAAAAGAAGAGATGTATTATACAATGAATTAATGAAGGTTGAAGGTGTTATATGTAAAAAACCAACTGGTGCTTTCTATATAGTTGCTAAATTACCAGTTGAAAATGCAGAAGATTTCACAATCTGGATGTTAAAAGAATTCAACAAAGACAATGAAACAGTTATGGTTTGCCCTGCTGAAGGATTCTATGCTACTCCAGGTTTAGGACGTGATGAAATAAGATTAGCTTACATCCTAAATGAAAAAGACCTTCATAGAGCTGCTACATTATTAAAAGAAGGTTTAGAGCAATATGTAGCTTTACAAAAATAATTTTTTAAAATTAATTTATATAAATTTAACGATATAAAATATTCCCATTTCAACTAATATTTGAAATGGGAATATTTTTTCTATCTAAATTCTTCTTTATTCAATATATATTGAAGAGTATTTATCGCCTCTAGATATTTTCTTCTGTCTTCTTCTGTCAATTTAGAAAGCTTTTCTCCTAGACCATCACTCAACTTATCCATAAAATCAGATGCTATCTTGTCCCCTTCTTCAGTAATGTCAATTAGATATTTTCTCCTATCAACTAAATCCCTTTTTCTTGTTACATACTTCTTATCAGTTAAATCATCAACCATACTAGTTAAACTGCCTTTTTCTATATTTAACTTAGAGCATAAATCAGTCATACTTATTACTCCATAATTTTTTATGAATACTAATGCTCTTAATTGTGTTTTATTTACATTATAGTCTGGTGCAAATTTTTTTAGGTCTTCTAAGTATAGGCTAGAATAAATCTTAGGAAATGTTTTTACTAGAAAACTTATGGTATCTTTTACTACATAGTTCATACAATCACCTCGGTTGTTTTAAATTTGTTAATTTATCTAAATAACTTTATTTCAGTTTACATTAAAAATATTGCAAGTACAATAGTTTTTACCGAATGTTTAAATTTAATTAGTAATCTTATCATTTTTCTTATTTTTATTTATATTATCCATATTAAATACTATTTATATAGCTATTTTATTGAATTCATGGTATAGTAAGTAAGGAAGAACTCTTCACAGCGGTGAAGAGCAGACGCTAGCCCATTAAAATGGGGCTGTCGCATTAGCAAATTAAATTTGTTCTGTGAGAGCTCTTTTTTACTTACCTTAATAGGTATATTTTTAATTATTTTATATAAAGTT
>NZ_OEZH01000147.1 GCF_900243075.1 Clostridioides difficile
TATTATTAAAGAGTAAATATAATTATTAATAATATATATAGTATTTGTAATAAAATATCAACAATTACAAAGATTATGAAAACTAAATTAGAAGTCACTAACAACTTAAAACTAAAAACTATATTTTTATTAATTAGAATATTTGAAAAAGTTTTTAATCATATAAAATACACATACTTGTAATATTTAAAGGTAGTATTAATATTATTAGTGTATATTAATTTCTCATTGAAATTAAAAAACCATAGATATTTCAATATTCTAAAATAGTATTTTTGTTTTAGAAGTTAGATAATAATATAATATAAAATAATCTACAAAAACAGAAAGTTTTTTAGTAAAATTAATAAGAATACATATAAATTTAAATCTAAAAGTATACATATGTCTGTTTTTTACAAGATTAAAATTTATATTATATGATACAATCAACTCAACTATTTCAATAAGACTTATAATTTTTTTATTTATACTATATCTTATTGAAATCTGTATAGTTTAATTTTACTTATATAATATAAATAAAATATGTGTGTATCAAGGAGGAAATATGAAATTTTTAAATGCTTTAATAGTGGTTGAAGATATTGAGAAATCAAAAAAGTTTTATTATGATGTTTTAGGATTAAAAGTAATTTGTGATTTTGGAGAAAATGCCGTATTAGATGGTAATATATCATTACAAGAAAAGAAACTTTGGTTAGAGTTTATTAATAAGAGTGATAATGAAGTTAAGTTCAATGGAAATGATGCTGAGTTATATTTTGAGGAAGAATATTTTGATACTTTTATTGAAAGATTGAGTGCAATGAAAGATATAGATTACGTTCATCTAGCTGTAGAACATAGTTGGGGGCAAAGAGCAATTAGATTTTATGATTTAGATGGGCATATTATTGAGGTTGGAGAAACTATGTCATCTGTATGCAGACGTTTTTTAGATAGTGGGCTTTCAATGGATGAGGTAGCCAAAAGAATGGATGTGACTGTTGAATATATTGAATCAGTTTTAGATTAGATAGATTATATTAAAATAAAAGGGCCTTTAAAATAAAGTGTGTATTCTTCTAAAAAGTGGTGATAATTAAAATATTAAATATCACTATATAAAGGAAGGTGCACACTTTTTCTGTTTAACAAAAACGAAATATTAAAAAAACTTATTGAAGAATATGATGTTAAAACAACTACAGACATTCAAGACATGTTAAAGGATTTATTGCAAGTACAATTCATCAAATGTTAGAAGCGGAGCTTGACGACCATTTAGGTTATGATAGATATGATAATAAGAATAAAAATACTAAAAACTCCAGAAATGGATATAGAAATAAAAATGTTAAATCAGATTTTGGAGAAATAACTTTAAATATTCAAAGAGACCGAAATGGAGATTTTGAACCAAAGGTAATTAGAAACTATGAAAATGATATATCAGGAATAGAGAACCAAGTGATTGGTATGTACTCAAAAGGCATGTCCACTCGAGATATATCAAGCCACCTTAAAAGTATTTACGGAATTGATATATCTCATTTTCTAATATCTAAAATTACTGATAGAGTTCTGCCTTTAGCTCATGAATGGCAAAAGAGACCACTTGATATGATTTATCCAATTGTATTTATGGATGCCATACATTATAAAGTTAGAAGTGAAGATAGAATAATAAAAAAAGCAGCATATATAGCTATAGGTATTAACTTAGAAGGGCTAAAGGAGGTTTAGGAATATGGATTGGAGGCAATGAAAGTTCAAAGTATTGATTAGAGGTGTTTACAGATATTAGACGCAGAGGAGTTAAGGGTATATTAATAGCATCTTTAGACTGACTAGTTGGATTTTCTGATGCGATTAAAGCAGTATTTCTTGATACTGAAATACAAAGATATGTTGTGCATCAAATTAGAAATATTTTAAATTACGTATCATATAAAAATAGAAAAGAATTTGCAAAAGATTTAAAGAAAGTATATGCTGCCTGCAATTACAGAAGAGGTAGCGTTAAGTGAGCTATCGCTCTTAGAGGAAAAATGGGATAATCAATATGCGATAGCATTAAGAAGTTGGTGAAGCAATTGGAATGAACTAGCAACATATTTTAAATATCCTCAAGAGATAAGAAGATTGATATATACTACAAATTCAATGGAAAGTTACAATAGATTATTAATAAAAGTTACTAAATCAAAGTCTATCTTTCCTTCAGATGATTTTTTGCACAAATCACTATACTTAGCAACTATGGATATTTCTGAAAAATGGACTCAGAAAATTAGAAATTGGACTCAAATTTTAGCTCATTTAAGTATTTATTTTGAAAAAAGAAACTTAACTCTAAATTAATAAAGTAATATTTAAAAAAAATTAAGAAATTTTCTTAAAGGAATAATAATTTTTGCAAAAATGGAAAAATGTCAAAATAAGGCTATGATTTTTAGAACCATAGTCTTATCAGTAAAAATTTAATTATCACTTAAAAAATAAATTTTTATTTAAAGAATATACATAAATATTTCCAGATTAAAGTAAACTTGTATGAAAACAAATTTACTTACAGTTTTTATTTTTCTAAAATACATAATATAATACTTATTGTAGTTTTATTTGAATTTTTAAAAATATTGTGATACTTCTTATATATTATAGTAGAGTCTAGATTTAGAAAAAAAGATTAATATATAAAAGATAATTATGTTTACTATTTTCTTGTATAATTATGTATACTATTTTATGTAACTATGCTAAAATTTAATTGAATAAATTAAAAATATAATGAAAATTTAGTCTTAATTTATTTATTTAATAGCCAATTCAAATCAAATAATGTTTAAATCAGAAATATAAATAAATATTATTATAATCGTTGTTAAATCCTATCTTAAAAATTTATATCATATAAAACATGAATTTAAGTCATAATGATATATTAGATTGTTTTGAACTTGCCAAAGATAGTAGGTTATATTTTGATAATCTTATTAAATGTTTATGTAATGAAAGAATATTAATAAATAAAAAATATAATTTTACTAGAAAAATTGAAAGTGTTTATTTTATTATAACTGAAAGATGTAACTTATCATGCACACATTGTTGTTGTGATTTAACTACCTCAACTTTGAAGGATGAACTAAGTACAGAGGATATGATTTCTATAATTGATAAAAATATTACAAATTAGTCCTAAAAATATAACAATATCTGATGGCGAACTTTTGGTAAAGTTAGATATATGGACTATAATGGATTATTTAAGAAGTAGATTTGATGGAAACTGTTTAGCTGGTTGTGGACGTTGGGTTTAGATAGGAAATAAAAGCTCTACAACAAAAATATATTATAAAGATAAGCTTATAGATGTATATGCAAGTGTGAAGCTATAAAATTGATAAGTGTAAATAACATGTCAAACAAGGAGTAAATTATGAGTATTTTACAGATAAAAAACCTAAATAAAATATATGGTAAATCGGAAACAGAAGTGAGGGCGTTAAATCAAATAAATCTAAAAATAAATAATGGAGAATTTGTTGTGATAGTAGGTAAAAGTGGAAGTGGGAAAAGTACTTTATTACACATAATGGCAGGGCTTGAAACCCCAACAAGTGGTGATGTAATTATTGATAATATAAATATATCATCTCTTGATGAAAAGAAAAAATCTGCATTACGTAAAGAAAGATTGGGACTAATATTTCAATCATATAATTTGATTCCAGTTTTAACTGTTGAAGAAAATATAAAACTTCCAACTATAAATATAAAAAATAAAGATGAAGCTTATATTAATGAATTGATGGAGTTACTAGGAATAAAAGATAGAAGAATGTATTTGCCAAATCAATTATCAGGTGGGCAACAACAAAGAGTAGCAATAGCAAGGTCACTTGTAAATAAACCATCAATTGTATTTGCTGATGAGCCTACTGGAAATTTAGACACAAAGACAGAGTCAGATGTATTAAGTTTATTAAAAGAATCTCAAAAAAAATATAATCAGACAATAATAATGATAACACATAATATAGATATAACAAAATATGCTGATAGAGTTATAGAAATAGAAGATGGATTTATAAGAGAGTAGGTAGATTTATGAAACTTAATTATATTGTAAAAAAATATATAATGGGAAATAAGAAAAATACATTATTAATAATTGTAAGTATTATAATTTCGACAGCATTGTTTTTAATTATGAATATAATAAGCGAAGACGCCACAAACTTAATGATAAATCAAGCTAAAAATGAATTTACATTAAAACATGTACAATATATCAATCCAAAGGATGAAGAAATAAAATATATAGAAAATGACACAAGTATAGATAAAGTTGGAAAGTCAATGCTTTTAGGAATTAGTGATATTGGTAAAGGTCAAACACTGCAAATCCTATCTCAAGATAAAGTTGCTGAAGAACTAAATGATATTTACACACTAGAAAAAGGTAAATTACCAGTAGATGAAAATGAAATTGCTATAGATTCATGGTATATTAAACAAAAAAAGATAAAAAACCCTATAGGAAAAAGGATAACATTAGATTATAGAAGACAAAGTATAGATCAAGAAGATTTATATACTGGTAAAAAAGAGTTCAAAATAACTGGTATCCTAAATAGTAATCCTATTTTAAAAGCTCAAGGAACATCAATTGGACTTATAAGTAACGATTGTGCTATCAAGAATATTCCTATTAAAAATAAATATGATCAAGTTATGTTCACTTTTAAAAAGGAAAAAAATATACAAAAACAATCACAAAAACTTATTAAAAATGGAAATTTGAATGAGGATAATATCTATTTTAATAATGAATTATTAATAGCTATATCTGATAGTATGAATTTAAAAATACCTTATATAATAGTTAATATAGTGCTAGCACTAGCAACCATATTATTAATTTATAATATTTTTTATATATTAGTATCAAATAGAATAAAGGATTTTGGGATATTTAGGGCATTAGAATTTAATCCAAATGATATTTTTAAAATAATGATTTTAGAAGTATCTATATATTCTATTATAAGTATCTCTATAGGGCTAATTTTAGGTGGGATAATAGCTAGTTTATCGAGGGAGTATGTTATAGGAGTAATATACAATATCAACTATATAAATTCTATCAAAAACTATAACTATATAAATACATACATAATTTCTATATTATTAAGTTTAGGAACTATAATAATATCAGTTTCAAAACCCCTTATGTTATCAGTTAAAACTGATCCAATGATTTGTATAAGAAGAACTAATGAAAAAGTGAATATAAAACAAAACTCTTTTATAAATAAATTTATGATAAAGCTTTTCAAAGACTATGGTAACATAGCATCAAAAAATATACAAAGAAATAAGAAACGTACAAATTTATCTATAGCATCAATGGTAATTATATTTTTCTTAATGGCAACAATATATACAAAGTCTACTAGTAATTTTTTGAATGATGGTGTATTAAAATATTGGATCCAAGGAGATTATCTATTACATAATATTGATATAAGTACTATACATTCAAACAATAAAGGCTATGATAAAAATGTACTACAAGATATAAAAGATATTGATGGTGTAACAAAAGTAAATTCGTATAGGCATAAGTGGTTTAATATAAAAATTGATGATAAAAATATAAATATGAATTCTGATTATTGGAAAAATAATAAAGATAATATTGAAGCTAGATCAGAAGTGAAAGATGGAATTAAAGTATATAATAATTCTTTTGAATTTTTAGGAATAGAAGATACAGATATACTAGAGGATTTCGTGATAAATGGAAAGGAAAATATAGATAAATTTAGTAAACAACCATATCTGTATATAACAAAGAAATCTAGTGATTCGCTTAATATAAAAAAAGGAGATAGGATAAAAGTATATTTTGATATTATAGATTCAAAAACAAACAATTTCACTAAAACAATATCTCAAGAATTTATAGTATGTGGAATTATAACTACATTACCAGTAACTTCACAAGTAGGAGCTGAATTTGGTGGAGTAATATCAACAAATCAATTCAATAAGTTTACAGGAATATCATCTTATGAAAGATTTGACATATGGACAAGTAAATTAGCTAATGATAAATATGTTGAAAGTGAATTAAATAAAATAACAGAAAAAACAAATAAAGGAATTTTAATTCCCTATAAAGCTGAAACAGCTGAATATGAAAAAATTGATAATCAAAAAACACTAATTATGGTATTAGTAACTGGAATTATAGCTATATTGTCTTTATTCAATTGTTGCAATACTATAGTTACTAGTATTAATAGCAGAAGTAGAGAATTTGCACTATTTAGAGGAATAGGGATATCAAAACATGAAATAAATAAAATTGTTAAATTGGAAAGTTATATATATATTATAGTAAGCTTTTTTATATCTATAATACCTATTTTAATTGTAAGAAGTATAATAATAAAACCTTTTGAAAGTATCAGTTTAATAAATTTGAAATTTATAGGGGCTATTATCCTAATAGTATTTATTTTAGTATCTATAATTATGATAACTACATTAAAAACATTGAATAAAATTCAAAATGAAAATTTTATAGAAGAAATAAAGACTTTATAAGAAACAGCCCATAAATTAAGGAGGTTTTGTATGAATTCGATTGCAATTATTGATAGTGGTATAGATATTGATTTTAAAGAGTTTAGAAATAAAAATAAAATAAGTTATCCAAGTTATATGGATGGTGTAAAGGAGTACAACAATGCATAGCAAATATAAATATTGGTTTAATAAAAACTCTACTGTTAAACCTATTGTCGTTTTAACACAAGCCTAATAATAAGTGTAACCTGAGAATTATTGATAATATAAAAATCTTGTTTATTATAAAACTTGTATGAACAAATATTAAGTATTATAAATATGATAAGTGATATTAAAATATTTAACAGGTCCTTGAAAGAAATGACCTAAGTTATGTATAAATAACAAAATTTAGGTCATTTTTAACTATTTCTATAGTATTAGAAAAATAAGTTTCTAAATAGTTTATAAAATATTATTGAATCTTTTCTCTTGGAATATATAATTTTGAATCTTCTGATTTATTTTCATGCTTAATTCCCTTATTTTTTTTCATAAGTATATATAGAGGTGCTATTAATAACATTGCTCCCAATCCTATTAAAACTCTATTTTGAGTTATAGGTTTTGTCATATCTTCCACCCAAGCTTGTTGTAATAACCATAAACTACCTAAAATAGCTACTGTTGGTATAACAGGACCAAAAGGAATCTTGAAAGAAGCCTGAATATCTTTTCTTTTTCTTAAAACTATTACTGACAAACAAGTTGGTATATACTGAGCAAATCTTGCAATTACACTCATTACTGCAAGCTGTTCAAAACTTCCAGTCAGTACAAGTGGTATACAGCAAATTAAAGATATTATTATTGCTACATATGGAGCATCATATTTATTTGTTTTTCCTATAAATGCTGGAAGAGAACCTTCTTCTGCTAGAGAAGAACCACATTTAGGAGTTACTATTGAAGAACCTATATTTATACCAAATATAGATATTAATGTTGCTACAGATATAAAGACCTTACCATAGTTACCTAAAAATACACTTGAAGCATCTGCAATTGGAATACTATTTTCAAATAGTTTATCTCCCAGTATACCCATACAGACAACCTGAATTAAGATATAAATCATTGCACATATAAATATTGTAGTTATTAATGCAATTGGAAGATTTTTTTTTGGATTCTCCATTTCTCCACTTGCTACAATAAATGATTCAAATCCAGTAAATGCGTAAAATACCAATATGATGGCTGGTCCCATACTAGAGTTAACTAGATTGCCTGAAGGGACAATATTTCCAAATTTTATAAAGAATATTCCAACTATTACGAAAACTATTAATGGTACTAATTTAGCTATAGTTATTACATTATTCATTATCTTTGTACTTTTAATTCCAAATAAGCTATTTATTGAAAGTAATGTTACTAGTGCTGCAGCTATATAACCTTTGTATTCAGTGGCAGCTTCTGGCCAAAATGAACCTAAAGCTGTTGCAAATCCGACTGCTAGAGTAGACCACGATATAATTCTTATAACCCAAGACATTGTACCAACTTCAAATCCTATAAAATCTCCAAAAGCTTTTTTGGAGTATAGATATGCACCTCCATTTTTATCAAACATACTTCCAACTTCTGCAAAACATAAAAGTATTGATAGAACTAAGATTGTAGCAAAAATATATATAAATATACTGTTTTGACTTGCTAGATTATAAACTTTACCTGGTAGTAAGAATATACCTGAACCTATTATGCTATTAATTCCTAATAATATCATACTAAATAACCCTAATTTTTTAGCTTTTTCCATATTAATTTATCTCCTATTCTTTTATTAACAAATGTATAAATGTATTAATTAAAATATAAAGTATTCATTACATGCATCATAACACCTATTGGCAGACAATCCTCATCTATATTAAAGCTAGAGGTATGTAGAGGTGAAATTAATCCCATTTCTTCATTTTTACATCCTAAATGGAAGAATGCTCCTTTGCAATGTTCTGTGTAAAAAGAAAAGTCTTCACCACCTAAAGAAGGGTTTGGTCTTAATATAAAGTTTTCTTCTCCAAGTAATTCTTTAGTACTTGAGATAACAGTGTCTACTAATTCTTTTTCATTTATAACAGCAGGGTAATTTTCATCACTTACATGCAATGTCCCAACACAAGCAAACGCAGATGCAGTATCTTCAACAATTTTGGCTATCTTATCAATCATAAAGTTTCTTGTTTTACTATTTAAAGTTCTTAAAGTACCTTCTAGTTTTACATCTTCACATATTACATTGTGTGCGTCACCACCATATATTTTACCTATAGTTAAAACAGCAGCATTGTTTGGTTCTAAGTTTCTACTTATTATAGTTTGTAATGATGTAACAATTTGTGAAGCTGTAACTATTGCATCAATACCATTTTCAGGATATGCACCATGAGCTCTTTTACCTTTGACATTTATTTCTATAGTGTCAACACTAGCATTTAATGTGTCATATTTTGTTTCAATAAATCCTGTTTCAATATGTGGCATAACATGAAGTCCAAATATATAATCAGCTTTAGGATTTTCTAAACATCCATCTTCAACTAAGAATTTTGCTCCACCAAAACCTTCTTCTGCTGGTTGAAATAGGAACTTTACATTTACATTTAGTCTATCTTTTATTGAATGCAAAACTTTACATGCTCCAAGTAGTATTGTTGTATGTGCATCATGACCACAAGCGTGCATTTTTCCAGGATGTATTGATTTATAAGGTATATCGTTTTCTTCTTCGATAGGAAGGGCATCCATATCTGCTCTTATACAAATGGTTTTATTTGCATTTTCTTTTAAAATATATGCCATAATTCCATTGTGTTTTGTAAATTCCATATAATCAATTCCTATTTCTTTTAAATAAGAAATGACTTTCTGCTTAGTAAGGTTTTCTTCAAGAGCTAGTTCTGGAATTTTGTGTAATTCTCTTCTTATATTTAGTAGCCACGGTTTTATAGAATTACAGCTTTCTATCACAAAATCTTTTCCCAGTTCCTTAGTTTGATATTCTAATTTTAAAGACTGTTGCATTTTTATTCCCCCAATTGCTTTTTATTGTTTGGTTAATATAATTAGCAATTATTATGCCATAAGTTTTGACAAAATAATTTTATTTTTTATAAGAATATTGAATAAAAATAATCATTTATTTACATGTAAAATATAAAAAATGATTGTATAGTTGCAATTCTCAGTGAAAAATATTATTTTAGAGAAAAATTATCTTAAATGATAACTTATCTAAAGAAAATAGGAACTAAAACATTTATACTATTCCTATTAATTCCTATTAATTATGTACAAAACAAATTACAATATCTGTATACTTAAAAAATAAAAAAATCTATTGAAGGAGCATTTTGTTCCTGAATAGATTTTTTTATTTAACAGGTTATAAATTTATGAATCTTCATATTTTAATTTATTATAAAACGCTTCTCCCTTTTGGGTTATTTTACTTCCATATCTTCCTGAACCACAGACTATAAGTTCTTCTTTTTTTAGATATTCAAATATTTTTTTAATTTTTCCTTCTGTAATTTGAAGGTTTTTATTGAGCAGTGTCTTTAAGATTAATCCCCTACCAATACCAACACCTGATTCCTTATTTAAAATTAGTATCTCTAGTATACTTAATATATCATTCTTATTATATTTTAATTTTAATGATGTATTTTTGTTATTTAAAGTTCTTAAATTTGGAGGTAAATCTTTCTCTAATATAATATCATCACACATAATATTTAAATAAGATGTTACATTTTGAAGTTCTCTTATATTACCTTTCCACTTATAGTTTTGTATAAGTTTTTTTGCCTCTGGTGTAATTATTAATTTTTTATTAATTAAATCTTCCATAATAATTAATATATCTTCTTTTCTTTCTCTTAGAGGAGGTATATTTATTGGAATTGTATTTAATCGATAATATAAATCCTCCCTAAATTGGCTATTATCAATCATTTGTTCTAAGTTTTTATTTGTAGCAGATATGATTCTAACATCTATATTAATTACATTATGAGAACCAACTGGCATTATCTGTTTTTCTTGAAGAACTCTAAGTAGTTTTGTTTGTAATTCTAAGGGCATATCTCCTATTTCATCTAAGAATATTGTTCCATTATTAGCAAGTTCAAATAATCCTTGTTTTCCATCTTTTAGACCTCCAGTAAAAGTTCCTTTGTCATATCCGAATAACTGGCTTTCTAATAAGTTTTCAGGAACAGCTGCACAATTCACTGCTATAAAAGGTTGATTTTTTCTATTTGAGTTGTTATGTATAGATTGGGCTATGAGCTCTTTACCAGTCCCACTTTCACCTCTGATAAGTATGCTTAAGTCAGACTTAGAAACTTTTTTAGCTAAATCTATACATTCAAGCATCTTGGGACTATTTGTTTTTATATCCTTAAACGTATATTTTGCTATTTGTCCTTTTTCTCTTAATTTTTTAGTGAGGTTTTGTTCTAGTTTTT
Source organism: Clostridioides difficile (assembly GCF_900243075.1). Lineage (GTDB taxonomy): Bacteria > Bacillota > Clostridia > Peptostreptococcales > Peptostreptococcaceae > Clostridioides > Clostridioides difficile_D. The sequence continues at coordinate 11,109 of NZ_OEZH01000147.1, forward strand.
TTATGTATGTTATTTCTTGTAAACTATAATATGTACCCATTTTTTCATCTCTATTATATATATTTTTTTTATTTACATTTATATATTTCTTATTGAATATAACAACCTTGTCTAGTATTTCTTTTTCACTCAATAAAACTTTTAAACTATCTATAAATATTTCCTCAATGTGTTTTCCATATATATCCTCTTTTATGTCTAAAATATCTTTTACTTTACTATTATATGTATTTATTTCACCATCTTTTGAAGTAAATAATATACCATCCTTTGATAAATTTAATATTGTATCCAATTCTTCTATCTTTAAAAATAGTTCTTTATATTTATCTTTTATACCAGTATCTAAACTTATTATTTCTTCTGAGTATTTAACTAGATTAGATTGTATTTCCTTAGAATCAATTTGTAATAAATTTATTATTTCTATAAATGTGGAGATATCTATATATCTATGACCTAAATCAAATATATCTGAGATAAAGCTAGGTACTTTTTCTGGAACTCCTGGAGTTATAGCTATTTTTATATCTTTATAATTATTATCATTCATATATGGGATTGGTCTAATATTAGTTACTCCAATTTTATAAAACAAACTTATGGTTTCTAGAGTAGTTTCATCAGAATCATTTACGATTAGAGCATTTGTACCCTGTGGCAAAGATAATAAATTATATATTTTATCTTCCTTAAAAGTTCTTCTTATCACAATAACTTTTTTCTTATCTAATATATTATTTATAATTTTGTCTAATCTTTCTACTGACATTACTAATATCACATCATCGTTTATAATATCATTGTCATTTATCTCATCTATAAAGTATCTGTTAATATTTATATAATCTCCAAAAACTAATTTTAAATTATTTTCTAAAAAATCTATTAAATCTTTTCTACTATCATTTACCAGAGCCACTGATTTTTTCATTGATTTCTCCTTATATAATAAATAGTCTTAAACAAAATAGTTGTATAAAGTTATCTAATTTTGATAATCTAAATTTATCAAATAAAAAAGAAAGTGTCTATAATGACTTTATAAAAGTCACATTAAGACACTTTCCTTCTTATAATTAAATCTTGTCACCAAATCCCCCTAATTGTTGCTTAAAATTAAAACTGTATGTATATTTTTCATTTTTATTCGATTAAATTATAATATACACCCAAAAAATTTATTTTAATAAATTCTATTGATAATATAATTTTATAAATATAGAATTATATTAAAATAAATAATATATGAAAATATATATGTATAAGTTTATTCTGCGTGAGTAGAATAGATTTGTCAAGCTTAATTTAATTGTAATAATGTCTTTTGTTAAAATAATATAAATTAAAATATTTTATACAATATAGTATAAAGGAGGTAGCTTTGATGAAAGCAGAAAAAACAAGCATATATCCAATTATTAAAAATAATTTAAATCAAGTATCAATTGTTGAATATAAAAAGGGTCAAAGATTTGTAGCATCAGATAAAGACTTACAAGAAGTATTTTTTATAATAGAGGGAGTTGCTTTAGTGGAATGTACTACCAGAGGAGGAAATAAATTTCTTGTTGATATTGTACCTGAAAATGAATTTATAGGTAAAATAAGTTATATATATGAACATAACTTGAAATGCGATATATTTGCAAAGACTAATATAAAATTATTTCGATTTGAAAAAAATGTATTTGAAGAATTTTATCTTAAACCAGATTTTATTGCACTATTTCACAAAAAATGTACAAGAAGGATATATGAACTGTATAAAACTAGAATGGTAAGAGAGCTGTTTTCTTGTACAGAAGTTATCGCCTATTGTATACTAAACAAACAAGAAAATAATAGCTGCAATATAAGAGCTATTCGTAATTTCAGTGAAATCTATTCAATTAGTAGAAAGAGTAGATACCATTCTCTGTTGAAGTTAACTGAAAAAGGAGTAGTAAGAAAAATTGATAACACATATGAAATTTTAAATTATGATGAATTACATAGATTAGCATTTGAAGTAAAAGAATTTTTAGAAGATGAATAAAGAATATTATTTAATCAAGAAAGGCATAATAATTTCTACAAAAACAGAAGTAGTCTCACTGAAAATCAAAGATACTTTAATTGTTTTCAATGAGACTGTTTAGAAATATTATATATTTATAATGTATTGCTATTAGTCAATTTCCTTTACTATATTAATAGCCCACTTTTTAGATAAGGCTCTAGGAACACCAAATATAAACTTAACAACTTCTTCGCTATAAGTAAGTAGGACGAGTATAAATATAGGTGCACCATTAAATGCAGCTATAAAAGTTAGAGGAATAGAAGCTAACCACATACATCCTAATTCTAAAAATAGGGCATATTTAGTATCTCCTCCACTTCTTAAAATACCGATTATAACTAATGTATTAAAGGATTTAAGAGCCATTAGCATTCCCATTATAAAGAATATCTTAGTTATATCAGAAGATAAGCTATCAGAAACACTAAACATTTTTAATAATAATGGGATATTTAAAATTAAAATAATTCCAAGTATTAAACCAGCCGAAAATACAAGTATAGAAAACTTTTTAGCATATTCAATAGCTCTTTTAATATGGTCAGCTCCAAGTTCATTTCCAAGCATAATAGATGCACCAGATGCAATACATACAGCAGTCATTATAAAGAAATTACCTGTACTAGTTGCTATCTGACTTGCTGCTATAGCAGAAGTACCTGCTCTTGCATATGCGACAGAATACAGGACAGTTCCAACTGCCCATACAGAGTCATTTACAAATATAGGAAAGCTTTTTGATGAAAAAGATTTTATAAAAATCTTATCAATAGCTTTTAGATTTTTTAGACCAAACTTTAATATATAGTCTTTTTTATAAAAGTAAACATAAGTAATCATTAAAATTAGTTCACATATTCTAGCAATAACAGTAGCTAGAGCAGCTCCTTTTACACCCAGTGCAGGAAGACCTAAGTTACCAAATATAAATCCATAATTTAAAATAACATTTGTTACAAGAGCAAATGCACTACAAATCATACCTAACTTAGGGTTTCTAACACCCCTAGAACCAGTACTAAATACTGTACTTATAGCTATTAACGGATAACTAAATACTGCAATACTAAAGTAATCTATACAAAGTTTTACAACTTCTGAATCATAAGAAAATATGTGTATAATTGATTTTGGTGTTAGTAAAGCAGGAATAACAAATACAAAACTTAAGACAATTGCTAATATACAAGTAAGACCTGTGACTTTTCTTATATTGCCAACATCCTTCTTTCCATAAAATTGTGAAATAAAAACTCCAGCGCCTCCTGTAATACCAGATAAGGACATGTTAAAAAGAAAGAAAAATTGGTTTGCAACTCCAACTGAAGCTACAGATGTTTCCCCCAAACTACTTATCATAACAGTATCTATTACGTTTACAGAAGTAGAAATTAAGTTCTGTATAATAATAGGTATACATAAAGATAGAAGTATTTTATAAAATCTTTTATTTTCGTCTTTTAAAGAAAATAGTTCTTGCAAATAATCCTCTCCTTTTTACATAAATTCTTCCCACTCATCATATAGAGAGGTAAGGTTATTTTCTAAATTAATTTTTTCTTGACTAACTTCCTTAGCTTTATCTGGATTAGAGTATACTTCTTCTTGACATAAAAGTATATCTAATTCTTCAATTTTAAGCTCTAATTTTTCAATTTCTTTTTCTATATTTTGTCTTTTTAGTCTGTTTTTCTTTTCTAATTCTCTTTGTTCTCTTTCTTTTCTTTTTTCATCTTTTATTTGAGTTCTAGTTTTCTCATCCTTTTCTTCTATAACACTCATCTCTTGGATTTGCCTTTTTTTATCAATATAATAATCATAATTTCCTAGGTATTCAGTAACTCCATTTTCGTCTAAAACTAAAATCTTATCAACAACAGTATTTAAAAAATATCTATCATGTGAGATTGTAAATATAGTACCATCATAATTAGTTAATGCCTCTTCAAGAACCTCCTTAGAATCAATATCTAGATGGTTAGTAGGCTCATCTAATAATAATAAATTTGCATTTGATAGTATGAGTTTAAGTATAGCAACTCTAGCTCTTTCCCCACCACTTAATGTAGATATCTTCTTAAAAACTTCTTCATCAACAAATAAAAATGCTCCTAACATATTTCTCAAAGTAGTTTGAGTAAGATGAGTATTATTTTCCCAAATCTCATCAATTATTGTGTTATCTAAATTAAGAGTTTTTTGTTCCTGATGGAAGTAAGAAACATGGACATTAGCTCCAAATTTAATAGCACCACTAAGAGGCTGTAGTTCATTAGTTATTATTTTAAATAATGTAGATTTACCAATACCATTTGCACCTATAAGAGCAACTTTTTCTCCTCTATATATATCTAAGTCCAAGTTTTTAAAAAGTATTCTTTCTCCATAACCCATAGACACATCTCTGATTTGAAGAACATCATTGCCACTTTGGACAGAAGGAGTAAATTGTATACGAGCTTTTTTTCTATAAGCTTCTGGTTTATCTAAAACATCTACTTTATCCAATGCTTTTTCTTTACTTCTTGCACGTTTTAAGTGTTTTTCTCTACCATAAGCTTTTAGCCTTTCAATTGATTCTTCTTGTTTTTTTATTTCTTTTTGTTGGTCTTCAAATTTCTTAAGTTCTAGTTCTTTTTCTACCCTAGATAACTCAACAAATTTAGAATAGTTACCATTATATACTTTAAGTTTTTTATTATGAACTTCAAAAATTCTATTTACAGATTGGTCTAAGAAATATCTATCATGAGATATTAACATAACAGTACCTTTATATTGTTTTAAAAATACTTCTAACCATTCTATCGCCTCAGAATCTAAGTGGTTAGTAGGTTCATCAAGTAACAATAGGGTTGGTTTTTTAAGAAGTAATTTTCCTAAAAGAACTCTGGTTTTTTCACCACCAGAAAGTATGCTTATTGGCTTATCCATATCATTGTCACTAAATCCTAATCCCTTTAAAACTCCTTTTGCTTCAGATTTATATCCATATCCATTTAAATCTGAAAATAATTCTAGTTTATGTGAATATTCATCCATTATTTTTTCTAGAATTGGAGAATTTGTTTTTGTGCTTTCTTCAGATATTTTAACCTCTAATTCTCTTAAATAGGATTCCATATCTATCAAATTTTTAAAAACTTCTAACACTTCTTCTAAAATAGTATTATCCGAATAAAAATTAGTATTTTGTTCTAAATATCCGATTTCACAATCTTTAGAAGTGTAAATATCTCCACTATCATAGCCATAAATTCCTGAAATTATTTTAAATAAAGTAGTTTTTCCAGTACCATTAACGCCGATTATACCAATTTTATCGCCTTCATTTACTGTAAAACTAATATTTTCTAATATAGAATCTATACCAAAACTTTTATTTAAGTTATTACATGACAAAACAATCATAAATTTCTACCTCCTTGAACTATCTAAAATTATAATGTTTTGATATAATATAATCAAGGTTATATGTATTAGTTTTGAAAAAGAAATATTTTATTGTGAATCAAACAAAAAAGAGGACACTTTTAGGAGGTGAAGATGTTGGGAAATAAAAATATATCAATGGCAGTTATAAGAAGGCTCCCAAAATATCATAGATATCTTGGAGACTTATTAGATAGGGATATACAAAGAATATCTTCTAAAGAATTGAGTGATATAATAGGGTTTACTGCTTCTCAAATAAGACAAGATTTAAACAACTTTGGTGGGTTTGGACAACAAGGATATGGTTATAATGTAGAAGCTCTTCATACTGAGATAGGTAAAATTCTTGGATTGGATCGACCATACAACGCAGTTCTTGTAGGAGCAGGTAACTTAGGACAAGCTATAGCCAATTATGCAGGATTTAGAAAAGCTGGATTCGAGATAAAAGCTTTGTTTGATGCAAATCCTAGAATGATAGGTTTAAAGATAAGAGAATTTGAAGTATTAGATTCAGATACTTTAGAAGACTTTATAAAAAACAATGATATAGATATTGCTGTATTATGTATACCTAAAAATGGAGCACAAGAAGTTATTAATAGAGTTGTAAAAGCTGGAATCAAAGGCGTGTGGAATTTTGCACCATTAGATTTAGAGGTTCCGAAAGGTGTTATAGTTGAAAATGTAAACCTAACAGAAAGCTTATTTACTTTATCGTATTTAATGAAAGAAGGAAAGTAGACAACATAAAAATATTAATAATAAATAGTTGTGAAGAGTATTGAGAAAGTCAGAAGATTTAATATTAAATCCTCTGGCTTTTTGAAATATTAGGATAAAAATTTAAACAATGTATGCAAATAAACAATATTAGGGAGAGTGATTTTTGTGGAGGAATTATGGAAAAAAGCAATTGAATTTCATGGTCATGAATGTCCAGGTTTAACTATAGGATTTAAAGCAGCACTTGCAGCAAGAGAATATTTGGGATGTAAACAATCAGGAGATGAGGAAGTTGTATGTATTTCTGAAAATGATGCTTGCGGAATAGATGGGATACAAGTAGTTCTAAGTTGTACAATGGGTAAAGGGAATTTACTACTTAGGATGACTGGAAAATCAGTATATCATTTCTTTAATAGAGAGAATGGAAAATCAATAAGAATATATGTAAAGTCAAAACCATTTGATATGGATAGAGAAGGATATAAGAAATACTTATTAGAAAGTGATTTTGAAGAAATATTTGAGATTACAGATACGAAGTTAAGGCTTCCTGAAAAAGCAAGAATATTTAAATCTCTTAAATGTGAAATATGTGGTGAATTTGCTTCTGAGCAATACATAAGAATTCAAGAAGATAAAAAAGTATGTCTTGATTGTTTTGATAAATATGAAAGATTCTATGAAGAGGATTAGTAATAAAAATTCTAAATAGTTTATAAGTCATAAGGTACTATATTTTTAAAGTTAAGCAAAAAATTTAGGTGGATATTTAAACTTTTTAAGTTATTAGAAAGTATTTTGTTTTGTCGAAACATTTATTATATAGAATAACTTAAATTAAAAAAAGTATACATAATTTGTATATAATTATTATTATAATTAGTTTATAGATTGAATTAAGGGGGAAAATTTTTTATGTATAAAATGGTTGTATGTAATGATGAACCTATTCAAAGATAAATCCTAAAGAAATATCTAATTAAAATCTTTGAAAGAGAAATAGAAAAGTATGAAATTTTGGAGTTTAATTCTAGCGAAGAACTACTTAGTAATTATCCAGATAAGGTAAATATTATTTTTTTAGATATTAATATTGGAATGTCAAACAGTATGGATATGGAACGTAAAATTAGAGATTTTGATGTAAAAAAATAAATGAGAATAGTATGCAAAGAGAAATAAAATTAGAGGTTCCATCATTAACAAATTTTTCGTGATTAAATGTGAAAATACTAAAGTAAATGAAATTATTATACACAATAGCAGACTAATCACAAGTAAAAAAATGAACTTGTTCATGGAATATGTAGAAAAATACCTGTTGTGGCTTTAAATTGACCTGTTATGGCATATATATTGAAATAATTAATAATAGATGTTATCTTTTAAGCATAGAAAATAATTTAATTGAGGAGAGAAAAATGATTAAATATTATATGTTTAAAAGGTAACATCTATTTTCTTTTATAACAAGTCAATAAATGATGAAGAGTGTGAAAAATATAAACCGATATTAATTACATGGGGCAAAAGGAGGAAATAATGCTGAATGAATAAAGATTGTTTTAATTTAAGTAAAAAATATATAAAAATGTATAGAAAAAGATCTATATCAATAGTACTAAGCATGATACTTTCTATAGCTCTCATTGTTGGTATCGGAAGTTTATTAGATACAACGAGATATGCAGAAATACAAAATATGAGGTATACTCAAGGAATTTATCATGTTATATTTAGTGATTTGAATAAAAAGCAAATTAAAAGGATTGAAGATAAAACTAATATAGCTAACATGGGTTTGAAGGTACACTATGCTGCAACATCAAAAGAAGAAAAACAATTGGTTGAGCTCACTTTAGTAAACGAAGGTTATATAAAAAGCGACTCCGAAATAATAAAAGGAAGATTTCCAAATAAAAAAAATGAAATGATTGCTGAAAGTTGGGTATTGAAAAATTTAAGTATTAAACCTGAAATTAATCAAGAAATTGAGTTGAAAGTTAAAGATGATAAAAAAGGATTTAAAAAAGAAAAATTCAAGATAGTTGGTATTCTTAAAGATAGAGAGAGTCATAAGACAATTGCTAATATGGAACTAATGTTACCTCTTGATTTGTATAATATGAATAAAATAAATACATATATAGCATTTAAAAATAATATTGATATAAACAATGAAATAAATAAAATAGCAAAAGAGAATTCTATTTCTAAGGAAAATATCAGACCTCATAATGATTTAATAGGTTTAGAAACATCAGAAAATAAAGAAATTTACAATAAATTTAAAATAGTTTTAATAGTAAGTTTAATATGTGGAATTGTTATATATGGAATATTCAATATATCTATATATAACAGAATGGGAGAATACGGTGTATTAAGAGCAATCGGAACTAATAGAAATGGCATGTTTAAAGTTATATTACAAGAATTAAGAATTTTATATTTTATTTCGATACCTATAGGTATAATAACAGGATATTTAGGAGCTAAAATTTTTTATAAATTAGGTGAAAATATAAATACAAAATTTATCTTAAATGGTGAAATCGTAAAAATAGGCTTAATTTTTCCAGAAGACATAATAATTTTATCAATCTTATCAATTGGAGTTATTATAATATTAATAGCTTTTTTAACTTGTAGGAATATTGTGAATAATACTATTATAAGTTTGATAAAAAGAAGTAGTGATAATGTATTTGAAAGAAATTTTGTCAGTTTTAGTTTTTTTAATAGGTTTGTAGAATTTTCTAAGGCAATTTCTCTTAAAAATATATTTAGAAATAAAAAAACTTTTTTTATGATAATCCTTTCTATGTGTATTTGTGGAACTATGTTTATTCTGTTGAACTATAATAGGCATCTAAAAGAGAAGAGATATCCAGTTTATTTTTCCAATTTACATATGAATTCTGATTTTATGATGAATATATATAATGATAATAAGAGTAGTGGAATAAATGAAAGTATTTTAGAAGAGATAGAAAAAATTGAAGGTGTAAAAAATATAGAGTCATCTCAAGTTACATATTCAAAGTTAATAATGAATAATATAAAAATTTTGAATAAGGATTATTTTAATGATTTAAATTATTATAATAAAGATACTCCTAAAAAAGAGTATTTGATGAATGACAAAGTGAGAAAAGAGACTATTTTAAAGAATAACTTTAGAGGATATAATGATAGTGCCCTTAATAGATTGAAAGATTATATTATAGAAGGAAATATAGATATAAACAAAATTAAAGAAGATAATTTGGCTATTGTATATATACCTCAAATAAATGGAAAAAATCCTGTTCCACAAGTAAATGGAAAAAGTGTTGTGGATATAAAGCCTGGTGACGAAATTAATATAAAATTTAGAAAAGATAATATTATAGATGATAAGTATTATAAATTAACTGATTACGATTCAGAATATGTATATAAACAATTTAAAGTTGGAGCTATAGTATCATATGATTATATGCATGAAGCGTATAATACAACCAGTAATAGTGTGGATGTTATTGTCGACCAAGAAACATTTAAAGCCAGCACAGGTATAAATGATTATTATTCTGTTAATATCAATTTAGATAAAGGAGTAGATGATAAGAATATAGAAGATAAAATATCAAAAATCATATCAAAATCAAATGCTAAAAGAATAATATTGACAAATATAGTGAAGCAAAAACAAGATGTTGAGACATTAAATAAAAAAATCAAAATTTATAATACAGGAATAGTATTTATAATTTTTATAATTACTATTATAAATGTAATAAATAATATAGGATATAGCATAATTTCAAGAATTAATGAATTTGGAATATTAATAGCAATAGGAGCAAATCAAAAGATTTTAAATAAAATGATAGTATATGAAGGTATATCTTATGGAGTACTGTCAAGTTTAGTTACCATTATGTCATCATGTATTTTGCAGAAAAGAATATATATCAATAGTGGGGTATCAAGTTTAGGAATAGAATTTAGCCTACTATATTGGGATTATGTATTAATTACAGCAGTAAATATAATTATTGGAGCTGTAACTGCTCATTTTCAATTCAAGCATATTAAAAGTAAACGTGTGGTTGAATGCATAAATAGAGTAGAATAAAGTTATAGGAGGAAAAATGAACATATTAAAAACAACAGACTTGTGCAAGATATATGGGAGAAAAGAATCAAGAGTTGAAGTTCTAAGAAATATAAATATTGAAATTGATAAAGGTGAATTTGTATCAATAATGGGTCCAAGTGGAAGTGGAAAAAGCACATTACTTTATTTATTAGGAGGTATTGAGAGAGCTACTTCTGGAAAAATAATTGTTGATAATAAGGATATAAATATATTTTCAGATATAACTATGTCAGAATATAGAAGGAAAAAAATTGGTTTTGTATTTCAACAGTATAATCTAATCCCAATACTTACAGTTGAAGAAAATATTAAACTTCCACTATTAATGGGAAAAGAAAAAATTGATGAGAATTATATAAATGAATTAATAGATATGCTTGGGCTTAAAGATAAGAGGAAATACCTTCCAAGTCAGTTATCTGGAGGTCAACAACAAAGAGTTGCTATAGGACGAGCATTATCTACATCTCCAAGCATTATATTAGCAGATGAACCTACAGGAAATCTAGACAGTAAAAATAGTGATATAGTTATAGATCTTTTAAAGATGTCTACTAAAAGGCTTAATAAAACATTACTTCTTGTAACTCATGATAATAATATTGCCAAAATTTCAGATAGAGTTATTTCTATAATTGATGGGAAAATAAAAGAATAGGTGATTTTACAATGAGCAGAGTGAAAGTAGCAATATTAGATACTGGAATAGATTCTAAACATGACTATTTAAAAGAAAATATAATTGGAGGAAGGTCATTCATATTAGATGATAAAAATATATTAATTGGAGACGAATACAGTGATGATAATGGTCATGGGAGTTCTTGTGCATCTCTAATAAAAAAAGAATTTAAAGATATAGATATATTTGCAATTAAAATATTGGATAGTCAGGGAAGAAGCAATGTACAAGTTCTTGAAGAAGCATTAAAATTTATATTGAAAACAGATATAAGGTTGATAAATTTAAGTTTATCAATAAATGAAAATAAATTTCAAAGTGATTTATATAGTATATGTAAAGAATTATTCTTAAATGGGAAAATAATAGTAAGTTCACTTGCAAATAGATGTAAATCAAGTTATCCATGTGTATTTGATAATGTAATAGGAGTAAAAGGATTTATTTTAGAGAATAAGGATTCATTTTGGTACAATAAGGATTATGATATACAGTGTGTAATAGACAATAATTCTTATTTAAGTTGTAGTTTAAATAACTCATATCAATTATTTGGAAAAAGCAACAGCCAAGCTACAGCTAGATTAACAGGAAAAATAGCTAAGGTGATGTCAAAATATCCAAAAATAGAATTGGAAGGTTTGAATAAAGAGCTTGAATCTTTAGCATTAAAAAATAGATGGTCTGAGAGTGACTTATTATCAAGTAAAAGATATTATGATAATAAAGTTGAACCATATGATAGTGATAATTATATTTTAAAAAGTGTAAAGGAAACTTTGAAAGAAGTATTAAAAATAGATGATAAGAGTGAAGATATATATGATTACAATTTGTTTAGTAATAGAGTTGGTTTAAATGATCATAATTGTTTTAATGTAATAAGAAAAATGGAAGAGAAATTTAATATAAAAATTGAATACATAAATGTCTCAAGATATGACTTTGTGTCAGTACATACTCTAACAAAACTTGTTGAGTTAAATATAAATGAATAAGTGTGAATAATATTTTATTTATGGAGTTTTGTTATGTTTAGATGCTTGGGAGGGAAGCTTTTGAAAAATAAAAAAAATATAAAGAAATTTCTAAGAATGGTTTTTAAAAATAATAGAGCTGTTATTATGATAGCATTTATTATCGTATTGACAATATCTGCTTTGGATTTAGCAATTCCTCAAGTGATAAAAATTATATTAGATAACGCTATACAACTGGGGAATGTAGAATTACTGATAAAGCTTGTTTTAGTATTTTCTGCAATAAAGATAACCGTGGCATTATCTGAAATAGCTCTACAATATATATATTCAAAGATGAAAAAAAGAATAACAATAAATTTAAAATTAAAGCTACTAAAACATCTATCAAAACTATCTGGAAACTATTACACAAATATAAAATCTGGAAATATATTAACTATATTAGAAAATGACATATTTATAGTTGAGAATTTTGGGATAGAAATGATATTTTCTTTGATTGTAAATGTTATAACAGCTTTTTCAGCATTAGTATTTTTAGTTAACATTAGATTTGATTTATTACTTATAGTTTTAGTAATTCAGATAGTAATAATATTTAGTCAATCGAAATTTACAAAAAAAATAGCACTTAAGACAAAAGAAATAAGAACAGATTCAGGAAATGTGTCGAACTTGGTTCAAGAATATGTTTCTAATATGATGAATATAGTTATATCAAAATCAGTATTAAGATTTTTTAGAACATATGTAAAAAAAGAAAAAGGAATTGTAGATAAATGGATAAGGCTCAATACAATAATTTCAACAAATATTTCAATAGCAATGATATTAAGCAGTCTAATAACAATATCAATTTATTGTTATGGAGGAATAAAAATAATAAAGGGGGAAATGAGTATAGGGGAACTTATTGCATTTCAACAATATACAAGTATGCTGATTATGCCTTGCACAAGTATAATTAAGTCTAATACTAGAATTCAACAGGCATCAGTTTCAATAGATAGGATATTTAATGCATTGGATGAACCAGTAATTATAAAACAAAATAATAATGGCAATAGGTGTAAGGAAAATTTTGTAGGTAATATCGAATTTAAGAATGTTGAATTTTCCTATGATAATGAAATTAAGACTATAGATAATCTAACTTTAGAATTTAAAAATGGAAAAACAACTGCGTTAGTTGGCTCTAGCGGATGTGGTAAATCTACAATAGCTAGGTTGGTATTTAGACTTTGGGATATTGATAAAGGAAGTATAAAAGTAGATGGTGTTGATTTAAAGGATTATAATTTAGTAGATATAAGAAAACAGATATCTGTTATAACTCAAGACTTACTATTATTTGATGATACAATTTTAAACAATTTAACTTTAGGGAATAAAAATATATCTAAAAATGATGTAGAGTATATCTGTAAAAAAATCGATGTGTATGATTTTATAATTAACCTTGAGAATAGTTTTGAAACTATAATTGGGGAGAAAGGTGTAAAACTATCTGGAGGTCAGAAACAGAAAATATCTATTGCAAGAGCTTTGCTAAGCAATTCTAAAATATTGATATTTGATGAAGCGACATCAGCATTGGATAATATATCACAAAGAGATATATTGAAAAATATAAATGAGTTTCTGAAAGATAAAACAACCATAATTATAGCACATAGACTATCAACAATAAAAAACGTAGATAAGATATATGTTATTAAAGACGGAAAATCTGTCGAGGAAGGAACCCATGAAGAACTTATAAATGCTGGTAAGTATTATTATAATTTTTTAAATGAACAAGAATATGAATGTGGTATTGGGTAGATATGAGAGTGCTCCAAAATGGTTTTAAAAATCATATAATTAGAGCCTCTCTTTTTAATATATAAAATTTATTGAATGATAAAGTAATATCGATATAAAAGGTTATGAATATTTTTAGAATATGATAATAATTATTCTATATATTAATTACCACACAAATGTAATGAATTATGAAAAGTTTGTTTTAATTAAAATGTTTCATTTAAATAAGTTGAAATTTTGGTGGATAAATTATAAGTTGAGTTTGTTCAACTACAATAAATAATTAAAAAGAGATTTATATACATTAGAATATCATTCTAAAAATAAAATATAATTAATACATAATTAAAAAGAGACTGATTAGTATCTAAAAAATAAAATCAGTCTCTTTATGAATAACGAATTATTATTCTGGTTGAGGTGCATCTACAGGACAAGCTCCTGCACAAGAACCACAGTCTATACAAGAACCAGCATCTATAACATATGCGTCGTCTCCAGCTGATATACAGCTAACAGGGCATTCAGCCTCACAAGCACCACAGCTTATACAAGCGTCAGTAATTTTATATGCCATTTTGAAATCCTCCCTTTTATATGTATTGTAATTCAATAACATTATAACAAATATTATTGAATATAACAATTAAATTAATTCTACAACAAAAACTTTATTATGATATTCTTGTTTGAAAGTTTTACAATAAAATTTAATCTGCTTATATTTTTATTTATTTTAAAGAAATTTATTTTAAAAATAAAATTAAATTTAAAAAGTTGTCTATTGATTATATTTAAAAATGTTATACTCTAAAAAAGTATATTTTGTTTTAAAATATGTTAATACAAAGGAGGTTTAATATGAAGAATAAATTAGTTTACATATGTATTATGAGTCTATTGTTATTTGTAGTAGGATGCTCTAATAATCCAAATGAGGAAAATGCTATTAAAAAAGACTCTAAGAATAACCAAAGCCAGGCTAAAGAAGAAAAAAGAGAACCTGTAAAAAAAGACATAACTATAAGTTTCGCTGGTGATGTAACTATGGGAAACTATAAAGGTTCATCATATTATGGTAGTTTTGACCATGAATTTAAAAGACAAGGAGAAGACTACAACTATTTTCTTAAAAATGTAAAACCTGTATTTGAAAAAGATGACCTAACAGTAGTTAATTTAGAAGGTCCACTTACTACAGCATCAAATGCAAAAGAAAAAAAATTTGCATTTAAAGGAAAGCCAGGGTATGTAAATATTTTAAAATCTGGCAGTGTAGAGGCAGTAAGTGTTGCAAATAATCATTCAGAAGATTATTTTGAAGAAGGGATGAAAGATACACAGTTTATATTGGATGAGAATAAAATAAATTATTTTGGATTAGGTAAAGATACTGTTGTAGATGTCAAAGGAATTAAGGTGGGTCTATTAGGATATAATGGATTATCCACTGAATATAATGAAAAAAACTTAAAACAAATGGAAGATGATATTAAGTTGCTAAAAAAGAAATCTGATGTTGTTGTGGTG
The DNA here is from genome assembly GCF_900243075.1 of Clostridioides difficile. Lineage (GTDB taxonomy): Bacteria > Bacillota > Clostridia > Peptostreptococcales > Peptostreptococcaceae > Clostridioides > Clostridioides difficile_D. The sequence continues at coordinate 26,486 of NZ_OEZH01000147.1, forward strand.
TACTTTCATTGGGGTATAGAATTAGACTATTATCCAGATAAAAAGCAAAAAGACTTTGCCCATTATGCAATAGACAAGGGAGCCGATTTAGTTATGGGTTCTCATCCACATGTGATTCAAGGTATAGAAAAGTATAAAGATAAGTATATAGCTTATAGCCTGGGGAATTTTTGTTTTGGAGGAAATAAGAATCCTTCTGATACAGATAGTTATATATATCAACAAACTTTTACTTTTTCAGATAATAAATTAACTTCAATTAAAGAGCCAAATATAATACCAACTGCAATAACATCTAGTAGCTCTAGAAATAACTATCAACCAAAAGTATTGTATGGAAGTGAGAAGGAAAGAGTTTTAAATAAACTAGAAAAAATAAGTAAAGATTTGAATAAATAAAGATTTGAATAAATAAAAATGTAAAAAAAAATAAATATATATATTTATTTTAATAATTTATATTTTGTTTAAGGCATGGAAAATCGTGGTATTAAATAAGTAGATTTTAATAGTTAAATTATAGTCAATTATAATAAAGCTATTTAATCTACTTTTTTAATATAAAAATATAAGGGGGAATTTGTAATGGCTTGTAACACTTGTAAAATGTGCGAAAGTGCAGACAAGAAATTAGAAAGTTTTGTAGCTTCAAAGGATGTTGAAACAGCATTTCATAGAACAGAAGATCAAAAAGTTAAATGTGGTTTTGGACTTCAGGGGGTTTGTTGTAGACTCTGTTCAAATGGACCATGTAGAGTAACTCCTAAATCACCAAGAGGTATATGTGGAGCAGATGCAGACACTATAGTAGCAAGGAACTTTTTAAGAGCAGTAGCATCAGGAGCAGCTTGTTATTTACATGTGGTAGAAAATACAGCTAAGAATTTAAAAAATGTTGGAATAACTAAAGGTGTTGTTAAAGGAGAAAAAACATTAAATCAATTAGCAGAAATGTTTGGAATAGAAAGTGATGAAAAGTATGATAAATGTATAAAGGTTGCTGATAAAGTTATCAATGATTTGTATAAATCAAGAGATGATAAGATGGAATTAGTAGAAAAAATAGCTTATGCACCTAGAGTGAAAAAGTGGAAAGAGTTAGGTATAATGCCTGGTGGTGCAAAGTCAGAAGTTTTTGATGCAATAGTAAAATCATCAACAAATTTAAATAGTGACCCAGTAGACATGCTAGTTAATTGTTTGAACTTAGGTATATCAACAGGATTATATGGTCTTACACTAACTAATCTTTTAAATGATGTTATGTTAGGAGAACCAGTTATAAGAATGGCTCCTGTAGGATTTAATGTAATAGACCCAGACTACATAAATATAATGATAACAGGTCATCAACATTCAACATTTGCAAATTTCCAAGATAGATTAAAAGATGAAGATGTTATAAAATTAGCTCAATCTGTTGGTGCAAAAGGATTTAAGCTAGTAGGATGTACATGTGTTGGTCAAGATTTACAATTAAGAGGAGAACATTATCAAGAAGTATTTGCTGGACATGCTGGTAACAATTTTACAAGCGAGGCTGTTTTATCAACTGGAGCAATAGATATAGTTCTTTCAGAATTTAACTGTACTATACCAGGTCTTGAACCAATAGCAGATAAATATAAAGTAAAAATGGTTTGTTTAGATGATGTTGCTAAAAAAGCCAATGCAGAATACATAGGTTTAGACAGAAGTAAATTAGATGAACTTAGTAACACTTTAATAGAAAAAGCATTAGAATCTTATAAAGAGAGAAGAGGAAGTGTTGAAATAGATATACCAAAGGACCATGGATTTGAACAATCTTTAACTGGTGTAAGTGAAAAGAACCTAAAAGAGTTTTTAGGAGATTCATGGAAGCCTCTTATTAATTTAATAGCAGAAGGAAAAATTAAAGGTGTTGCAGCTGTTGTAGGATGTTCAAATATGACAGCAGGAGGGCATGATGTAAATACTGTTGAGCTTACTAAAGAATTGATTAAAAAAGATATAATAGTACTTTCTGCAGGATGCTCTACTGGAGGACTAGAAAATGTTGGTCTTATGTCACCTGGAGCAGAAGAATTAGCAGGAGAAAACTTAAAAGAAGTATGTAAGACTCTAGGAATACCACCAGTATTAAACTTTGGACCATGTCTAGCTATAGGAAGACTAGAAATAGTAGCAACAGAATTAGCAGCTGAGCTTGGAATTGACTTACCACAATTACCATTGGTACTTTCAGCACCACAATGGCTGGAAGAACAAGCATTAGCTGATGGAGCTTTTGGTCTTGCTCTTGGTTTACCTCTTCATTTAGCTTTACCTCCATTTATAACAGGAGGAAAATTGGTAACAGAAGTATTAACAGAAAAACTAAAAGACTTAACAGGAGGACATGTTATAGTGAATCCAGACCCTAAATCTTCAGCTAATCAATTAGAAGAAATAATAATAGACAGAAGAAAAAATTTAGGGTTAAAGGATGTGGAATGTAATGCATAGAATTTTTATAAATAAAGATTTATGTACAGGATGCAAGAGTTGTGTATTAGCATGTATGCTAAAACATAATAAAGATTATGACATGTATACTCTTGATTTAGAAAATATAGATAATGATAGTAGAGGACATATAGAATTAGATAGCAAACATAATAATCCAGTTCCAATTCTTTGTAGACACTGTGATGAACCTGAATGTGTATTAGCATGTATGAGTGGTGCAATGCACAAAGATAGTGAAAGTGGAATCGTTTCATATGATGAAGAAAAATGTGGTTCATGTTATATGTGTGTAATGTCTTGTCCATATGGATTATTAAAACCAGATGACAGAAGCAAGCAAAACATACTTAAATGTGATTTGTGTAAAGATGAGGAATATCCTAGATGTGTAGCTAATTGCCCAAGTGGAGCAATTGAATTACAGAAGGAGGAAAATGATGAATTATGTAGTGTTAGGAGCTAGTGCGGCTGGTATAAATGCAGTAAAAACATTAAGAGAATTAGATAAAGATTCAAATATAGTAGTAATTTCTAAAGATGAAAACATATACTCAAGATGTATGTTACATCATGTTATATCTGAACATAGAACTTTAAAACAAATAAATTTTGTTGATGAAGACTTTATGGAGAAAAATAATGTGAATTGGATTTCAGGTAAGACTGTTAAAGGTATAAATATAAATAAAAAAGTAGTTCAGACAGAAGATATTAATGTAAATTATGATAAACTTTTAATAGCTACAGGAGCATCTTCTGCTATTCCTCCTATAAAAAACTTGAGAGATGGAAATTTTGTATATTCTGTGAGAAATATAGATGATATTTATAAAATAAAACAAAAAGCAGAGAACTCTAAAAATGTAGTTATAATAGGTGCTGGCCTAGTTGGTATAGATGCACTAGTTGGATTATTTAAATATGAGCAATTAAATATTTCTGTAGCTTTTATGGAAAAGTATATTTTAGATAGACAATTAGATGAATATACAGCATCAGTATATGAAAATAAGTTTAAAGAAAAGGGTGTAAAATTTTACCCAAGCGCATCAATACAAGAAATTATCTTGGATAACAGTAAAAATGTTAAAGGTGTTGCATTTTCAAATGGAGAAATTCTAAATGCAGATATGGTAATTGTAGCTACAGGAGTTAAACCAAATGCTGATTTTTTAGATGAAACAGGAATAGAATATGATAGAGGTATAATAATAGATGATATGTGTCAAACAACACAAAAGGATATATATGCAGCAGGAGATGTTGTAGGCAAAAATGCTATTTGGCCTCTAGCAGTAAAGCAAGGAATTGTAGCTGCATATAATATGGCTGGAAAAGATAAAAAAATAGAAGATGAATTTGCTTTTAAAAATAGTATGAATTTCATGGACATACCAACTATTTCTATAGGAATGAATACACCTGTAGATGATAGCTATAAAGTATTAACTAGACATGGAATTAATGATTATAAAAAGTTTGTTTTTAAAGATAATGTAATCTATGGAGCAGTTATACAAGGAGATATTTCATATGTAGGTGTACTAACTTATTTAATAAAAAATAAAGTTGAAATATCTGATTTGGAAAATAGGATATTTGATGTATGTTATGCAGACTTTTTTAATATAAAAGAAAATGGAGAATTTTGTTATAACGTATAATGTATATGTAGAGTAAAGTTGGTAAATACAAGAAAACAATAAATAGAGTTATTCTAAAATAAGAAAAAATAAGAAGTCTTATTTAGAAATAGCTCTATTTTTGTAATTAAGTTTAAATTATATCTGATTTGTAAAATATTATTTTGAACAAGTATACATATACTCTCTAGTTAGAGGTAAATCATTTTTTATACCTTTAGTGAAAAGTATTTGATGTATATCTATGATACCAGTGTTGAAAGCAGCAGCGCAAGAGCAAAGGTATAAATCCCACATTCTTATAAACTTATCATCAAACATCTCTTTAATCTTTGGAAGATTCTCATAGAAGTTTTTTTGCCAGTATAGTAAAGTTTTTACATAATGTAATCTTAGACTTTCCACATCTATAGTGTGATATTTGTAATCGCTACAAATATGTATCATTTCTCTTAGACTAGGAATAACTCCTCCTGGGAAAATATATTTTTTTATCCAAGGGTCTCCATAAGATTCCTTTAGACCACTTATATAGTGAAGTAAAAATAATCCACTATCTTTTAGAACAGCATTTACATTTTTAATAAAAAGTTCATAGTTTTCCCTACCAACATGTTCAAGCATACCAACACTTACAACTCTATCAAACATAAGGTTTGAGTTTTTGAGCTCTCTATAGTCCATAAGTTTTACTTCAAGGTAGTCTTGAAGGTTCTCTTCTTTAATTCTTTTATTAAATTCTTTAAATTGTTCTTCACTAAGCGTAATTCCAACGCCATGAATTTTATATTTTTTTGCTGCTTCTATTAGTAAGAATCCCCAACCACACCCAATATCAAGAAGACTCATACCTTCTTCTAGATTTAGTTTAGTTAATATATGGTGAACCTTGTTGACTTGAGCCTCATAAAGAGTATCATTATCATTTCTAAAATATGCACAAGAATAACTAAGTGTCTTGTCTAACCACAAGCTATAAAAATCGTTACCAATATCATAGTGAGCATGTATTTCTTTCTTTTGATGCCTCATTGAATTTGATGAGTGTAGTAGATGTTTTACAGCTGAATTATCAATATTGAATTTGTCTATTTGTTTTAAAAGTAGATTCAAAGTTAAGAATAAATCCCCTTCAACTTCAATATCTCTATTTATGTAGGCTTCTCCAAGTGCTAAAGATGTACTTTTTAGTAGTTCAGATTTGCTAATATCATTATTTATAATAACTTTAAACTGAGGAGAGCCGTTTCCAATTAGAAACTCTTCTCCATCTTTAGGCCTAACTAGAAATGGTGTTTCACCAAATCTTTCTAAATAGTCTTTTAAAAAATTTTTTGTAATATTCATATTACCAGCTCCTTCTAATGTAAATCCAGTAAGTTTTCCTTGCTTAAAGTATATTATATTCCTTTTTTTAAAAAAGTAAAATTTTTTTCAATAAATTATTTATTTGCAGGAAATTTATCTTTTATAAAGGAATTTCATATTGTAGTATATTTTTTGCTTATAAATTTTCGTATTGGATATAATATTTAACTGTTAATGATATAATAATTTTAATCTATAAAGTACAATAAAATTTTGCAGTAAATAGCTTAAATCTATTTTATAAAGGAGTTGTGGGATGGAAGTATATGCTTTGGTTGGGTCAAGTGGTACAGGTAAGAGTTTTAAGGCTTTAGAGTTCGCCTATGAAAATGATATAGATTATATAATTGATGATGGAATTTTAATATACAAAAACAAAGTTTTAGCTGGGATATCGGCAAAACAAGCAAGTACTACTATAGAAGCAGTTAAAAGAGCTATTTTTTATGATTTGGACCATAGACAAGAAGTTAGAGAAACAATTAAAAAAGAAAATATAAGAAGAATTCTTATTATTGGTACATCAAAAAAAATGGTTAATCAAATTGTAGATAGATTATCAATTGGAAGAGTTTATAAATTTGTAAATATCCAAGACATAAGTACTAAGTATGAAATAGAAATAGCAAAACAATCTAGAAAAGAAGGAAATCATGTAATTCCTGTTCCAGCAGTTGAGATAAAAAGTATGACAAGTGGTCTTAGTATAAATCCATTGAAGAGGCTTTTTAGAAAAGGTAATAATAGGAATATGGTAGTTTTAGAAAAAACAATTATAAGACCAACTTTTAGCTATATTGGAAAATTTTATATTAGTGCTGATGTAATTAAACAGATTATTGAATATGAAGTATACAACTTTGGAAGCATTGATAGAATAAATAAAATCAATATAGAGAATTGCAATAATTTTATGAATATTTTTGTAAGTATAAATATCAATGATTTGGAAGTTATAAAAAAAATTGAAGATATGCAACAGATAATAAAAAAGTCTATTGAGAAAATGACTTTAGTTAATGTACAAAAAATAGATATTAACATTCATAAAATTAAAAAAATAAACTTCCTCTCATGTTAAAAAATAAACTGAAAAAATGATATACTAATTTGCAATAAAGTGTGCTATAATTAAACTGTAAATTTAGGAAATGGTTTTTCTAAATGGAGTATACATAATTATAACGTATTTATAAGGGGGCTTTCAAATGTCAGGAAAAGATGTAAATGTCTTCGAGATGGCGCAATCTCAAGTAAAAAATGCATGTGATAAATTAGGTATGGAACCAGCAGTTTATGAATTATTAAAAGAACCTATGAGAGTTATAGAAGTTTCAATTCCAGTAAAAATGGATGATGGTTCTATAAAAACTTTTAAAGGATTTAGATCACAACATAATGATGCAGTAGGGCCAACAAAAGGTGGAATAAGATTCCATCAAAATGTTTCAAGAGACGAAGTAAAAGCTTTATCTATATGGATGACTTTCAAATGTTCTGTAACAGGTATACCATATGGTGGAGGTAAAGGTGGAATAATAGTAGATCCATCAACTTTATCTCAAGGTGAATTAGAAAGATTAAGTAGAGGATACATAGATGGAATATATAAATTAATAGGTGAGAAAGTTGACGTTCCTGCACCAGACGTAAATACTAATGGACAAATAATGTCTTGGATGGTTGATGAGTACAATAAATTAACTGGACAAAGTTCTATAGGTGTTATAACTGGTAAGCCAGTTGAATTTGGTGGTTCTTTAGGAAGAACAGCTGCTACTGGATTTGGTGTTGCTGTTACTGCAAGAGAAGCTGCTGCTAAATTAGGAATAGATATGAAAAAAGCTAAAATAGCTGTTCAAGGTATAGGAAACGTTGGTTCTTATACAGTTCTTAACTGTGAAAAACTTGGTGGTACTGTTGTAGCTATGGCTGAATGGTGCAAATCAGAAGGTTCTTATGCTATATACAATGAAAATGGTTTAGATGGTCAAGCTATGCTAGATTATATGAAAGAACATGGTAACTTATTAAACTTCCCAGGAGCTAAGAGAATATCTTTAGAAGAGTTCTGGGCTTCAGATGTTGATATAGTAATACCAGCTGCATTAGAAAACTCTATAACTAAAGAAGTTGCTGAATCTATAAAAGCTAAATTAGTTTGTGAAGCTGCTAATGGACCAACTACTCCAGAAGCTGATGAAGTACTTGCTGAAAGAGGAATAGTTCTTACTCCAGATATATTAACTAATGCTGGTGGAGTTACAGTTTCTTACTTCGAGTGGGTACAAAACTTATATGGATACTACTGGTCAGAAGAAGAAGTAGAACAAAAAGAAGAAGTAGCTATGGTTAAAGCATTTGAATCTATTTGGAAAATCAAAGAAGAGTACAATGTTACAATGAGAGAAGCTGCTTACATGCATTCAATTAAGAAAGTTGCTGAAGCTATGAAATTAAGAGGTTGGTACTAGGATTTACTCTTAATAAATAATATAATATAGTTATTTAAGATATAAAGGGGCTGTACATAGTACAGCCCTTAAATTATGTGACTCATTTTTTGTTTTAATTTATAAATGACTTGATAAATTATGTAATTTAGAATTTAAAATGCTATAAATAAGATGGGTGAAAATTAATGGTTGATTTAATTTTGAATGGACTTTTTAGAACGGTTATAGTAAGTAGTTTATGTATTCTTTTAATATTAACTTTTAAGAAAAGTATATTTAAAAAATTTAGTAAAAAATTTAACTATTATATATGGCTAATAGTGGTTTTTAAATTGTTGTTACCATTTACGTATTATACTCTTACTGTGAATGTTTTTAGAAGCAAAGAAAATATAAACATTGATAATATTAATTTGGAGTATTTTAATAAAGCACCAACTTCATATAATAGTATTTTATTGTATATTTGGATTTGTACTGTGATAATATACTTACTTTATACTATATTTAAATATATAAAACTTAAAAATTTAATAAATGATTTATCTTATGATGTTGATGACGAAGAAATAATAAATCTTTATGTAAGCTTATTGGAAGAGTTCAGTATATACAAGGATATAAAACTTAAGTATTCTTATGAAGTTGAGAGCCCAGTATTTTTTAATTCATGTGTGCTTTTACCACCACATGATTATAAATTAGAAGCGTTAGATTGGATTTTTAGACATGAGCTTATGCATTTTAAAAGCAAAGACCTTCATTTAAAATATGTGGTACTATTTTTAAAAATAGTATATTGGTTTAATCCATTTGTATATATAATGGAAAAATATATAGATTTAGATTGTGAACTTTATTGTGATGAGAGAGTTTTAAAAAATTGTAATCTATTACAAAAACAAGAATATGCTTTAACTATTATAAGTGCAATGAAGAGAGGTACAAATTTTTCAAATAAATTTGTAGCTGGGTTAAATAAACAATCTGATATTAGAAAAAGAGTAATGAGTATGTTCAGTGAAAAACATAAAAATGGTATCTTAATGGCTTTGATTATAAGTTTGTTATCTTCTATTACGTTCTTTAAATTTGATTCAACTAGTATTATTCAAGAGAGTAATTTTTTAGAGAGGTCAAGATATACGTTTGAAGGAAGGCAAGAAGACATGTTTGTAACAATAGATTTTACATATGCAAATGCGCCTAGAAAACTGAGAAGAGAGCATGAAGAAAACTGTAGAGCCAATGGAATAGTACCAAAAGATTCAGATTCGATAGAAATTATTCCTAGATTTTATAAAGACTGTATGGATCTAAAAAAATAATAATAAACTTAATTTTAAGTTTACTATCATCAGTTATTTTTATAAAATTTAATTCAGCTAGTATTATTGAGCATAGCATTTCTTTAAATAGACCTGAAAGTCTATTTGAAATAATGAAGAGAATAGTTGTAGTAAGGAATAAGTATAACCACAATTTAAGAGTCATTATTATAGAAATGTCCTTTTGTGTATGGAAAGTCAAAAACTTCACAATATATCTAACTTTATAGTAACTTAATCAAAAAATATACGCCACATAAAAACGCATAAAAAAACACATAAAACAATATTTATGCGTACTTTAAACTCGAACGGTACAAAATTCTTTACTTTTACAGACCCATATTATATAATTAAGTAAATAATGTATATTTAGGTGACATATTGGATAAACTAATTTATTTATTTTATTAATATAATGATACTATAAAAGTTATATAAAGTGGTTTACAAAAAAGTTACAGATAGAGCTTTTATTAATGTATTGTGTATTAGTATTTTATCCTTAGGTACACTTCACCTACAAAATAGAATCATAAGATAATTATGGGAAAATTTTAGGAGGTTTATCGTGAAGAAAAAGATATTAATACCAGTATTTGCATCAGTTATGGCATTATCAGTAAGTTCAATTGTAAATGCGGATGAAGTAAATGATTCATCTCAAAATAAGGATGATAAGACAAATACTGAATTAAATTTAGGTGAATATAAAGAAGTAAAATATAAAGTTGCAAAGATAAAAGATGGAGTAGCTATAAAAATAAGAGAAGAAGGTCAAGTTCAAAACATAGCTTATTCTGGAGATGAATTTACTGTTTTAGGAATTCAAGGGGAATGGGTTAAGGTTAAAGTTGAAGATGGCGAAGGTTGGTTAGCTACTAGATATGTAGATATATCTGAAGGTGTAGGATATACTAACGCTGATAAAGTAAACCTAAGAAAAGATAAGAGTGAAAGTTCAGAAGTAATTGAAGAGCTGGAAAAAGGAAGCTCTTTATTGGTGTTGGAAGAAAATGGAGATTGGTTAAAAGTTAAAGATGGAGAAACAGAAGGATACGTAAAAGCATCTTATATATCTGATAAAGCTCCAGTAATAGAAGAACCACAAGTAAACCCAAGTGTTAATCAAAATGGAACTTCTACAAATAATAATCAACAAAACAATGCAAATAATAATCAACAAGATAATACAAATGACAATCAACAAAATAATAGCTCAAATGTGCCAACAGCTAACTCTAATGCAGTTCAAGCTGTACTTAACTTGGCATATTCTAAGCAAGGTTGCCCATATGTTTGGGGAGCAGAAGGACCAAACACTTTTGACTGCTCTGGATTTACACAATATGTATATAGAAATGCAGTAGGAAAGAATATACCAAGAACATCTAAAGCACAATCTAAATATGGACAAACTGTAAGTAAAGCAAATTTACAACCAGGAGACTTAGTGTTCTTCACAACTAATGGTTCTGGTTCTGTTAGTCATGTTGGAATATATGTAGGTGGAGGTAATATGATACATTCACCATCAACAGGAAAAACAGTTAGTGTAACTAGTATAAATTCAGCATACTATACAGCAAGATTTGTTACAGCAAAAAGAATATTATAATCAGTTTGTAATATGACAAATTGATAAATACATAAATATAAACGCTCTATATTATATTTAATTTAATCAGGAAACAAAAAATGATTATATTTTAAATGTATTATAGAGCGTTTTTGTATCACTTTAAATTTGATAAGGATTTAAGTTAATATGATATAAAATAGTAGTCTTTCCATATAATGATTATTTGTGCAATCCCTTGACAGGATAAGTCAAAGGTGGTAAGCTACTAACAGTACAAAAATACTTTTAATTTTAGTTCAGAGAGGCTAAAAAAGGAGGACGAAAGATGTTAAAATCAAGAAATTTAATCCAACCAGAAGACTTTTCAATAGAAGAAATAGATGAAATATTAGAATTAGCTCAAAAAATAATTGACAATCCGTCAAAATATTCTCGCATATGTGAAGGAAAACTATTAGCTACATTATTTTATGAACCATCAACAAGAACAAGATTAAGCTTTGAATCTGCTATGAACAGATTAGGAGGGCGTGTCGTAGGTTTTTCAGAACCAAATTCATCCTCTGCATCAAAAGGCGAAACTTTAGGCGATACAATGAGGATAGTATCTGGTTATGTTGATATAATAGCTATGAGACATCCTCAATCAGGTGCAGCATCAGAAGCAGCTAGATTTACAGAGGTACCATTTATCAATGCAGGAGATGGCGGTAATCAGCATCCAACCCAAACACTTACAGACTTGCTTACTATAAAATCATTAAAAGGAACTTTAGAAAACCATACAATAGGATTATGTGGTGATTTAAAATATGGAAGAACTGTGCATTCTTTGGTTAAAGCTATGGCAAGATATAGGAATACAAAGTTTGTATTTATAGCACCCGAAGAATTAAAAATGCCAGATTATATAAAAGAAGCTATAAAGGGACATGCATATTATGAAACTAATAATTTAGATGATGTTATAGGAAGTTTGGATGTTTTATATATGACTAGAGTTCAACAAGAAAGATTTGAAGATAAATCAGAATATGAAAGACTTAAAAATTATTATATTTTAAATAAGGCTAAATTAGAAAAAGCATCTAAAGATATGTTAGTAATGCATCCATTACCAAGAGTAAATGAAATAGACATAGATGTAGATGATGATGATAGAGCTGTATATTTTAAACAAGCTAAATATGGAATGTATGTTAGAATGGCTTTAATAATAAAGCTTTTAGGTATAAATGAAGACTAATAGCTATCATATAGTAGTAAAACAAAGGAGATTTTGGGATGTATAAAATTCTGGAAAATATATATATAGGCGAAGATATGTATAGAATGAAAGTAAAAGGTAATTTTGAAGGTAAAATGGGACAATTCTATATGTTAAGAGCATGGGATACTTATCCAGTGCTTTCAAGACCTATAAGTATACATGATATAGATGAAGAAGGAATAACTTTTCTTTATAAAGTAGTAGGAGAGGGAACTCAAATTTTGAGTAACTTAAAAGTAAACGACACTATAAAATTAGAAGGACCTTATGGTAATGGATATACTAAGGTTGATGGAAAGGTAGCTCTAGTAGGAGGCGGAATCGGTGTAGCGCCACTATATTTAGTTGCTAAAAATATAAAAAACTGTGATGCATATCTTGGATTTAGAGAAGATGTTATATTAGAAGATGAATATAGACAAGTATGTAATGAGGTCTATACAACAGTAGGGAATACTTTTGTAACAGATATAATTGATGTGGAGAAATATGATTATATATTAACATGTGGTCCAACTCCAATGATGGAAAAATTGGTTAAGATGGTAGAAGGTACTAAAACGAGAATTATGGTATCTCTTGAAAACCATATGGCATGTGGAGTAGGTGCTTGTTTAGTATGTACGTGTAAAACTAATGAAGGAAATAAAAAGACTTGTAAAGATGGTCCAGTGTTCTGGGGAGAGGACGTGATTTTTAATGGCTAATTTAAGTGTGAAATTTGGAAGTATAGAATTTAAAAATCCAGTAATAATGGCGTCTGGAACTTTTGGATTTGGAAAAGAATATAATGAGATTTATGATATACAAAAACTTGGTGGTATAAGCAGTAAGGGACTTACTTTAAATAAAAAGCCTGGTAATAATGGTATGAGAGTTCATGAGACACCATCTGGCATGATGAATAGTGTTGGTCTTGAAAATCCTGGAGTCCAAGGGTTTATAGATAATGAATTACCTTTTTTTAGTCAATTAGACTTGGTCAGAATAGCTAATGTTGGAGGTGGGACATTAGAAGACTACTTATTAGGGGTTCAAATGTTAAATGATAAACCAATAGATATTATTGAATTAAACATATCTTGCCCAAATGTTAAAGCTGGAGGAATGGCTTTTGGTATAAAAACTGAAGTGGCAAGAGAAGTTGTTCGTGAGGTAAGAAACATAACGAAACTACCTTTAGTAATAAAACTATCACCTAATGCAGAAGACATTGTAGGGATGGCAAAAGTTTGTGAAGAAGAAGGTGCTGATGGCATCTCTTTAGTTAATACTTTTAAAGCAATGGCAATTGATATAAAAAATAGAAGACCAGTATTTGAAAATGTATATGCTGGGTTATCTGGACCAGCTATAAAGCCTATAGCTTTAAGAATGGTACATGAAGTGTGTAAAAATGTAAATATACCTGTAATGGGAATGGGCGGAATAACTAAAGCTACAGATGCTATAGAATTTATAATGGCAGGAGCTACTTGTATTCAAGTTGGAACTGCAAACTTTATGAATCCTAGAATTGGTCCTGAAATAATAGATGGAATTAATGAATTTATGGATAAAGAAGGAATAAAAAGTTTAGACGAAATAAGAGGAATTATATAAGGTAGAATAAACAGTATTTTAAAAATGAAAAATATAGATTAAATAAACAATAATTTTATAATATTAACATGGAGGAAAAATAATATGAGTAAAGTAGATGTAGTAGATATATTAAAGAAAAGTGATGCATTATTAGAGGGACATTTTTTATTATCTTCAGGAAAACACAGTAATAGATATGTACAATGTGCAAAAGTATTAAGATTTCCAGAATATGCTGCTGAGGTATTAAGTACAGTTGTTGAACAAATAAAAGATTTGGATATAGACTTAGTAGTAGGACCAGCTATGGGTGGAGTAATAGTTTCTTATGAGTTAGGAAGACAATTAGGAAAAGAAGCTGTATTTACTGAGAGAAAAGACAATACAATGGAGTTAAGAAGAGGGTTTGAAGTTAAAAAAGGAGCAAAGATAATAATTGCTGAAGACGTTGTAACTACTGGTAAATCAACTATGGAGACAAAAAGAGTATTGGAAGCCTTAGGTGGAGAAGTTGTAGGTGTAGCATGTATAGCAGATAGAACTAATCATGATATAGGTATGCCTATATATAGTGCTATAAAACTTGATATCCAAGTTTATGAATCTGATGAGTGTCCTTTATGTAAAGAAGGAAAATTACCAGTTGTTAAGCCTGGAAGTAGAGAGTTTAAAGAGTTAGGAATGTAATAAATAATTTAATTAATTTCAGTTTTGATTAAAAAGATAAATTTTTTAGAGCAAAAATTTGTAATATAAAATATAAATGAAAAATAAAAAGCAGTTAGCCTTGTAAATGAAGGTTAACTGTTTTTTTGTTAAAAATATATTTACAAAATAAGAGATAGTAGCAGTACAATATAAGTATAAGATAAAAAAACTATTATATGTATTAGGGAGGTTATCTTTAGTTAATAAAAACATAGATAAATATAGTTATTTATAGTAAAATATAGTCAAGAGGTGATTATATGAAAAACAATAACTATAAACCA
>NZ_OEZH01000059.1 GCF_900243075.1 Clostridioides difficile
AACTACGGGGATAGCCTGTGGAGAATTAGTAAGACATATTTTAGTATGCAAAATTCTGTGAAGCAGGAACCCTGTGACTTTAGTCATGGGAGGTTCAGAGTTCTTAGTGATGGAAGACCAAATGATGTAAAGATAGGAAAAAATAGTGAGAGAACCTTAAGAGGAGAAAAAGCTTATAGAGGGATAGTTGGTTTGAGAGACACAGCCAATGAAGTAAGAAAGGCTAGAAAACAAAATATATTGGTATTAGGAGTATTTACAGGTAAAGAATCAGAGCTTGAAGCTGAAAGATTAATATATGGAAATGATTTCATATATTCGAGAGATATAACTAGATTTTCTGATGTGGTTTCAATGTATTTAAAGAAGATAATTAGAAATTAGTCAAAATTATAAAAAAGAATTTATATACATAAAAATATAAAAATGAATAAAATTTGTAAAAAATGTAGAAATTTTCACAGAAAAGGTATACAATGATTTATATAGAAAATGATTTAAGAATAATTTTAAAATTAAATATATAATATTATAGGTTCTTCAAGCAAGATTAATAGGGAAAAAGGTTAAATTCCTTTACAGCCCCCGCTACTGTGATGCAGACGAAACTTTTGTTAGCCACTATGATTATATGTTTTCATATTTCATGGGAAGGAAGAGGAGTAGGAAGAAGCTAAGTCAGGAGACCTGCCTAAAATATTAAAGTAATTTCTTCGGGGATGGAGAAAGTTTCTTATAATAATTATACAGATATATTTATTTTATGTGTTTGTATTTGGATTGTGGAAAATTAGAAGCCTAACCATCGTGTTAGGCTTTTTTATTTTATTAAATAAATCAGACATTTTATTATTTATATTTTAATTATTGGAAAGGGAGAGAGGGGATACTAAGATGAAACAAAATATCAAATTGGGGATTATAGCAGCACTTATGTTAATCATTTTGACTCCAGTTACATCAAATGCAATGCACATAATGGAAGGTTACTTACCAGTAAAATGGTCTATAGCATGGGGAGTTATATTTATACCATTTTTTTTAGTAGGACTAAAATCAATTGGAAAAATAGTAAAACAAGACCCTAAAAAGAAAGTATTATTAGCTCTATGTGGAGCATTTGTGTTTGTCTTATCAGCACTAAAAATACCTTCAGTAACAGGAAGTTGCTCACATCCTACTGGAGTAGGTCTTGGAGCGATAATGTTTGGACCAAGTGTAATGTTTGTTCTTGGAACTATAGTTTTAATATTCCAAGCATTACTATTAGCACATGGAGGAATAACTACTTTAGGAGCGAATGCTTTTTCAATGGCTATTATAGGGCCAATTATATCGTTCTTAATATTTAAGGTGTTAAAGAAAAAAGATGGAAATAATGCTATGCCAGTATTTCTTGCAGCAGCAATAGGAGATTTGGCCACATATACAATAACTTCAATACAATTAGCACTGGCTTTCCCAGACCCATCAGGTGGAGTTATGGCTTCTGCAATTAAGTTTTTAGGAATTTTCTTTATGACTCAAATACCAATAGCAATAGCAGAAGGTATACTTACTGTAATTGTATATAATTTAATTACAGAAAATGGAGAAAAAAGCATATTAGAAAATAATGATAAAGGAGTTAAAGTTAATGAGTGCTAAAACAAAAACAAAAACTAACATATTATTACTTTTATTAGTAGTGGCTCTTATTATATTTCCATTACTTGTTAACTCAGGTGCTGAATATGGAGGAGCAGATGGTCAAGCTGAAAGTGAAATTACTAAGATAAATCCAAATTACAAACCGTGGTTTAGCAGTCCTTATGAGCCACCAAGTGGAGAAATAGAAAGCTTATTATTCTCTGCACAAGCAGCTTTAGGTGCTGGTGTAATAGGATACATATTAGGTCTTCAAAAAGGAAAGAGAAGTTAATCATGCTTATAATTGATAAATATGCATATACAAATAGATTAAGTAAAGTAAATCCAAACAAAAAAGTAGCCATAGGAGCAATATTTTTGATTGCTTCTATGGTAATACAAAATATATTTATTTTAAGTGGAATTATGATTTTAATGAGTATTCTAGTTGTTTGTGTGGCTGGAATAGATTTAAAAAACTATTTAAAATTACTTAGAATACCAATGTACTTTTTATTTCTTAGTATAGGAATAACTCTTGTAAATATATCTTTTAATAAAGCAGACTTATTATATAGTTTTAAGTTTTTTAGTTTCAATATAGGAATATCAAAGGCATCTATTGATATGTCTATTCATGTGTTGTTTAGAGCTATGTCTTGTTTGACTTGTGTGTATTTTTGTATACTTACAACTCCTTTTAATCAATTAATATTCTTCTTTAAAAAGTTGCATTTACCTGATACTTTCGTTGAGTTATCAATGTTAATATATAGGTTTATATTCATATTTTTAGAAGAATTTTCAGAAATATACAAGTCACAAGAGTTAAGATTTGGGTATATAAATTTAAAAACTTCATATAAATCCTTAGGAATTCTTGGAAGTATGCTGTACAAAAGACTTATGACAAGGTATGATGATATGTGTATATCATTAGACATAAAATTGTATGATGGTAAATTTCACATAGTAGGGGATAATGATGTTTAAAATAAATAATTTAACGTATCAATATGAAAAAAATGCCAATGCATTATTGAACATTAATATGGATTTTTCAAAGGGAAATGTTATAGGTATAATAGGTTCAAATGGTTCAGGAAAATCAACATTATTTATGAACTTAATGGGGATATTAAAACCTACATCTGGAGAAATTCTTTTTAAAGAAGAAAAGTTAAAGTATGATAAAAAAAGTTTATACAATCTTAGAAAAAATGTAGGTATTGTGTTTCAAGACCCAGAAAAACAAATTTTTTATTCAAAAGTATATGATGATATAGCATTCGCAATGAGAAACATTGGTATGGATGAAAAAACAATTAAAGAGAGAATAAGCAAAGCTCTAGTAGCTGTTAATGGAATAGATTTTATAGACAGACCAGTACATTTTCTTAGTTATGGTCAGAAAAAAAGGGTAGCAATAGCATCAGTTATAGCAATGGAAAATGAAATTGTATTACTTGATGAGCCTACAGCTGGTCTAGACCCAGTAAGTACTAGGTCTATCGTAGATATAATAAAGGGATTAAATAAAAATAATATAAAAATAGTAATATCCAGTCATGATATGAATTTAATGTATGAAATATGTGATTACATATATGTATTGGATAAAGGGATTTTGATTGATGAAGGAAAGGCAGAAGATGTATTTATAAATGAAAATAATATAATACAAGCTGGCTTAGAATCCCCATGGTTGGTAAAAGTACATAAAAATATGAATTTACCTTTATTTAAGAAAGAAGAAGATTTGTATAAGTATTGGAAAGAAAGAGAACTTAATACAAACATATAATTAAGCCCTAAACCTATTTTAAAAAAATAGATTTATATATAATAACCCTTAACCTAGACCCCTTAAAGGTGCCTTATGATTCCCCAAATCATAAGGTTATTTTTTTGAGTAATAAAATAAATTGTATGGAAAAGTGTTATTTAATTGTAATATATTGGAAATAATCTATTAATATAATACATAATTATAATTTGAAGTAATTCATATTTTAGATTAAAATATATTTATGGCTGTTAACAGGAGGAGAAATATGAATTTAGATACATTAAATCCTGCTCAAAGAGAAGCAGTAGAAAAAACTGAAGGTCCAGTACTTATACTGGCTGGTGCTGGTTCAGGTAAAACTAAGGTATTAACAACAAGAATAGCATACCTTATAGAAGATAAAGGTGTACAAGCACCAAATATATTAGCTATAACATTTACAAATAAAGCTGCAAATGAAATGAGAGAGAGAGTTGAGCAAAACATAGGTCCTGAAACTAAGGACATGTGGATAAGTACATTCCATTCTTGTTGTGTTCGTATACTCAGAAAAGATATAAATAAGATTGGTTACAATAGGAGTTTTGTAATTTATGATTCTGCAGACCAAGTTACATTGGTTAAAGACTGTCTTAAAGAATTAAATTTAAGTGATAAGGTATTTGAACCAAAAGCAGTTATAAGCGCCATTTCAGGAGCAAAAGATAAGCTTTATACTCCAAAACAGTTTAAAGATATCAACATGGCAGATAATAGAATGGTTAAGATTGCAGATATTTATGCTCTATATCAAGACCGTCTAAAAAGAAATAGTGCACTTGATTTTGATGATTTAATACTTAAAACGGTAGAACTTTTCAAAGCTAATGATGAAGTATTAGCGTATTACAGAAGTAGGTTTAGATACATAATGGTAGATGAGTACCAAGATACAAGTAAAGCTCAATATGAATTGATAAAATTATTAGCGAGAGAACATCAAAATATTTGTGTTGTTGGAGATGATGACCAAAGTATTTATGGATGGAGAGGCGCAGATATAAGAAATATACTTGAATTTGAAAAAGATTATGATAATGTACATGTTGTAAAGTTGGAACAAAATTATAGGTCTACACAAGTTATATTGGATGCAGCCAATAAAGTCATATCTAATAATATAGAAAGAAAAAGAAAAAAGCTTTGGAGTGAAAAAAAAGAAGGAGAGCTTATAAAGATACAATTAACTGGTAGCGAAATAGAGGAGGCTGATTTCATTGCTGACTCAATTGCACAAATAGCTAGAAAAGAGAATAGACCTTATAAGGATTTTGCAGTACTTTATAGAGCAAATGCACAAGCAAGACCTGTAGAAGATGCTTTAAATAGAAGTCAAATTCCATACAATATATATGGTGGTACGAAATTCTATGAGAGAAAAGAAATAAAGGATTTATTGGCGTATTTAAGAGTTATTCAAAACCCTCAGGATGATATATCTATAAAAAGAATTATAAATGTTCCTAGAAGAGGTATAGGGCTTAGAACTATAGAAAAAATTGAAGACAGAGCTAATTTAAAACAAGAGAGTATATATTCAGTATTAATTGACATAGAAACAAATTCAGACATATCTACTAAGGCAAGAGCGAGTATAAGTGGATTTGTTGATATTATAGGTACTCTTAGAACTATAAAAGAAGTTTATCCCGTTAGTAAGTTAATAGAAAAAGTTTTGGATACTACAGGATATATGGATGAACTTGTAGAGATAAGAAACAAAAATGAAAAAGATTTGACTGGTAAAGGTGAGGAAGCTCAAGATAGAATTGATAATTTAAGAGAATTTATTTCTATAGCACTAGAGTTTGAAAGTAGTAGTGATGATACTTATGAAAATAAAGATTTAGAAACATTCTTAACTAGTATAGCACTTACATCTGAATCAAATGATGAAGAAGATAATGATAGGGTTTCGCTTATGACAATTCATACATCTAAAGGGCTAGAATTCCCGGTTGTGTTCTTAACAGGTATGGAAGAAGGATTATTCCCTATATCAAGAGCTATAAAATCTATGAGTGATTCACAAATAGAAGAAGAGAGAAGACTTTGTTATGTTGGTATAACTAGAGCTAAAGAAGAACTATATATGTCATTGACGGAGAAGAGAACATTATATGGTAAAACAAATGTTGCAATAGCTTCAAGATTTATGGAGGAATTGCCAGAAGAATGTATAGAACGATTGTACAAAGTAAAAAAAGAGTTGAGTTATTCTAAAGCAAATTATAATATGTTAGATAAATATACTAAAAAGTATATGAATACTATAAGTAAATCTAAGGTTGCAGATAAAGTTAATGCTACAATAAAAGATTCTAATAAAGAAACTAATCCAGATGATATAAAACTTGGTTCTAAAGTACATCATCCTAAGTTTGGGGTTGGGACAGTAGTTTCTATAATTGGTACAGATGTTACTATAGCTTTTGACCAACAGGGAATTAAAAAAATAAATAAAGAATATACAACACTAAATATTTTATAATGGAGGTAAACGAGGAATGGATAGTATAAACTTTGCTAAAAACCTGATAGACTTCATATATGATAGTCCATCATCTTTTCATGCAGTTGATAGTGCTAAGGAAATCTTAGATAAAAATGGATTTGAAGAATTGGTTTTGAATCAGAGATGGAATCTAAAAGTTGGTGGAAAATATTATGTTACTAAAAATTTATCTGCCATGGTAGCCTTTGTAGTAAATTCAGAAAATATAGAAAGAGATGGGTTTAGAATAATAGGTTCTCATTCAGATTCTCCTACATTTAGTATTAAACCAAACGCAGAAATAGAAGCTGAAAAATCTTATTTGAAGTTGAATACAGAGTGTTATGGAGGAGCGATATTGAGTACATGGCTGGATAGACCTCTTGGAATAGCTGGTAGAGTAGTTTTAAAAGGTGATACTATATTAAAACCAAACGAAAGACTTATAGATTTTAAAAAGCCAATTTGTATAATACCGAATTTAGCAATACATTTAAATAGAAGTATAAATGATAGTCATTCATATAACAAACAGAAAGATATGTTGCCTTTAGTTGGCCTGTTAAATGATACATTAGAAAAAGATAATTTTCTTTTAAAACAAATAGCATCTAATTTAGATGTAAATGTGGAAGATATTATAGATTTTGATTTATTTTTATATGAATTTGAAAAAGGAAGTTTAATAGGGGCTAATGATGAATTTATATCTATTGGAAGACAAGATAATCTTGCAATGGTACATGCTAGTTTGAATGCTCTTGTTAATACTAAAGGGCAAAATGGTGTAAATGTAATAGCTGTATTTGATAATGAAGAAGTTGGTAGTTCTACTAAACAAGGTGCAGATTCAAACATGTTGTTAAATATATTAGAGAGAATCTGTCTATCAATGGGTAAGGATAGAGAGGGATTCTTTGAGTCTATTTATTCATCTTTTATGATATCTTCGGATTTAGCTCATGCCATCCATCCAAACGTTCCAGAAAAACACGACCCAACTAATAAACCAATTATGGGAAAAGGTCCAGTTATAAAGATAAATGCTAGTCAGGCATACACTAGTGATGGATATTCTATAGCTGTTTATAAAAATATATGTAGAGAAGCTAATGTTGAGTATCAAGAATTTGTTAATAGGTCAGATGAAAGAGGTGGAAGTACTATAGGTCCAATATCTTCTACTCATATAGATATATCATCTGTGGATGTGGGAAGTCCAATTTTAGCAATGCACTCTATAAGAGAATTAGGAAATGTTGAGGACCATTATAGTATATATAAAACATTCAGTAAGTTTTTTGAAATATAAATATAAGATAAACAATTTGGAGATGAGACTATGAAATTAGGATTATGCTTAGAAGGTGGAGGAGCAAAAGGGGCTTATCAAGCAGGAGTAGTTAAAGCCTTGTATGATGGAGGAATAAATAAATTTTATTCGATTTCAGGGACATCAATAGGAGCAATAAATGGATATTATTTATACACAGGCAATGTTGATAACTTGGAAAAAATGTGGACAAATATAAAAGATATCCAGAATGGAAATGTGAAAATAGTAAATAATACTGTGGATAATTCTCCTGCTATAGACAATTTAAGGGAACTAGATGATAGTAAAGTTGAAGAAATGAACTTTTATGTTAATTATGTTGAAGTTGATAATAAGGTAGTATCAGAAAAGATTGTTGATGTATCAAAAATATCTCGTGATGAAGCAATTGCAAGTATTTCATACAGTGGGTTGTTACCATCAAATCCAAATGCTACCCTTAGTTTTAAAGAACAATTTGTGAAGGATGTTCAAGAAGGAATTTATGATGGTTTCAAATTAGATGGAGGTCTAATTAGGAGTGCATTAATTGAACCACTAATTGGGGATAATGTGGATAAAATTATTTTAATATCCACAAAATATAATTATGAGTTACCAGATGATATCAAAAAAATATATGATGAAAATAGAATCATCGTGGTTAGACCTAATACTCAGTTTGCACCTAAAGATACCCTTAATTTTGATGATGAATTTTGTAAAACTATTTATCATGAAGGATATGAAATAGGAAAAAATATACTTGATAGACTTTAAATTAGAGTATAATATAATAAATGTAATTATGTAATTTAACTAATGAAAAGGAAGGTAATAAATTATGGAAAATAAAAATCCTATAGTAACTATAGAAATGGAAAATGGAAAAGAAATTAAAATTGAGTTATATCCAAATATAGCACCAAATACAGTTAAAAACTTTGTATCATTAGTAAATGAAGGATATTATAATGGAATAATCTTTCATAGAGTAATACCAGGATTTATGATACAAGGAGGATGCCCAAATGGTACAGGAATGGGGGGGCCAGGTCACTCTATAAAAGGTGAATTTAGTGGTAATGGATTTACTAACAATCTAAAACACGAAAGAGGAGTTATATCAATGGCTAGAACTATGGCACCTAATTCAGCCGGTTCTCAATTTTTCATAATGCATAAAAATTCACCACATTTAGATGGCCAATATGCAGGTTTTGGTAGAGTAATAGAAGGTATGGATACAGTTGATGAAATAGCATCAGTTAGAACGGACGCAGCTGATAAGCCACAGACTCCACAAATTATGAAATCTGTTACTGTAGAAACTTTTGGAATAGACTACTCAGATGTAGAAAAAAACTAAAACATATATAAAACTAGGTTAAGTTATAAATAAAAGTTAAAAATATATGTTGTTTAATGAAGATAAAGTGAAATGTTGTTATGTCTTTAGACAAATACATTTCACTTTTTTATTTGTTTTGCATGAGGGAAAATTATATATTATAGAATTTTAATTGAAAAATAAAGTTTGATTAAAAAAATTTTACTATGATTGTTTATATTTAAGTTTTGATATAATAATATATTAAATAAATAGATAAGATATGTGGAAAACACTTATTTCAGTATTTTTTGAATTTATTTTATTTACTTTAATTAAGAAAAACAAGTTTTTTTGTAATTTTTATTTACAAAAAAACATTGTTATGGTAATATCTTCTATTTACAATTTCATAACTTTGGTTTACAATAATAGAGACAATAAATCCTAAAAAACATAAGAAGAAAAAAGTGCTTAATATTTGAGAGAGACTGGTTTAGTTTACACCAGCTAGGCCAGTCAAGGAATAATTTAAAGTGTAATATATAATAATGAAAGAGAACATACTATTAGAATTTTCTAATAGTATGTTCTTTTTTTGTATAAATTAGTATTATTATATAAAAATTTAAGACAGTATATTTATAGTTCTGATGTAACTAAGTATGTATTTTAACATAGTATAATATAGACCCAAAATGGAGGGATTATAAATGAGAAATATTATACTTTATTTAAATGATGATACTTTTATATCAAAAAAATATCCAGATAAAAACTTTAGCCTTTTAGAATATTGCTTGATAGGAACTAAATGTTTAAATACTTTTGTAGAAGAAAAGCTAATTACTTTTTTTAAAGTGAGAATACCAGATATATTAAAAGACAAAAATATATTAAAGGCAGAGTTATTTATTCATATTAATTCAGATAAGAATTGCATTTTTAATGAAAAAGTAGATATTGAAGTGAAAAGAATAAGTGAATATTATAATTCTAGAATTATATCATGGAATGATAAATTGCCTATGGAAAATGTAGGTGGATATTTACCAATTAGTATAAGTGATACATCTAATTATATCTGTTTAAATATTACAGGTGTTGTAAAAGCATGGGCAGTAGGGAAGTATCCTAATCATGGGTTAGCTTTATCTTTAAATTATCCTTATCAGATTCTTGAATTTACATCTAGTAGAGGTTATAACAAACCATATATACTTGTAACATTTGAAGATAGAAATAAAGAGAATTGTTATCCTAAATGTGGGTGTCCTCCAATTAGAATTACAGGCCCAACAGGGCCAACTGGAAATACAGGTCCAAGAGGAGAGAAAGGTTCAACAGGAGCAACGGGTCCAACTGGAGAGATAGGCCCAATGGGAGCAACAGGAAGTACAGGAGCAACGGGAGCAACGGGTCCAACCGGAGAGATAGGACCAACAGGAGCAACAGGAGCAACGGGTTCAACTGGAGAGATAGGACCAACAGGAGCAACAGGAAGTACAGGGGCAACAGGAGAGATAGGACCAACGGGTTCAACGGGAGCAACAGGAAGTATAGGGGCAACAGGAGAGATAGGACCAACGGGAGCAACAGGAAGTACAGGGGCAACAGGAGAAATAGGACCAACAGGAAGTACAGGGGTAACAGGAGAAATAGGAGCAACGGGAGCAACGGGTCCAACCGGAGAGATAGGCCCAACGGGAGTAACAGGAAGTACAGGGGCAACGGGTCCAACAGGAGCAACAGGAAATTCCTCTCAGCCAGTTGCTAACTTTCTTGTAAATGCACCATCTGCACAAATACTAGATAATGGAGAAGCTATAACAGGTTGGCAACCAACAATAGGAAATAGTTCAAGTATAACAGTAGATGCAAATGGTACATTTACAGTACAGGAAAATGGTGTATATTATATATCAGTTTCAGTAGCATTGGAACCAGGCTCATCAAGCACAAATCAATATTCTTTCTCTATGCTATTTCCAATTTTAGGAGGGAAAGACTTAGCAGGTCTTACTACTGAGCCAGGAGGTGGAGGAGTAATTTCTGGATATTTCGCTGGTTTTTTATTTGGTGGAACTACCTTCACTATAAATAATTTTTCATCTACAACAGTAGGAATACGAAATGGGCAAACAGCAGGAACTGCGGCTACTTTGACAATATTTAGAATAGCTGATACTATTATGACTTAAAATATATCTAAAATAATATTAAAAACTATTTAGATTTTATCTGAATAACAGAAGTATTTTTTATGTATTGAATTTTACTTGTTTTAGAATAAAAAGAACAATAATAATAGGATATATTCACAAAACTTTTAGCATTATGGATTTTTATTTAGCTTTAATATCAATATATGTATAATAAAAAAACTGTCTCAAATATAGATTTGAAACAGTTTTTTTGTTTAAAGATTTTATATTATTTAAAGTTTTTGATTGCAGTAGTTAAATTAGGCACTAATTGTTTTTTTCTTGATACAACACCTGGTGCAAATGTACCTTGAACACCTTCAACACCAAATGCATTAGCAATTAATCTATCTTCTGCTTTATAGATTAAATAAGAACCTTCTTTGATTATATCTGTAACTGCAAGAACTAATTTATCATAATCAGTTGAATTTATATAAGATAAAAACTCATCTTTTTTAGCAAATATAGAGTCTATGTCTAAAGTAAACACTTGTCCAATACCAACTCTGTGTCCACTCATATTAAACTCTTTAAAATCCATATTTACTATTTCTTCTATAGTATATTCATCTAGAGAAGTACCACATTTAAACATGTCCATGGCATATTTTTCCATGTCTACTTTCGCTATTTTACTTAATTCTTCACAAGCTTTTTTATCCATGTCAGTTGTTGTTGGAGATTTAAATAATAATGTATCTGATAATATAGCAGATAAAAGAAGACCAGCTATTTCATAAGGTATTTCAACATTATTTTCTTTGTACATTTGATAAATTATAGTACTGTTGCATCCAACAGGCATAACTCTAAATGACATAGGAACGTCAGTAGAAATACCACCAAGTTTATGATGGTCAACTATTTCAACTATATTTGCTTGTTCAATTCCATCAGCACTTTGAGCATATTCATTGTGGTCAACTAAAACGACGTTCTTTTTAGTTGGGTTTAATAGATGACCTTTTGAAACTAACCCTAAAAACTTGTTATCATCATCTAATATAGGATAAGATCTGAAGTTAGTCTCTAGCATAATTTCTTTTATTTCATCCATATAATCATCTTCTTTGAATGTAATTAGATTTTCTGTGGCTTCTATAGAGTCTAAGAAACTACATTGATTTATTACATTAGAAGTTTTATAGTTATCACTTTCAACAGAAACAACAGACACTCCATTCATTTTAGCAAGAGCTAGCAAATCTTTTGAAATCTCTGTATGATTAGTAAGTATTAAAAGTTTAACTTTTGTATCAATAGCATATTCAATACTATCATATCTATCACCAACAATAGCTATGTCTCCTTCTTTTAAAGTCTCTATTAGAGTTTCCATTCCAAATGATAAAGTAACTACTCTACCTTTTACATCTTCACCACAATCTACAAGTGTAGTACCATTAAGGTTTTTACAAATATTTGATAATGATGTGTGTATAGTTGTAAAGTGTTGATGAAGTAGGTTTTTAGCTATTTCTTTCATAGTAATGATACCAGCAAAAGTTCCATCATCATAAGTTACAGGTAGCGTTTTAACATTTTTTTCATCCATAAGATTATAAGCTTCTAATATAGATGAAGTTGGAGTCAAAGGTACTACTTTATCATAATTTAAATCTCTAACTTGTATTCTAACATTATCTAAAATTTCAGGTGCATCTACCTTAAAGTAATCTAAGGCATATTTAGCTTCTTTTCTGATATCTCCTAAAGCATAAGCTGTTGCTTTTATTCCTAGTTTGTTTTTTAAATGTGCTAATGAAATTGCAGAACATATTGAATCTGTATCTGGATTTTTATGTCCGAAAACTAATAAACTCATTTTAATACTCCTTTCAAAACTTGAATATAAATAATAATTGATAAAAATATTATATCAAAAGGTAGTGAGTATTTGTTGTAAAAAGAAAAAAATTTAGTGAAAAAATATTATATAAAATTTATTTCTTACATAAATACTACAAATTTAATATAAAAATCATTATTATATATATTTTTTACCCAATTAAATATCCAATTAAATTTACTTTTATTTGAAATAAATTGATTAAATATACCTGCGAAAAAATTAATTAATACGATAATAAACTAAAAATTTATAAATATTTTATGCTGTAAAATTTTTTATATATGTATTATAAGTAAAAAATTAACGGGCTTAATATAAAAATTATTTATCTATATGAAAAGCATAATTATTGTATAGTGATTTAAAAATAGCTTATAGAAATGAGAATAATTTTAGTTTATATATTTTTTAAAACTACATAGTTATTATAAAAAGAAAAATTGCATATAAATCAAAAATAAGTGGTATTTTATAAAAATACGACAAAAATTTTATGAACTATTTGTATAAATAATATGTAAATAACATATAAAATTCAATAAGAAAAAAAAAGAAAGATATAAATTATCATTTTAGTATTTTATTTAGTCAAAGTAAATTATTTAAATGAAATATATCTCATTCAGATAAAAAAATTTAATAAAAGTAAAAAAAATAATATATTTGTTAAAAAATAAATTGACAAAATATTCAGAAAAAAACTTCTTGACCTAAGAGAGTAAAGTAAATAAAATCTAAGGTATAGAGATGAAATCTATAAAATTATTTTAAGTAATATGTTAAAAATATAGATGATGCATTTAAAATTTATAAAAAAATGAGATGCATAATTATTCAGGGAGGTTTTTAGTATGGAGAAAAAAGAAAAAATTGTAGAAAAGTCGAATGTTGAAGTATGTAGTCCTGAAATTGTCAACAGTGTTGAAACATTAAGAATGAGACTAGAAGAAATTAGATTGGCACAAAAAGAGTTTGCAACATTTACACAAGAACAAGTAGATAAAATTTTCTTAGCTGCTTCAACTGCAGCAAATCAACAAAGAATACCTCTAGCAAAAATGGCAGTGGAAGAGACTGGTATGGGTATTGTTGAAGATAAGGTTATAAAAAACCATTTTGCTTCAGAGTATATCTATAACGCTTATAAAGACACTAAAACTTGTGGTATCATAGAAAAAGATGAAGCATTTGGTTTTACAAGGATTGCTGAGCCAGTAGGTGTTTTATCAGCAGTTATACCAACAACTAATCCTACATCAACTGCAATATTCAAGTCCCTAATAGCACTAAAAACTAGAAATGGTATAATTTTCTCTCCTCATCCAAGAGCTAAAAACTGCACTATAGAAGCGGCTAGAGTTGTACATGATGCAGCAGTTAAGGCAGGAGCACCAAAAGGTCTTATAGGTTGGGTAGATGTGCCTTCAATTGAATTGACTAATGTTGTCATGGCAGAGGCAGACCTTATATTGGCTACTGGTGGACCTGGAATGGTTAAATCTGCATACTCTTCAGGTAAGCCAGCTGTTGGAGTTGGTCCTGGAAACGTACCTGCAATAATAGATGAGAGTGCAGATATAAAAATGGCTGTGAGTTCAATATTGGTATCAAAATCATTTGATAATGGTATGATATGTGCTTCTGAACAAGCAGTGATAGTACCAGAAAAAATATATGAAGAAGTTAAAAAAGAATTTAAATATCGTGGAGCGCATTTCTTAAATAAAGAAGAAACAGAAAAAGTAGGAAAAGTAGTAATAATTGATGGTTCATTAAATGCCAAAATAGTTGGACAACCAGCACACGTAATAGCTAAAATGGCAGATGTAGAAGTTCCAAAAACAGCTAGAATAATAGTTGGTGAAGTAGAATCTGTTGAATTAGATGAACCTTTTGCACATGAAAAACTTTCTCCTGTACTTGCAATGTACAAGTCTAAAAGTTTTGAAGATGCGGTTGCTAAAGCAGAAAAATTAGTTGCAGATGGAGGATATGGTCATACATCTTCATTATATGCAGACTCTATAAATCATCCAGAGAGAGTAGAAAAGTTTGTAAATGCTATGAAGACTTGTAGAGTACTAGTTAACACTCCATCATCACAAGGTGGTATAGGTGATTTATATAACTTTAAATTGGCACCATCTCTTACTCTTGGTTGTGGTTCTTGGGGTGGAAACTCAGTATCTGAAAACGTAGGAGTAAAACATTTACTTAATATCAAGACAGTAGCTGAAAGGAGAGAGAATATGCTTTGGTTTAGAGCACCAGAAAAAGTTTATTTCAAAAAAGGATGCTTAGGTGTGGCAGCAAGAGAATTTAAAGATGTTATGGATAAAAAGAAAGCATTTATAGTAACAGACTCTTTCCTATATAATAATGGATATACTAAGAAGTTAACTGATTTATTAGATGAGATGGGAATTAAGCACACTACATTCTTTGATGTTGCTCCAGACCCAACATTAGCTTGTGCAAGAGAAGGAGCTAAGGCTATGGCTGATTTCCAACCAGATTTAATAATAGCTGTAGGTGGAGGTAGTGCAATGGATGCTGGTAAGATAATGTGGGTAATGTATGAGCATCCAGAAGTAGATTTCCAAGACTTAGCTATGAGATTTATGGATATAAGAAAAAGAGTATATGTATTCCCTAAGATGGGTGAAAAAGCATACTTTGCTGCTGTCCCAACTTCAGCAGGAACTGGTTCAGAGGTAACTCCATTTGCAGTTATAACTGACCAAGACTCAGGTGTAAAATACCCATTAGCAGATTATGAATTAATGCCAAACATGGCTATAATTGATGCTGATATGATGATGGAGATGCCACCAAGACTAACAGCATCATCAGGTGTTGATGCCTTAACACATGCACTAGAAGCATATGTATCTATGTTAAGAACTGAACCAGCTGACGGATTAGCACTACAAGCAGGTAAAATAATATTTGAATATCTACCTCGTGCATATAAAAATGGAAAGAATGATAAAGAAGCAAGAGAAAAAATGGCAATGGCATCTACTATGGCAGGAATGTCTTTTGCAAATGCCTTCTTAGGAATATGTCACTCTTTAGCACATAAATTAGGTGCCTTCCACCATGTTCAACACGGTGTTGCAAATGCATTATTAATAAATGAAGTAATCAAGTTCAATTGTGCAGAAGCTCCAAATAAGATGGGTGCATTCTCACAATATAGATATCCTGATTGTATACAAAGATATGCTGAATTTGCTTCTTTTGCAGGTATTAAAGGAAATACAGACCAAGAAAAAGTAGATAATCTTATAAAAGCAATAGATGAACTAAAGGCAAAAGTGGGTCTTCCTAAGACTATAAAAGAGGCTGGGGTAGAAGAATCTAAATTCTTAGAAGGATTGGATGCTATGGTTGAACAAGCTTTTGATGACCAGTGTACAGGTGCTAATCCTAGATACCCATTGATGAGTGAATTAAAAGAGATATATCTAAAAGTTTATTATGGTAAATAATATTCATTGTAGAATATAGGTTCTATTAGATTTGTATATAAATTATTAGATTTATATATAAATAGAGTTTTATTAGAGCTGTATATAAATAGTTATTAATAATAGATTATAACTTAAATCCTAAATGGAAATGATAAAAAGTCAGGAAAAGCATATTGATTTTGAACACGTGAATTTAATCAATTAGCTTTAAAATTAGTCAGAAAATTTTTTTATTACATATAATTTTAAAGCATAATATATAAAAAACTTTATGAAAAAATTATAAAAATATTCAGAAAATTCTATTGACTAATTTATTTATCATGATATAATAGGTTTAGAAAAGAAAAAGAACTGGGGCCTATTAAGGCCCCCTTACTATTTTTTGATAGATTTATTTAGAATAACTTTCTCATTTTGATTTTTTATGTTTATTATAGAGTCAGTATAATCTACTTCAAAGTTAGCAAAAGCAGAGAATAAATCTATGTCTCTTAGTAAATGAATTGTCATACATTGATTGTTCTTATTTAACCTTAGAATCAATGCTCTTACAAATGGAAATTGTATTCTAGAATTAAATAAGTTAGAACCATCAGTATCTATATCTAGGCTACGATAATTAATATCTATAAATATATCTACATCATCATTTTCTTCTCTTATTATTCTGTAGTCAAAATCCAAGTTTAAATTTAAATTACCTAAAATCAATAACATTTAAATCCTCTTTTCTATAAATAGTTTTAGAGTGTTAATTTAAGCTCTCCATCTATTATAGATATAATTCTATCTGCTTTTCTAGCAATATTTTCATTATGTGTTATTATTATAAGTGTTTGGTTATATTTTTTTATAGAACTTTTTAGTAAATCCATGACTTCTTCTGTAGTTTTACTGTCCAAATTTCCTGTTGGTTCATCTGCTAGGATTATACTTGGTTTTGCAGATAAAGCACGTGCAATAGCAACTCTTTGCTGTTGACCACCAGATAATTGATTCGGAAGATGATTTTTCCTTTCATTAAGACCCAATAAATTTATAAGGTCTTCAATGTATTCTTTATCTATTTTTTTGTTGTCTAATTTTAATGGTAATTCTATATTTTCCTTTACATTTAATACAGGAATTAGGTTATACTGTTGAAAGACAAATCCTACTTTTTGTCTTCTATATCTTGCTAGTTCCTTATCTGAAAGACAACATATATCTTTACCAGCAACTTTTATAGTACCATTACTTGGTCTCTCAAGACCTCCTACTAAATGTAGAAATGTACTTTTTCCACTTCCACTTGGACCAATTATCGCAACAAATTCACCCTTATTTATTTTTAAATTTGCATTCTTTAGTGCATGTACAGATGTTTCCTTTTTTCCATAAATCTTACCTAAGTTAATAGTTTCCAATATAGGCATAATTAACCCTCCTATTCTGTGATGTTTATAGCTTCAACTATACCAATTTTATTTATTTTCCTTAATGGAATATATGTAGCTAGAATACCAACAATTATATTTGCTAAAATAACTAGGATATATATTTTGTAATCTATTGAAAATCCTAATCCATATGATACAAAATCATACGTGTAATACATTCTAAACTGTATTATAAGACCTGCTACAATGGTAATTACACTTGAGAGTGCTCCATATAATATTCCCTCATAGAGTATCATATTCTTAAATCCTTTATCAGAGATACCAATAGCCCTTAGCATTCCAAATTCGCTAGTTCTTGAAGTTAAGTTATAACTTATGTTATTTATTATATTAAATACACTAATTATGAACATAACTGCTACTATGCCATAAGCATAAATCATAGATCTAGCTGTCATTTTATCAGAGTTTTCTTTTTCCACTGACATATTCACTGTTGTAGTTCCAGGAACTTCACTTCCTATTTTACCTAAAAGTGTATTTATTTTTTTTATGTTTGCATTTTCTTTAAGATCTATATAAACTACGTTATATTTATCTACACCAGTTAATTTTTTTAGATATTCGCTACTCGTTATTACATCTATACCATTATCTCCAGAGTATGAATTATTATCTGCAAAAGGATAGCTCACAACAGCTCCAACTTTAAATTCATGTTCTAGATATTCATAATTATCTTTTTGTCTCATATAAAGATCTGTATCTATTTCACCTTTTGGATATTTAACTTTTATAGTATCTCCTACTTTCATATCTACAACGGGTGTTCCTACACCAGGTGTATAACTCTTGCTGTATTTATTTGTTTTAGAAATTTGTGGGACATATACTATAGCCAGGTTTTCCTTTTTCATTTTTTCTAAGTTTATACTTCCACTCACTAAGTATTTCTCTAATGAATTTATCATCTCATCATTATAACCTCTTAACCTTTGCTCTAGCGTATATTTGTCAGTAGTCTTATTTTTGGTCAATAGAGGAAACTCCTTAAAATAAGGTGTTGAACCTATAATGTCGTAGTAATCTAATCTATTTATTTTATCTAATTCTATTTTTGTATTCAAGATGCTAGCAGTTTTGACTTTGTCAATTCCGTCTATATTTTTTATTTTGTCTATCTGATTATCATTAAGACCATTTATATCAAAGATAGAATTAACCTTATAAGCTTCACTTAATTTGAAAGTAAGATTTGATAGAATAAAATCCGCATTCATATATATGTTTTTTT
Source organism: Clostridioides difficile (assembly GCF_900243075.1). GTDB lineage: Bacteria > Bacillota > Clostridia > Peptostreptococcales > Peptostreptococcaceae > Clostridioides > Clostridioides difficile_D. The sequence goes on from NZ_OEZH01000059.1 coordinate 18,811, forward strand.
GACCATTTTTGTTTTGTATATCTGAAAAAGAATATTTATAATTTTCCTTTATAACCATTATACCTCCTATACTCATGGATAATATAATTATGATGAATCCCTTTTTATTTCTAAGTATATTTTTAGCAGATATAGATTTTGTTACTGATGTATTTAAAGTTAATTTTGATATTAAAGAATTAACTTTGTTTATATTTTTATCAGTTCCAAAAGTTTTTCTTATAGCATCGATAGGAGAAATTCTTCTTATCTTTAAATACGTAAAGAAACTTATAATTAGTATTGTAAGTATTATACATCCAATTGATAGAAAGATTATTTTATCTGGAATAACAAAAGGTGTTACCCTTATGTCTCCTTCAAATTGAATATTTCCTGCAGTCCTATTAAATATTTGTGCACCACCAATACCTATACATATACCTGCAGGTATTGCTATCAAAGCAAGTATGAAAAGTTCATAAAACATAAGTTTAAAAATCCTAAAGTTAGTGGCTCCAATGGCTCTTAAGATACCATATTCCTGTACTCTTTGGTATATTGATATAACATAGATACTATATATTACAATACCAGAAAATAGACTCATAGCAATTGCAGTATATTTACTTGAGTCATCTAAAGTACCATTTTCCATAGTAGACTCTATAAGCATTTTATTTTTTCCAACACTATTCTTATCCAACATAGTATTTTTTACTATATTATTTATGTTTGTATTTATATCACTGCCCTCATTAAATTCAACATAAACATAAGAAAAGTTATTCAATTTTGACTCATTGATATTCAAAAAAATTTCACACATACCCTCTTTTTTCTGAATAGCTCTATCTTCAAGTATTCCTACAACTTTAAACGTCTCTGGTTTTTCTTTTTTGAATAATTTAAGAGTAAGGTCTTGATTTATTTCTGGTTTTAAACCCATACTATTTAAAACCCATTTTTCCACTACCACCTCATTGTTATCTTTTGGAAAGTGACCTTTTATAAGCTTAGAATGACTAGTCAAATAATTTTTATTCACATATTCTATGTTTATAGGTAATTTTTCATTAACATCTGTAAAACCATAGTGAGATGTTATACCTAAATTTTTAATATCTTTGCTAGATTTTATGAGTTCTAACTGATTTTTATTTATATCTTTAAAATATACATGGTCAGCTCCAAGATCTCTCTTCAATTTATCTACTTCTGCTTGCTGAGCACTTCTTGAGAGGGTACCAATACCAACAACGAGTGATGTAGCAAGAATTATACTCACAGCAATCGCTAAAGACCTAGCTTTATAACTTTTTATGTACCTTAATACTATTTTCAGATTATCTTTCATATTTACCACTTCCTTTCTTAACTAAATCAATTATATATTTATCTAAAATATATAACAAAGTAAGTATTTTCAAATTTTAAGTAGTTAATTGTACAAATTTATCTGTATTTTTACAAGTTTAATTAATCTATATGTAAATTTTAACTTTTTACATAATTTTTTTAAAATGATATAATCCTCATATAAATTATAGAGGGGAGGGGAATCATGGAGAACAATTTTGTATTTCCTATAGTAATACTAACTTTGTTTATATTTAGCAATCTTATAATGAATAAGTACAAGTTTTACAAAGAATTAGACATATTAAAAAGAGGCATATTAACATTTTTTATATCGTGTTTTGCATTGATTTTATTCATGGAGGGTACTAAGTATATACAATTAAGTTTAGGATATAATTTTTTACTTGAAGGAGTATTAAATATTGTACTTTTTTTAATTTTAATTATTTTAAGTTGTTATACAGGCTTTAAAGTTATAAGATTGATAAATAATAACAATGAACAAGAATCTAAACTACAAAAACTAGATAGTAAAATAAATCATAAGGATAATATAATCAGCAAATTAAGAAGTCAAAAACATGACTATTTGAAACATTTGCAAGTAGTATATTCTCTATTAAATACTGGGCTAGATGAAGACGCCAAAGAATATATAATGAATATATCAAATAGCTTTAAATCAAAAAATTCAAGGTATGGAAAAGTATCTTATCTAGATGCTATAGCTTCATTAAAATACGAGGAGTGTCTTGAAAAGGATATATCTTTTGATGTCTACATTCAAGATTTTATGGATAATTTAGAGATTGAACCTAATGATATGAGTTCAGTACTATTAAACATAATAGACAATGCAATAGAGTCTTTGTCTGCTATAAAAAAGAAAAAGAAATATATAAGATTACATGCATATGAAGATGAATTTCAGTATATTATAGCTATAAAAAATAATGGTCCTAAAATACATAATGTTGAAAGTATCTTTTGGGATGGCTTTAGTACTAAAGAGGGGCAAGATAGGGGGTATGGGCTACATCTAGTTAAAAACATATTAGATAAGTATGATTATAGTATACTTGTAAATAGTGATGATTTTTTAACTGAATTTGTAATCTTAATCCCAAAATATTATTAGTTAGGAGGAGAAAAGTCTGTGATAAAAGTTTTGATTTGCGATGATGATAAGATTGTAAGAGATGATATAGCAAATATAGTTAAAGAATCTGGATATGTAGATTATGTTAAAAAAGTTAAGGATGGTATAGAGGCAATTGAATTTATAAAAAACGAAAAAATAGATTTATTGATTATTGATATTGATATGCCATATAAAAACGGGATTGATTCTGCTAAAGAAATTCTTTCTATAGATAAGGATATACATATAGTATTTGTGACAGGTTTTGCTGATTATAGTCTTGAAAGTTTTAAAGTGCATCCTATAGACTTTGTAGTTAAACCATTTAAAAAAGAAAAAATACTTGATTCAATTAATATAGCAATAGACCATATCAACTCCCATAAAATTGCTAATAATAATTTTATAGAAGACACTCTTTTTGTATATAAAATAAGGAAGCAGATACATATGATTAATTTTGATGATATAGTTATGTTTGAGAAAAATTCAAGAGCAATTAATCTATACACTAAAGATGAAGATATAATAAAGTTTTATGAGAATTTTGATGATTTAAAAAAACGCCTACCTCCTAATTTCTTTATGACTCATAGACAATACATAGTAAATTTAAGGTTTATACATAAGGTTATACCTATAAATAAATCTTCATTAGAGATAAGGTTTATAAATTTTCAAGAAAATGCTATATTAAACAAATCTCTAGAAAAAGATTTTCTATATAGATTTTATAGGGTTAAAAGATTCTAGTGAAAAGAGAAGAAAAATTCTTTTTGTGTAATATAATAAGTACTGTAAAGATAATGTATGAGAGAAGTTTATGTAAAAATTATTTGTAATTATGATTTAATCTATATAAATTATAGTGTAGAATATATTGGACTTTCTTTAAAAAATTAGAAAGTCCAATATATTCTAGATGTAGTTTTATATTTATAAATTACTTAAGATACTAGGGTCTTTAATCTTATTATCTTCAGAAAGCAATAATATCTTAGACATAATCTCAGCAGTTTTAGGGTCTTCATCAGCGAATGGAAGGAATATCTTACCTCTACTTTGAGAATGTACAGGAAGTATATTTAAAGCACCCATTCCTTTTTTATGTACAATACCAGAACCCATATGTACAGAATACTCACCTAAATTACCTGCGATAAGAGCATGAGAGCCTTCAAAGTTGACATTCTTAATCTTTAACAATAATAAAAGTTCCTTAGCAATTGCTATACGCATATCTACAGTAGAGTGACTCGTTTCAGGGTCAACACCACCAGCATGAGCGACACTTACAACAAGGTCTATATCACGCATAACTTCTGAGAATATAATTGGAGGTATAGAAGCTAATTCTAAGCTTTTATAAGTTTTTCTATCAAAAAATTCTACTGTTTCAATAGTAGGAGGCTCAATGTCTGCTGGTGAAAACCAATCTGCAAGTGCAAACATTTTTGCTACTATATTTTCTTTATAAAACACTTTCTGTAATCCTTCTTCGTAATCGACAGTCCAAAGTTGATTTCTAAGAAGTGCTACAGTTTTCTTTGGCTGGATTTGGTGACCAGCGTATCTACGAGATATAGTTTTTTCAGATAATTCGTCAGCATTTATTCTATAATATTCACGGAACACTTGCTTAAATGGTTGAACAATTTGCTTACTAAATAAGTCATGTTGGAATTCACTCCATTTACCAGACTCAAACAAATGAACTGGATGTGCAAGTTTTAATTTATTTTTTGCTGTTAATTTATAAGTTTCACCTTCTATATTGCAAATAAAGAACTTAGACTTATCATTATAAACATATCCAATATTATCATCACATACCCATACTAGATTTTTAATCAAAGGGCAGATAACTGGATTTTTATAGATATTGGAGATTTCTTTAACTGTAAATACTATTTCATTTTTCATAGCTTGCTCTAAACTCTGTTTTGCACGAGAATACTGACTCTTTAAATCTTTTTGAACAGATTTAAGTTCAAGTACATATGGATGTTTAGCAATAGCTTTTGGTATACTCTTTAAAGACTTGTTGCCTTTTTGAACTTTAGTAGATGCTTTTCCGTTTTCATCAACATCTATCCAAATTGAAGTTCCATCAATATCTTTTGGTTTAAATAGATGAGCAACTTCATTTAGTTTTTCAGTCTCAAGAGCCCACATCATACGATTTACATCTCCAAAGCCAGCACTTCTAGCTAGATTTTCTAGTGCTATTGTACAAGCTTTTGATTCACTTTCACGACGTTGTGCTCCAAATTGTTTGCTTTCTTTAGCAAATTTTTGGATAAATTCATAACGGAAAGTGGCTTCTTTTAGGTCTCCTTTTTTCATAGGAAGTAAAGAGAAACTTCTCAATTTATCTTGGTTTCTATTTGTTTCAATTTCTTTCATTAACATGTCTTTATCAAGCTTACCAAGTGTAGCATCAGCATAGAGTTGTGCACGTCTATGAGAGTTACCACCACTAGTTATATATTTAGCTGATTTGTAAAGTATATTGAATCTTTCTTCCCCAATAGTCTTATACGAATCTAAAAACCAATCTACATCAAATGCACCATCAATGAAACTACGTGGTGAAATAGGGGAGAATAGAGCAACTTCTGATTCTTTTTGTGCAGAGAATCCCTCATTTATATGTGCATGGAAGTACCAAATTGTACTTTTTAGACCTTTCCAGTTTAAATATTTTTCAATTATGTTGACCCATTGAGGGGCATACATAGCAGCTTCTATTAATCTAAGTTCAGTAATGTCAGTATTTTTAAGTAACTTTTTTAACTCTTTTGAGCCATCTTCTTTAGTAGGATAGCAATTTTTAAGTAGAGAACTTAAAACATCTTTTTTTGAATAATTACTACCATATGAATATCCTCTCTGGAAAGTTTCTTTACCAAGAGCAACTAAGATATTTACAAAATAATTTATACCTTCAAAGTATTGTATATTATTAGCTAGATGAGATACCTCTGTTGGCATATCACCTCTACGTGATTCAATTTCTATAATTCTGTTTGTAACAGTTTTTAAGTTATCTTTAAGCCAAGGATACTTTTCTAATGTGTCGCCAGCCCATCTAGGATTTGTTAACGTTCTTATTATATTTACTGCATTGTATCCACTTATCATTTCTCTATTAACTTGTTCTTCAGTCATTAATCCTAATTCATGTGCACGAGCAAATATATTTATGCCAGTATAAAAAGGGAATTTATATTCTAATAACTGATAATTTGAAAATATAGTATAGAAAAACTTAGTAAAAGAAATATCATCATAAATAAATGAATGTGCTTTATCAAGCCAATAATTTAAAATAGGAGCATCTAAAGCAGGGCAGTATTCATTTTGTCTGTAATAGTTTTTAGTAAATTCAACTCTTTGTTTTTTACATTGTTCTATAGTTAATAAGTTTCTAAGTTTATAGTATATTTCCAAACAATAGTTAAATATTTCTTTATGGTCAAACTCATTTAGTAAAACTCTTAAAAGTTTTCTTGTAAGTCCATTAAATTTAAATTTTTCAAGTTTTGTATATATTTTATTTTGTTTTTTAGAGTCAAGGACATTTGAATATATAGATGAAAACCAACTTTTTTCTGTTTCATTATATCCACATGTACTTATACTATAAAATAAGATATCAAGTATTAATTTGTAATCTAAGTCAAGTTTTTTGCTAGTTTGTCTCCAAAGTTCTGCCAATGGATAATTATCTAGAGTATCATTAGAAACTTTATATTTAATAGGAGTCAAATTATAAGTAGAATAACCTAAAAGTACTTTGTCTACATTACCTGACCATCTTTCAACTTCATATTCATAATCTGCATTTTCAGTAATAAGTTCATCAAATTTTTCATAAACTTTTATTATTTTATCTATATCTGTATCAAGTATTTTTTTTGCTTCTCTTTTTGTTGATATAGAAATAGAATCTTCACTTGAAGATAAACTTATGTTGGAAATAATTTTATTAAGTTTTGATGAACTAGATGAATCTTCTTTAAAACCAAACTGTTCAGGAATTTGAACCTTATTTTCAGGGTTATATATTCCAAAACCATTTTCTTTACAATAATCATTTTTTGCTTTACCTAATAAATTATCAATTAGTATTTGAACTTGAGATGTATTCTTTTTAGATTTATCAATATCTTCTACTAGTAAAATAAGCTTACTATATAGTTCTTGTCTATCAGCATTGTCTTTCAATAAGTTTACAATTTCAAGACCTCCAAGGCATTTTTGCGAGTTTGAAGATTTTATCAGTGAAGAAGCAATATTCTCTAGTTTTGAATCATTTTGTTCAAGTAAAATTTTTATCACTGTTTGTCTAATAGAGCTTGTCTTTAAAGAAAGCAGATTGGTTATTTTGTCTAGCTCTATATTTGTTAGCTCAAGTTTTCTAAGTAGACTCAATACAGTTTCTCTGTTGGAAACACTCTTATCACTTAAACATTCCAATAAGAAATCACGTTGTCTATTCGTTTTTGGTTCATTTATAAAATTAACTATAAGTGAAGCTCTTAAGTCTGAACTCATAAGATGACAATTTTCCATGAGAACATCTATAAATTGGGTATTCATATCGTATGCTGTTAGAGTCATCATACACTTAAGTATCTCATGAGAAGAAATTTCAATCCAAGTCCATGGAAATACACTTCCTAAAAAGGATTTAGTCTTTGAGTTTAAAATTTCTAAAGCATGTTTTAGACTTTCAAATTGTTCTTTTCTAGCATAAAAGTCTTTGTCAATTGGAGTGTTTGACAAATCAAAAGTGGTTTCTCTGTTTTGCCAATTATAGTAGTAGCCAACAGAACTTTCTACATAGAAATTTCTAATTACCCATGCTAGTATCTCTAAATCATCACCCTTAACGTTTTTAGATGCTATAGAATGTTTAAAATATGTGCTTTCTGTATGCGATAAAAAGTAAAGAGCTACAAGTTTTTTATATTTTTCCTGACAAGAAAGTAAATTTTCAATAAGAGAGTAAGAGTCATAGATGTTATAAGTTGCAGTAGACCATAAGGCAAAGTAAATTTCAAGGTTATCATTGCTATTAATTGATTCTATACGGAATTTTTCATCAGTCAATAATTTATATGAAAGTTCTAAGCACTTACGTATTATTCCAGGTTTTTGGTCTGAAAAGCCAAGTCCTGTCCATGTATCCAAGGCTCTTATAACAGAACTAAATCTCTCTAAATTATTATCCAAGATAGTTTTTAACAGGTATATTGATGCAGGGACTGTACCTTCATCTAAACTCTCTACAATTTGCTGTCTAAGACCTTCTTGTTGTTTAGCTGCTAAAAGAAGTTTAGAAAGCATTTCATAGCATTTTTCACTATGACTTTTCATAATACCAATTATCATTTGTCTTGTAAGTAGGGCAGTTTGATTTTCTCCAAATATTACTTCTTCCAATGCACTTATTACTTCTTGATTTCCTTTGTCTATTTCCAGTGCTATTTTATCACTCATTATAGAGTCATAGTATAAGACCTTATTTGGAAGAGTAAGATAATCTATAACTGAAAAATCATAATAAATCAAATCAATATAGTTTGAAATAAATCTGATTATACCACTAAAATAATCCACAAGTTTATTTGAGCGATACCCTTTGCGGTAATATCCTCTTGAATATGTATAATCCATCTTTCTTTTAATCAACTGGCAAAGTTCTTCTACTTGTTCAGAAGTAAATATTAATTCTAATGCATTTTTTAAAGGACCAGAAAGGAGTTCATCTATATTTTTAATCTCATAGTAGTTGCAATTGTAGTATTTATTTATCATATTTAAGAATTTGTCTTCGGGTTCTCTATAATAATATGAACTATTTTCTATGCAGTCCCAAAGAGATTTTGCTAAGTCATAGTATTTTTTTGAAGAAGATTTAGTAAAATTATTTTTAAAATTTTCAATTATTTTAGGGTTTTTTTCTACTCTAGTACGTTCCAACATTTATGTACCTCCAAATTATTTATTTTAAAACATTCTTCCAGCAAGTAAAGTAAGTCTTATAAAAGTAAAGATATCTCCACTTTTCAAATTTATAGGGGAATCAAGTTTTTCAATAATATCTTCATTTATAAGTACTTTATAAATTCCATCTTCAAATGCTTGTAATGCTACTTCTATTGCTTTTTCTGTGGATTGTTTGTTTTCATTGTAAATAGAGCCAAACCCAACTTTTCCAATATCAGCTTGAGATTCAATTTCTTCACTAGTTAAGAAGTTTACTATTGATTTTTCTGGGATTTTCTCATTATATTCAAGAACATTTTTAGATACAATTTCAGAGATAGCCTCTTTTAGGCAATTGATGTTATCAGATACATCAAAGGGGGTAAGTTCTAGCATAGGTTTGCGTTTGCCAACAGCTTTAACTCTAAAATAAATTTGCATAAAATCACCTCGCAAAACATTAATTATGTACTTAGGAATTTAAAAATTTACCTATTTGTTATATTATATCATTTTGTGAATTATTAATGTGAAATATGAGATTATTTTACAAAAAATAGAAAAAAAGCTATCTTAAAGTCTAAAAAAGCAATAAAAGATAACTTTTAACTAGGATTATATAAAATTATAACTATCTATTTATTAAATTTTAATTTTAGAATTACTTTTGATAACTATCTTTTTTTATTTATGAATTTTGCTCCTAAATATTTCTTGATGTCTTCTTCAGGAGAAAAGTCATCAATAAGGATTTCTTTCCCAGTATCTTCAAATACTACAAGAACTTCACAGTCACCTTGTAAGAAAAATTTTCTAACAGTATCTTCTTTAACTTCTCTAACTTTTATTACATTCTTTTTTTCCTTCTCGAAGTCTTTTGTGTAATAACTTCCCATCATGTTAATTATTTTTGTATATCTATTCATAAAATACCTCCATATGCGATTAAATTTAAAAAATATGTTATAATAATTGTTTGTATTAACTTAATAATTATAACAAGGAGTAGTAATAATGACTAGTATAAAAAATAAAGATATTTTAAATTGTATAGATTATTCCATTAAAAATAAGCTCTTCGACAAACTAAATTATATATATGAGTCCTTACCAACAGGAAGTTGTTCTGGATGTGGAAATTGTTGTATGGAATCAGTAGGTATAAATTTAATTGAGTTTTTGAATATATTTTGTTATCTTGAAGAGAGAGTTGAATTAAAAAAAAGTTGTATAAGCAAAGTATTAGATTACTATTTTGAAGAGTATGCAAGAAAGAACTCGTGTCCATTTAAAGATAATAACAACAGATGTTTAATATATGAAGTTAGACCATTAAATTGTAGGATGTTTGGTCATTGGAAAAAAGAAGACTATAATAAAAATCTAGATAACGTTACTAAGAAGAATAATGACTATAAAGAATTAATGAAAGAACAATATGGATTTGAAATAAATGATGAAGTAGTAAACTATAGAATAGATTATTGTGATAGATTTGTTCCAAGTAGAGATTATTTAAGTAAATCTGAGAGATTAAGTTTTTCTGATAAGCTTATGACATTAGACTCAAAGATTTATTCTAGTGGAAACATAGACATAGATTTTAGGGATAGAGGTATAGTTGAATATTTTATAGAGTCATTACTTTATAGAGATTTAGCATATAATGTAAAAATAAGGATATCTAAAGAAGACAAAATAAGAAAAAGAACTATTGATAGAATAAAAAGAATTATTCTTGTAGAGTCTTATATTAATAAGTAATAAATTGTATCATAAATATTGTCAAAATGAGGTGAATAAGGTGAATCTTACAAAAGTAAAAGGAAATACCTTTTTTATAAAAGGTGGCACGAATACAGGAATATATGTATTTGAAGATAACACAGCTCTTATGATAGACCCAGGATTATGTGGTTCAAGGCCTAGAAGAGTAAATAAAGTATTAGATGAAAATAAAATACAAGTTAGATATATTATAAATACTCATGGTCATGATGACCACTATGGAGCATGTAATCAATTTAAAGATTATTATAAAGACGTGTGTATAATGTCATCTGAATACGATAAATTATATATAGAAAATCCAGAATTATTTTCAAAGTATATTGTTGGGGGAAAGAGTAATGTATTTATGGATAATATCTTAAAAAATAAAATGTTGGATGATATAAAAATAGATAAATCTATAGAAGTAGGGAAGCTTGAATTAAACAATGAAATGTTTGATATAATTGAATTTCAAGGTCATACACCTGGTAGTATAGCTGTTTTGACAAAAGATAAGGTGATTTTTGTTGGAGACTTATTGATAGGAGATGAAATTCTATCAAAATATGATTTTTTGTTTCTATATGATATACAGGAGCAAATAAATTCATTAGAAAAATTAAAAAATATAGATTTTGAGTACTTAGTTTTAGGGCATGGGAAGCAAGTTATATCAAAAGAAGATTCTTATAAATTAATCGAAAAACATTTGATTGCCTTAGAAAAATATTTATATCAAATAAGAATGTTACTTAAAGAACCAAAATCTTTAGAAATTTTATTAAAAAACATTATAAATAACAATAATTTAAGCAATAATTATAAAGAGTATCATTTTTTTAAATCTTCGTTAGTATCTGTTATAAGTTACTTAGTTGATTTAGAAGAAATAGGGTATATATTGGAAAATGGAGAATTGCTTTACTATACAAAAACAAAATAAATTATGATAGAATAAAGAAGGTCATAAAAAACAAATAAAGGGTGAGCAATATGGAATACGAAAAATGGAATGAAATACTAGCACCTTATGAACATGCAGTAGAGGAATTGAAAATAAAATTTAAAAATATAAGAAAAGAGTATTTAGCAAAAGGCGAATATTCTCCCATAGAGTTTGTTACAGGTAGAACAAAAAAAATATCTTCCATAATATCTAAATTAAAAAGGTTAAATGCAAAAGATATAGAAACTGAAATTGATGATATTGCTGGTATAAGAATAATGTGCCAGTTTGTTGAGGATATATATGCTATAGTTGATTTGATAAAAGTAAGAAATGATATGACTATAATAGGAGAAAAAGATTATATTACAAATTACAAAGATAGTGGTTATAGAAGCTATCATGTTATAATAAAATACCCTATAAACTCCATTGCGGGTTCAAAGGAAATTATATGTGAAATACAAATAAGAACTCTTGCAATGAATTTCTGGGCTACAATAGAACATTCATTAAAATATAAATATGACCATTACATACCTGAGACTCTTGCTGAAAGACTTAGAAGAGCATCTGATGCTGCGTTTCTTTTAGACCAAGAAATGAGTGAAATAAGAGAGGACATAATGAAAGCTCAGGCTATGTACCAAATGAAGTCTATAGCTATTAGAGATACTCTAAATAGAATACAAGAATTATATGACTTGGGTGATACACATAAAGCTATGCAGTATCAAAGAAAACTTGATAGAACTGAAACAGATAAAAATATAACTGAAATTTTGGAATTAAAACAAGAAATAGATATATTATTAGAGCAATATAAGGATACTAAGGTAGATGATAAAGTAGTTCAGTAAAAACTACTTGTAGAAAATTTACTAAATATTAATGAGGCTGCCTCTTAATGGAAAATAATTTCTAAAAAGGGACAGCCTATTTAGTGTAATCAAGAAAGGAATGATATTATGAGTTTATATGCTATAGGTGATTTACATTTTTCAACATCAGTCAATAAGCCAATGAATATCTTTGGAAACAATTGGGATGGTCATGAAAAGAAGATTATAGATAATTGGAAAGAAGTTGTTAAGGAAGAAGATATGGTCTTAGTACTAGGAGATACATCTTGGGGAATTAATTTATTAGAAGCTAAAAAAGACTTAGATATAATAAGTAAACTTCCAGGTCAGAAAATACTTATAAAAGGAAATCATGATTATTGGTGGACAACAGTTACAAGTTTAAATAAGCTGTATGAAAGTATGCGTTTTATTCAGACGAATTTTTATGAATATAAAGATTATGCAATTTGTGGAGGTAGAGGATGGATATGTCCTAATGATGTTAAATTTGATGAGACTGATGAAAAAGTTTATAAAAGAGAAGAACACAGATTGAGATTATCATTAGAATCTGCTCGTAAAAATGGTCACTCAAAAATAATTGTGATTACTCATTATCCTCCTACGAATGATAAATTAGAAGAATCTTTATTTACAAAGTTATTTGAAGAATATAATGTTGAAAAGGTGATTTATGGTCACTTGCATGGTAAAGAATCTTTTAAAATGGGATTGAAGGGGATTCGAAATGGAGTTGAATATACATTAGCATCTTGTGACTATACAGAATTTAATTTAATAAAAGTTCACGATTAAAAAACATAAATTGGTAAATACTATAAGATACATGATTAAAAATAAATATTTGAGGGATTTCGGTTTTGAGAAAGGAGACACGACTTATGAGGTGGATATTAGTTTTTATATTTTTATATCTTATTCCTTTAGTAGTGATATTCAGAAATTACAAGAATTTTAAGAGGTCTTGTATCTACAGTAGTATTTATGTAGTATTAGCTACAACAATAATGATAAGTAATATTTACATGAGTGGGCTTAATAAAATAAAAGAATCTATGTATTATCACAATTATATTTCTGATGAGACATATGATGAAAAGTATGTATCAAACTTTAAAGAAAAAGAAAGTACTGATTTAAAACAGAATAAGAAAAACAATGAAGAGTTATCAAATAATAAAGACTTAAATAGTAAACAAGATAAACACACACAAAGTAAAGACAGTAATAAAGAAGAAAGTAATGATGTAAAAGAAAATAATTATTCTAATAGTAATGCTTCGGTAAATGGCGAATCAGAAAAACAAGAAAGTATTACAAAAGAAAAGAGTAATTATACAAGTAAAGAAAAAAATAGTGAAGATATAAAAAAAATAGATATAGAAAGTATAGGAATTTTTAAGAAAGAAATTTATAATATAGAAAGAGTAGCTTTAGTTCCAATGAGAGAATGTATACCTTACACTAAAGATCTAGCAAAAAACATAACTAAGTTATCTAGTATAAAAAAAGATGTTACAAATGCTAGAGATAAGTGTAAGGAAGTTGTAAAAGAGTATAAAAACATGCAAATTCCAGAACTTTCTAAGGAAGAATATACAGAAACATTGAGTAATGCTAGAGATGATGTAAAGAAAGCTTATGAGCTTAGAGAAAAATCTATGGAAAGTGCTTTAAAATTAATAAATACTAAAAGCCCTAAATATATAGGGAAGATAACTGAATATCTTGATTTATCAGACAAGCAGATAGAAAGCTTTAAAAATAGATTGAATGATTTAAAAGAAGAGATAAATAATGCAGAAACAAATAATATCAATTAATAAGATTTAAGGATATAAGTTAAAAGGGAGATTACGATGAATAAGCAGAGTATAGGAAAGCTAAATATGTTTTTTATGGGGATTACTCAAAGAAACCTTGATTAAAAAATAGCTATGCACACTTGTGACTTTAGTCATGAGTTAGTAGCTAAAATAGTCAGCATATAGGGAAACTTATATGTAGAGATAGGATAG